>NZ_BAAGXC010000032.1:0-120521 GCF_054780035.1 Mariniluteicoccus endophyticus | reverse complement strand
GCGTTTGCGTGATCTACTACCGGCCTAGACCATCAGGTGTTGCGAGGACCGCAAGAATCCACCAGATGGTGCGGGGCCCCTTCGCATGTCTGGTGCGGTCACCAGCGGGACGCGATGTCGCTGAGCGTGCGCTCCTTGGTCTCGGCGGCGTACGCCGTGCCGGTGAGCATGAGCTCCTGGACGCCGAGGCGCTCGGTGAACTGCTTGAGCCGCCCGGCGACGTCATCGGCCTCTCCGACGAACTTGATGGCCGGCAGCTGGTCGAGCATCGCGAGGTCGAGGGAGCTCCACTCGCGCTGGGCGGCGACCTCGGGCGACACGATGGGGGCGCGCTGGTTCGTGCGTAGGTTCATCGCGGCGACGCGGGCGGGACCGGCGAGATGGTCGGCCTCCTCGGCGGTCGGGGCGGTCAGCGCGGACGTGCACACCATCGCGTACGGCTCGGACAGGGCCGGCGAGGGCTGGAAGCGGGAGCGGTAAGCGTCCATGACGGCCATGGGGTCCATCTGGCCGAAGTGGTGGGCGTAGCAGTAGCGCAGGCCGAGCATGCCCGCCAGCTGGGCGGCGTAGCCGGACGAGCCGAGCAGCCAGACCTCGGGATGGGAGGTGGCGGCGGGTGTCGCCGACAGCGTCAGCGCGAGCGACTCCTCCAGCCGGTCGTCGCCGAGCCAGGCGAGGACGTCGAGGATGTGCTGGGGGAACTCCTCGACGCCGAGTTGGCCGGCGTCGCGGCGCAGCGCCATAGCGGTGCGCTGGTCGGTGCCGGGCGCGCGCCCGATGCCGAGGTCGATGCGGTTCGGGTGGAGCGCCTCGAGGAGCGCGAACTGCTCGGCGACGACGTAGGGCGCATGGTTGGGCAGCATGACGCCGCCGGAGCCGACGCGGATCCGCTCGGTGCGCGCAGCGATGGCGGCGATCAGCACCGCCGGGGCCGTCGAGGCGATGGCCGGCATGTTGTGGTGCTCGGCGACCCAGAACCTCGCGTACCCCTCGGACTCGGCGTGGCTGGCGAGACGGAGCGTGCGCGCGAGCGCGTCGCCGCTCGACTCGCCCTCGTTCACCATGGCGAGGTCAAGGACTGACAGGGGGATGCTCATGTCGGGACAACCTTCCGACCGGTCGGACTATTCCCTCACCGGAGCGGGGTCGAGCCGGTCGACGTGGTGTCGATGGGCGGCTCGGTCAGGCCGATGCGGCTCTTCATGAGGAACACGTTGTAGGGCGCCCACTGGGACATGAGCCAGTAGATGGTGTCACCGCCGAGGAACCACGGGTGGATGTAGCCGCCGTAGAGGGCCGGATACTGCGCGGCGCTGGCGGCGACCTCGCCGGCGGTCCACGGACCGGTGATCTGGTCGGCGCTGCGAAGCACGATGGAGGCCTGGTCCTCGTCGAGGTGCATGGCGAGCCACTTGCCCATGCCGGTGTGGAAGGTCACCGACATCTCCCCCACCGGGCCGTTGAAGATCGGCGCGGCGGCGCGCGCGCTGCGCGTCCAGTCCTTGCCGTCCCAGTAGCGGTAGGCGGGCACGCGGTCGACCTCGTCGGGTCGCATACGCGCCAGGTAGGCCGAGCCGTGGCGTCCGTTGGTGGTGCCGATCAGGTAGACCCACTCGTCGTCGCGGGCGAAGGTGGCGACCTGGAAGCGGTTGCGGCCGAGCAGGTTCGGAAAGCGTCCGAGCAGGGGTTTGTGCCAAGTGCGGCCGTCGTCGTCGGAGCGGGCGATGCCGGCCTGGAACGTGCGCCAGCGCCCGCCAGCCATCCAGATGAGGACCGACATCCAGTGGACGTAGTGGACGCCGTCGACGGTGATGCCTCCGTTGGGGATGAGCGTGTGCTCGGGGAAGTTGACCTTCGGCGGGTTGAGACGGCTGGTGCGGATGACCTGGGCGGCGCCGCCGCCGGGGCGCATGACGGCCTGATCGAAGACGAACCCGCCGCCCTCGAGGTCGCGGGATGTGGACGATACGAGGACGTTGCGTCGCCAGTCGGCGTTGTGGGGTCCGGCACCGTGGCCGCCCCAGCCCTCGCCGTAGGTGTCGCCGAACATACAGAAGACCCGGTCGTGGCCGGCGTCCCACACGAAGCCGAGGTCGGTGCCGAGGATGCCGAGGCCGTGCGGGGTCTCGTTGGTCGACTCGGCGCCGGTGACCTTGCTGAGCAGGGTCGTCTCGAAGACGCGTACGGCCGTGGTTTGGACCTGATAGTCGCTCACGCGACGATGCTAGCGGGGCAGGTCGGTCCGTTCGGACCGTCCCGTCGCAGCCGTCTCACGGCATGATCGGGGCATGACGTTCTCGCCCCGCCGCCTGTACCGCATCGCCGCGCTCGCCGAGATGGTGACCTGGACCCTGCTGATCGTCGCCATGGTGCTGAAGTACTCGGGCACCACCGAGGCGTTGATCCGACCGGCCGGCCTGGCGCACGGTGCCGCGTTCCTGGCGTACCTGCTGACCAACGTGTTCGTGGCGATGAACCAGCGCTGGGGCTGGCCGACGGTCGCAGCGGGCTTCGCGTCGACGTTCGTGCCGTACGCGACGTACCCGTACGACCGTTGGCTGGAGCGCCACCACCGCTTGGACGGCGACTGGCGTCGCCCCGAGGCGACGGAGGACTCGGGCTTCCTGGAGAAGGTACGCGTGGCTGCGCTCCGCCACCCGTGGCTGGCGATCGCCGCCTCGGTCGTCGTGCTGGGTGCAATCATGTCGTTCCTGCTCTGGCTCGGCCCGCCCACGGGCTGGGCGACCCGCTTCAGCTGAGCGGGCTCTCCCTGCTCTCCGAGCGGAGGCCGCCCGCGGCCGCAGACGAGGAGCCTCCTCGTCTCGCTGGCGCTCACTCGGAGAACAGTGGCACCAGTGGCGCTCGATTCGGATCGGCGAGGACAAGGTCTACCTGTCTGCGGTGATGGATCTGTTGGACGAGCTGTTCTGCACAGGCCCGATCGGGACCATCGACCAACTCGTCACGGAGCTGATCGACCACCCCTTCTGGTTCAACCATCACAGGCCCCATGACAGCAACAAGGGCCTGCCCCCGGTCACCTACCGGGAACAGGCCCTTGCCGCGTAGGCCCCAACCCCTGAACCAGCCCACCAACTGGGACCAGTTCACGCGCGCGAACCGGGGCTACTAATCCAGGTAGTCCCGCAGGACCTGCGAGCGCGACGGGTGGCGCAGCTTGGACATGGTCTTGGACTCGATCTGGCGGATGCGCTCGCGGGTGACGCCGTAGACCTTGCCGATCTCGTCGAGGGTCTTGGGCTGGCCGTCGGTGAGGCCGAAGCGCATGGACACGACGCCGGCCTCGCGCTCGGACAGGGTGTCGAGGACGTCGTTGAGCTGTTCCTGGAGGAGCGTGAAGCTCACGGCGTCGGCGGGCACGACGGCCTCGGAGTCTTCGATGAGGTCGCCGAACTCGGAGTCGCCGTCCTCACCGAGCGGGGTGTGCAGCGAGATGGGCTCGCGGCCGTACTTCTGGACCTCGACGACCTTCTCGGGGGTCATGTCGAGCTCCTTGGCGAGCTCCTCGGGCGTGGGTTCGCGGCCGAGGTCCTGCAGCATCTGGCGCTGGACACGGGCGAGCTTGTTGATGACCTCGACCATGTGGACGGGGATGCGGATGGTGCGGGCCTGGTCGGCCATGGCGCGGGTGATGGCCTGCTTGATCCACCAGGTCGCGTAGGTCGAGAACTTGTAGCCCTTGGTGTAGTCGAACTTCTCGACGGCGCGGATGAGGCCGAGGTTGCCTTCCTGGATGAGGTCGAGGAAGAGCATGCCGCGGCCGGTGTAGCGCTTGGCGAGCGAGACGACGAGGCGGAGGTTGGCCTCGAGAAGGTGGTTCTTGGCCTTGCGTCCGTCGGCGGCGATCCACTCATAGTCGGCGACGAGGCTCTGCTTGATCTTGGCGTCGGGGTCGTTGAGCTGTTCGTCGGCGAACAGGCCGGCCTCGATGCGCTTGGCGAGTTCGACCTCCTGCTCGGCGTTGAGGAGGGCGACCTTGCCGATCTGCTTGAGGTAGTCCTTGACGGGGTCGGCGGTGGCGCCGGCGGCCATGACCTGCTGCTCGGGCTCGTCGGCGTCGTCGGCGTCGGAGAGGGAGAAACCCTGCTGCTCCTCGACGATCTCCTTCTCCTCCTCGGCGGCGGCCTCAGGCTTGAACTGGGACTCGTCGACGTCATCGAGGGTGCGCTTCTTGCCGACCGTGAGGACGAGCTCGTCTCCCTCGATCTTGGCCTCGACCTCGGTCGACCCGGCCTTCACCTGATCGAGCACCTCGGCCGTGGTGGGCTCGCCGGCGGCTGTCTTCTTGGCTGGGGCCTTCTTGGTGGTCTTCGTGGCGGCCGACTTCGTCGTCGCCTTCTTGGCGGGGGCCTTCGCGGCGGGCGAGGCGGCCTCGGTCTCGACGTCGGCAGCGGCCTTCTTGGCGGGAGCCTTCTTCGCCGTGGTCTTCGCAGACGTCGTCTTGGCGGCGGTGCTCTTCTTCGCCGCCGGGGCCTTCTTCGCCGCAGCCTTCTTGGCGGGGGCCTTCTTGGCGGGGGCCTTCTTGGCGGTGGAGGCCTTCACCTCACCGGACGTGCTCGTCGCCGGGGCAGATGCATCTCGCGTTTCGGGGGGCGTCACAAAGAACCTCTCACCTGGTCAACGGTTTCAGGGCGCATTGAACCACGGTGGTGTCAATGCTGCCGACCGAGACATTCTGGCACGCCGCCCCAAAACCTCGTAATCGGGGGTGGGGTGCAAGCGGATCAGGGGGCCTTGACCGCCATGACGGGGATCCCGGCGTCGAGCAGCACCTTCTGGGCGTTGAGTCCCAGGAGGAGCTTGCCGGTCGACGATCGGCGGCGCAGCCCTATGATGATGAGTTCGGCACCGGCCTGGTCCGCGACCTCGAGGATGTGGTCGCCGACGAGTCCGACCTCGCTCGGCTCGGCGAGCCGGTGCTCGAGGTGGTTGAGCGGGGCGAGCACCGCTTGGGCACCCGCGCAGTCGTCGGCGGAGTTGGGGACGACGACGAGTGGGAGGCCGCGCACCTCGGCCTCGGCGATGGCTGCGCGCAAGGCGGCGTCCCCCTCGGGTTTCGTCGAATAACCGACGACGATGGTCATGCGGGGTCCTCCCAGGTGTGGACGGGCTCGTTGGTGTCCATCAGAGAAAGATAGTCCCCCAGCATGCCGCGCAGCGCCGCGGCTCGCGACTCGCCCGCGGCCTCGCGGGCGGCGACGGCGCGGACCTGCCAGTCGGCGCCGTTCGTGCGCGCCGCGCAGCGTCCCTCGACGACCCCGAGGTAGCGGCTGATGTCGTCGTGCGCGACACCCCACATCTCGAGCCCGGCGGCGGCCAGCGGCAGGAGCGTACGCGCGACCAGGTCGGTGGCGGCGCTCTCCCCCAGCCCGGGCCAGGTGAGGCGGGCGTGGATGCCGTCCCGGGCGCCGGCGCGGAAGTTGTCCGCGGCTGCGGCGAAGGGCTCGTCCGCCCACACGGGGTGGTCCTGCGTGGCGAGGGCGCGGGTCAGACCGGCGTAGAAGGCGGCGTTGGCGACCATGTCGACCATCGTGGGGCCGGCGGGCAGGACGCGGTTCTCGACCCGGACGTGGGCGGTCCCGCCGGCCACGTCGTAGACGGGCCGGTTCCACCGGTAGACGGTGCCGTTGAGCAGCGCCAGGGCACGCAGCGACGGCACCTCCTCGTCGGCGTCGGGATCGTCGAGGTCGGGCAGGATCGGCTCGAACCAGTCCTGGTTCTCCTCGAACAGGTCGGCGAACGAGCTGATCCAGCGCTCGCCGAAGAAGACGCGCTCACGCTCGCCGGCGGCCATCTGCGCGGTGGTCCGCACGTCGCTCGCCTGAGTGAAGACCGGGATGCGGGTCTCGGCCCACAGATGACGGCCGAGGAAGAATGGTGAGTTCGCCCCGAGCGCCAGCTGGACGCCGGCGATGGCCTGGGAGGCGTTCCAGAGGGCCGGGAACGCGTTGGGCGCGACCTGGAGGTGGACCTGGTGGGACGTGCACGCCGACTCCGGCGCGATGGTGTCGACGTCCCACTCGAGTGCTTCCGCCCCAGAGATGCGCAGCTCTGCGGGGCGGCCCCCGCGCAGGCGACGCATCTGGTCGTCCAGGACCGTGTAGCGAGGGTTGTCGGACAGCAGCTCACCGGTCAGGTGTTCGCGGCCCAGCGTCGGCAGGATGCCGATGGCGGCCAGGCTTACGTCGAGCCGGGCGGCACGCGACGCGGCGTCGCTGAAGTGACTGCACAGGGTGTGCTCGAAGGTGGATAGCCCCTTGGGGCCGAGCTGGAAGGGCGCGAGGTTCATCTCGATGTTGAACTCACCGAGCTCGGTCACGAAGGCCGGGTCGTTGATGGCCTTCAAGACCTGGTCGTTGCTGGACGAGGGTTCGAGCGCCCGGTCGACGAGGTTCAGCTCGACCTCCATGCCGGCCCGCGGGTTGGCCTCCTCGAAGGGGTGCTCGACGAGCATGCGCCGCAGCTGGTCGAGCTCTGCTGCGGCAACCTCGCGGTAGCGCGCGAAGTCGGCCTCGGTGTATTCGGTGCGTCCGATCTCTTCACCCATGTCCCCCAGTCTGTCGCACCCCGCCCGCGAGCCGAAAGTGGTTCTACAGTGTCGACCGTGACCGAGAACACGATGGCCTCCGAGGCCGACAACCCCATGGGACTGGCGACCGACATCCCCGCGTACTTCCAGCGCACCGGCGCTCACACGTGGATGCCAACCCTCCACGCCCAGGGTGCCTGGCAGGCGCACGAGCAGCACATGTCGCCCGTGGGCGGCCTGCTGGTGCACGCCATCGAGGCGCACGACCCGCGTGAGGAGCTCCAGCTGGCGCGCATCACGTTCGACATCCTGGGCCAGATCCCCGCCGAGGAGACGACCGTGGAGGTCGAGACGATCCGCCCGGGCCGCACGATCGAGCTGGTCGAGGCGCGCCTGTCGGTGGGCGGCCGCACCGTCGTGCGCGCATCCGCGTGGCGCCTGCTGCGCGGGGACTCGTCGCCGGTGGAGGGTACGCCGACCCCGGTGATGCCCGGGCCCGACGATTTCGGCGACTGGGAGGGCTCGTCGGTGTGGCCGGGTGGCTACATCCGCTCGCTCGACCTGCGCCGGGACCCGGCGTCGGCGCCGGGTCAGGGTCGCCTGTGGCTGCACTCCCCGCTGGCGCTGGTCCACGGCGAGGAGAGCTCGCCGACCGCCCGCTTCTGCATGCTGGTCGACACCGCGAACGGCGTGGCGCCCCGCGTCTCCCCCACCCAGTGGATGTTCCCGAACACCGATCTGACGATCCACCTGTTCCGCCAGCCGCGCGCCGAGTGGGTCGGGTTCGACACCGAGGTCGCGTTCGGACCGACGGGCCTGGGCCTGACCTCCACGACGCTGCATGACGTCGACGGCCCCGTCGGCCGGGCCGAGCAGATCCTTACGGTCCGTCCGATCCCGCAGGACTGAAACAAGCCTTCTCGACGCCCGCTCCGGCCGTCGGGCCGGGCGTCGTCATGCCCGTCTGAGTGTGCCTGGTCTCACATTCTGAGAGGATCGCAACCTTTCTGCTCATGGGTCTGGCGACCAACTGATCAGTATGGTTACTGTCCCGTAACCCCCCGACCGGGGGTAAACGCCCAAGGCGTTCCGAGTCTGCACAACGAGGTGTGGAATGTTCAGAAACCTTGCCGGCGGCTGCCTGCTCGCCATCGGCGCAGCGGTCGTCCTGACCCTAGGATCGGGCTCCCAGCTCGAGCACCTGGCCCTCGTCGGGGCCGCGCTCGGCGGAGCCCTTGGACTGGTCCCGGCCGAGCAGCACGTGGGTCGCTTCATCGGCTTCGCGCTCGGCTTCGTTCTGGCCTGGGCCGGCTTCGCCGTACGTGCGGCCGTGCTCCCCGACTCCACCGCCGGCCGCGCCGTCGCGGCCGCCGTGGTCATCGCCCTCCTCGCCGTCGTGGCCGTCGCCTCGCGCGACCGCGTCCCGCTCTGGTCGGCCCTGCTGGGCTGCGCGGCCCTCGTGGCCGCGTACGAGACCACCTACACCGAGGCACCGGCACGATTCCTCACCGAGTCGCCTCAGGCCGCGACGACCATGCTCCTGGCCTGCGCCGTCGGTGTCCTCACCACGACGCTGGCCCACGGCGTACGCGTCGGCGGCCGCGGGCCCGCCGAGCACGACGAGGCTGACGCGCCCGCCGATCCCGACCGACACGCCCACCACGCCGACTCCGACGACCCGATCCTCGACGATGCCCTGGGAGGCCGCGCATGACCCCGACCCGTCACATCGCCCGCGCGACCGCCGTCGCCGGCGCCGCCCTCCTCGCCCTCGGCACGACGGCCCCTGTCGCCCCTGCCGAGGACCGCGTGGACATCACCAACACCGAGACGGTCCAGGCATACCTCGCACCCGACGGCAGCGTCCGCGAGGCCCGCATCTACGAACAGCTGTCGATGGAGGGCCACGGCCCCGTCCACTTGGCCAACCCCGTCGCCACCGACGGGCTGCGCAACCTGGACGAGTTCGGCTCCTTCGACGCCGTCGGGGGCAAGTTGCGCGTGGACGAGAACGTCGACGGCCAGCTTCGCAAGCGCGCCGTGTCAAACTTCGACGCCAAGAAGATCCCCCTCAAGGTCAAGGTCACCTACCTCCTCGACGGCAAGCCCGTGACCGCCAAGCAGGTCGTGGGCCGCTCCGGCCAGCTCGACGTGCGCTACGTGGTCGAGAACGTGACGAGCGTCGACCGCACGTTCTCGCTCGACGACGGCACAGGCAACATGGTCAACCGCACCGAGAAGGTCGTTATCCCCATGGTCGGCCAGCTCCAGACGACGCTGCCCAAGGAGTTCTCCGAGGTTCGCAGCGGCGAGGCCGCCGTCGCCGGTGACGGACGGGGTGGCACCAAGCTGTCGTTCACCATGACGCTGTTCGGACCGATCGGGACGCCGCGCGCCGAGTTCGGCTACAGCGCCCGCATCCGTGACGGGCAGATCCCCGCCGCCACCATCTCCGGCCTGCCAGTGAACCCGCTGCAGAGCCCGTCGTTCAAGGCCGGTGCGGCGTCCTACAACGCCGGCGCGAAGTCGGGACGCGACCTCAGCTCGGGCGCAGCCCAGATCGACGAGAACCTCATCAAGCTCCGCGACGGCGGCAACCAGCTGCTCGCTGGGCTGGTCAAGCTCCGCGAGGGTTCTTCCGAGCTCCACAAGGGCCTCGCCGACGAGGCGGCCCCCGGCGCACGCAAGCTCGCCGACGGCACCGGCCAGCTCAAGGACGGCACGGGACAGCTCGTCGACGGCACCGGCAAGCTCGTCGACGGCACGTCGAAGCTGAAGGACGGCACCGGACAGCTCAAGGACGGCACTGGACAACTGAAGGACGGAACCGGACAGCTGAAGGACGGTGCCGGACAGCTGGATGTCGGCGCGGCCCAGCTCAAGGACGGCCTGGGCCAGGCCCGCGCCGGCGCCCCCGAGCTCATCGCTGGCCTGCAGAAGGTGGCGGACGGCCTCAAGGACCTCGACGAGGGCCTGACGACCATGCACCAGCAGATCGGCGGGCTGCCCGAGAAGGCCAGGCCGCTGCACGAGGGCATCCAGAAGCTGCGCGCGGGCATCGGCACGACCGACCAGCCCGGCACGCTCCTCAACGGTGTCGACCAGCTCCGCACCCAGATCGGTCAGGGCGCCGACGGCCTGCTCACCCTCGAGGACAAGGTCTACAAGGATGCCCAGAACAAGGCCGACGCCGGCGCCTACCAGAAGCTCGACTGCGCCGTCCGCGTCATCAAGCAGCTCAACAACGGCGGACAGGGCACCAACCGCGACGGCAGCCCGCGTACGTCGTTCGACCCGTTCTGCTACGGCGACAAGGCCAGTACGCTCAACAGCGACCTCGTGAAGGCCATCGCCTCCATGCCCGAGTCGAACATCGCCAAGAAGCAGATTCTCGACGCGCTGGCGACCGAGCTCGAGAAGGGCCGCGACCAGCTCGCCAACCCCAACAGTCTGGGGAACGCCGACGACCCGTCCTACATCGACGGCCCCAAGCCCGACCCGTCGAACGCCACCATGCAGCAGGCGCTGTCCTACATCGGCGGCCGTCTCAAGAACCGCGCAGTCCCAGGCCTCACGAAGGTCGAGTGCGGACTCAGCGCGTACTCGTTCGGTAAGGACACCTCCAGTCCCTGCTACGACCGGTCGGCGAAGCAGTTCCAGCCCGGCCTGCTCGAGGGCCTCACCCTCGTCGACCAGGGTGTCGACACCCTCGTCAACGGTGTCGTCGACGCCGTCCACAAGGGCGTCGGGTCGCAGGCCGAGCACGACGACGCGTACAACCGCTCGAAGGCCAAGCAGCCGGTCGATCCGGGCAGCCTCCGCGGCGGCACCGGCGCGCTGTCGGGCGGCATGGAGCTGATCCAGGCCGGCGGCGCCCAGCTGCAAGACGGCGTCGTGAAGCTCGACGAGGGCGCCGGGAAGCTCAAGGACGGCACGAGTCGCCTCAGCCAGGGCGCCGGTGACCTCGACAAGGGCGCCAGCAAGCTCGCCAAGGGCGCAGGCGAGCTCGACAGCGGCGCTGGCGAGCTGAACAAGGGTGCAGGACAGCTGCAGGACGGTGCCGGCCGGCTCGACGAGGGCGCGGGCCAGCTCGACGACGGTGCGAAGCGCCTCGCCCCCGGCCTCGCCAAGGCCGCCGACGGTGCCGGCCAAGTCGCCGACGGCAACCGCCAGGCCGCAGACGGGGCGGCGAAGATCCCGGACGGCGCCCAGCAGCTCCACGAGAAGGGCAGCAGCAAGCTGATGGAAGCCGGCCGCAGCACCGCCGTCGACTATGGCCTGAAGTACGCAGCCGTCGAGGCCGGCGCCCAGCGCGCCGACCGCGAGGCGATGCCGGTCGGCGCACCCGAGGGTGCGACGGGCCTGACCGCGTACTCGCTGGAGATCGCCGGCGCCGACGCGTCCGAGTCGCGCAGCATGGGCCACGGCCTCGCCGGGCTCGGTCTGTTCGCCGCCGCAGCCGCCACGGCGGTCGTGCGCCGACGGTTCGTCTGACGCACCGCCCGGACGGCGGCGGCCCGACCGGGTCGCCGCCGTCGCGCTGCCCGGGGCTCCCGACGCGGTTAGGGTGGCCGGCATGGATGACGCACGACTCCCCCACGCCAAGCACGTCGACACCGTCCGAGAGCACCACGGCCACCGCTTCACCGACCCGTTCGAGTGGCTGCGCGACTCCGACGACCCCGAGGTCATCGCCCACCTGGAGGCCGAGAACGCGTGGACGCGGTCCCGCACGGCGCACCTGGACCCGCTGATCGAGGAAGTGTTCGAGTCTGTGCGCGCCCGCACGCGGGAGACCGACCTGAGCGTGCCCGCGCTGGCGACCCACCACGACGCCGGCAGCGACCGACCGTACTGGTATTACACGCGCACAGTCGAGGGCCTCGATTACGCCATCCACTGCCGGGTCGCCGCCACCGGGACCACGCCTCCCGACCTGGCCGACGACGTCGAGGGCGAGGAGGTCCTCCTGGACGGCAACGCCGAGGCCGAGGGCCACGAGTTCTTCTCTGTCGGCACCTTCGCCGTCTCCCCGAACGGCCGTGTCCTCGCATACTCGGTCGACCACACCGGCGCCGAGCGCTACACATTGCGCTTCCGCGACCTCGCCACCGGCGAGGACCTGCCCACCACGATCGAGAACACCGCTTGGGGGCTGTCGTGGGCCGGCGAAGAGCACGTCTTCTACTCGCGCGCCGACGAGTCGTGGCGGCCCCACCAGGTGCTGCGCCACCGGCTGGGCGACCCGGCCGACGCCGACCCCGTCGTCTTCCAGGAGGACGACGAGCGGTTCTGGCTCGACGTGACCGACTCCCGCGACGAGCGCCAGGTCGTCGTCTCACTGGGATCGAAGACCTCCAGCGAGGTGTGGCTGCTCGACAGCGCCGACCCGACCGGGGACCTGCGCTGCGTGGCACCGCGCGCCGACGGCGTCGAGTATGAGGTCGAACCGGCCGGCGACCGGCTGCTGGTGGTCCACAACCGGGACGGCGCCGACTTCGCGCTCGCGGAGGCACCCCTGGATGCCACCTCGTCCGACCAGTGGGTCGACGTGCTCCCCCACCGCTGCGGCGACCGCATCCTCGGCGTGGACGCCTACACGGGGTTCGCGGTCGTGTCGCTGCGCCGCGACGGCCAGACGGCGCTCCACGTCATCCCGCGTACTCCGGACGGCGGGTTCGCGCCCGGCCGCGACGTCGTGTTCGACGAGCCCCTGCACACCGTCGGTGCGGTGGGCGCGTTCGACGTCGACGCCACGTCGGTTCGCCTGTCGTACACCTCCATGATCACCCCGTCGTCGGTGCTGGAGCTCGACCTGGCCACCGGCGGCACCACCCTGCTGAAGGAAACCCCGGTCCTCGACCACCCGGTCCACGGCGCCTACGACCGGGACGACTACGTCCAGGAGCGGGTCTGGGCGACGGCCGACGACGGCACGCGCATCCCCATGTCGGTCGTCCGTCGCCGCGACGTGCCGCTGGACGGGTCCGCGCCCGCAGTCTTGTATGGGTACGGGGCGTACGAGATCTCGATGGACCCGTACTTCTCGATCATGCGGCTGTCGTTCCTGGACCGAGGCTTCGTGTTCGCCATCGCCCACGTACGCGGGGGCGGCGAGATGGGCCGCCACTGGTACGACGACGGAAAGCTGCTGGCCAAGAAGAACTCCTTCACCGACTTCGTCGCCTGCGCCCGCCACCTCGTGGACCAGGGCTACACGTCGGCCGACCGGCTCGCCGCCGAAGGGGGCTCGGCGGGCGGCCTGCTGATGGGCGCCGTCGCCAACCTCGCGCCGGAGGCTTTCCGAGCGATCCACGCCGCCGTGCCGTTCGTCGACCCCCTCACGAGCATTCTCGACCCGGACCTGCCGCTGACGGTGACCGAGTGGGAGGAGTGGGGCAACCCGCTGGAGGATCCCGAGGTGTACTCGTACATGCGCGACTACTCGCCCTACGAGAACGTGCGCGACACCGCATACCCGGCGATCCTGGCGACGACGAGCCTCAACGACACCCGCGTGCTCTATGTGGAGCCGGCGAAGTGGGTGGCGGCGCTGCGCGAGCACGCGACCAACGGCGACGACCGGCCGATCCTGCTCAAGACCGAGATGGTCGCCGGGCATGGCGGGGTGACCGGGCGCTACAAGGTCTGGCGCGAGCACGCGTTCGAGATCGCCTGGGTGATCGACCAGGTGATACCCGAGCGGCCCTGATCGACGAATCAGGATCAGGGTTGTGTGACGCATGTCATACAACCCTGGTCTGAGGGCCGACCAACCGGCTCATCTCAGGGTCGATCATCAGGGGCGAGTCAGGGTTTGCGGGGAATCCTTGGGGCGGGCTCGTCGTTGTGGGGATGTAGGCAACGGAAGGAGCCATCCACATGGCCACGAGCACCGCCACCCGCGTCCGGTCGAACGACGGCATCGACGGGAAGGACGCGGTCGGTCTTTACCTGGACGGAATCGCGAAGACGCCCCTGCTGACCGCCGAGGAGGAGGTCGAGCTCGCCCGCACGATCGAGGCCGGCCTGTACGCCGAACAGATCCTGTCCGGCGAGGTCACCCGCGCCCAGCGCACCGCCGGCGCCCGCGAGAACGGGAACGCCGCCCGCCGCGTCTCCACCGCCGAACTCGAACAGCTCGTCGAGCTGGGCCACCGGGCTCAGGCCCGCTTCGTCCAGGCCAACCTCCGCCTGGTTGTGTCGGTCGCCCGCAAGTACGGCCGCGCCCAGATGCCGCTGCTCGACCTCGTTCAGGAGGGCAACACCGGCCTGATCCGCGCCGTCGAGAAGTTCGACTACACCAAGGGCTTCAAGTTCTCGACGTACGCGACCTGGTGGGTCCGCCAGTCGATCTCCCGCGGCATCGCCCAGCAGGGTCGCATCGTCCGCCTCCCCGTCCACGTTGCCGAGCAGGTCAACCAGGTCGGCTCCGTGCGCCGCACGCTGGAGCGCCGCCTGGGTCGTGAGCCGGAGATCGAGGAGATCGCCGCCGAGATGGAGATCGAGCCCGAGAAGGTCGTCGACCTCATCCGCTACGGCCGCGAGCACATCTCGCTGGACGCCCCCGTCGAGGAGGACGGCGACACCTCGCTGGGCGACCTGATCGCCCGCGAGCCGCTGCCCGGTCCCGACGAGATGGTCATCGACGCCGAGGACCGTGAGCGACTCGAGTCGATGCTGTCCAGCCTCGACGACCGCTCGGCCGACGTCGTGCGCCGCCGCTACGGCCTCGTCGACGGACGCCAGGCCAAGCTCGCCGACATCGGTGCCGTGTGGGGCATCACCGCCGAGCGCGTACGCCAGATCGAGCGCCACGCGCTGGCCAAGCTGCGGGAGAACACCGACCTCGCCGCCTGACCCGCGGACGCGAGCGGCACGACGGTCCTCGACCGTCGTGCCGTTCGTCGTTCACCGCCCTGGCCGAACCGGACGCGTGCGGACGACGGCCCTCTTCGCGGGGAGCAGCATGACCGCCAGCAGCCAGAACCCGACCGCCAGGCCGCCGGAGGACCTCGCCGAGGAAGGTCCACACGAACCAACGACGCGCCAATAGGCCCCCTTCGGGTCGGCGCGCGTCATCGGCCGCCTTCGAGCACCTCTCGCGTGACGCGGATCAACCCCTCCTGCGCGCAGGTGGCGACGAGCTCGCCGTCCTGGAAGATGCGGCCCATCGCGAGCCCGCGCGCGTTGGACGCCGACGGGGTGGTCTGGTCGTAGAGCCACCACTGATCGGCCCGGATCGGGCGGTGGAACCACATCACGTGGTCGAGCGAGGCGGCCTGCACGTCACGGGTGCCCCAGCGCACGTTGTGCGGCATGACGCTGATCGACAGCAGCGTCAGGTCCGACGCGTACGCCACCGCCGCCTCGTGGACGCTCTGCGCCTCGGGCAGCTGGCCATCGACACGCACCCACACGCGGGCGTGGCCGCGGTGGTTGTGGGCGTCGATGCGACGGCTCCCGGGCGCGGCGGAGTCGCCGACGTAGCGGACGTCGAGCACGCCCCACTCCTGCTCCCACAGGTCGGGGCTCTGGCCGGACGCCTTCGCCAGCACGTCGGACAGGCGCGGGCACGACTCGGGATCGGGCGCCGGGGGCATGCGGTCCTGGTGGTCGAGGCCGTCCTCGGGAACCTGGAACGACGCGGCGAGCTGGAAGATGTGCTCGCCGTTCTGGATGGCCGCGACGCGGCGCTGCGAGAACGACCCGCCGTCGCGCGCGACCTCGACCTCATACACGATCGGCAGATCCGCCCGCCCGGGGCGAAGGAAGTATGCGTGCAACGAATGCGGACGACGGTCTTCCTCGACGGTGCGGGCGGCCGCCCCGAGAGCCTGGGCCATCACCAGGCCGCCGAACGTGCGCTGGCGGCTCGTCTGGTCATGGTCTCCCCGGAACAGGCGGGTGTCGAGCTGCTCGAGGTCGAGCAGTTCGGTGAGTCGTCGGATCTCCTGCGGCATCAGTGTCCCTCGTCGTCCTTGTGGTTCTGCTCGGCCAGGAATCGCTCCAGCTCTGCACCGATCTCGTCGGCCGACGGCACCGGCCGGGTCTGGTCCTGTACCTCGTCGTACGCCACCTCGAGCTGTGACACGACCTCCTGGACTTCGGGCGAGGCCTCCATCTCGCGAGAGATCTCGGCGAGGTTCACCAACGCCCGCTCCTCGAGGTCGCCCAGCGCGAACCCGAGGCCCGTCATCTCGTTCAGCCGCTCGAGCGCGGCGATCGTGGCCTGGTGGAACGGAGAGTTCGACAGGTAGTGCGGCACGTTCGCGGCGATCCCGGCGGCATCGATGCCGTGCTGGCCGAGCTCGAGCTCGAGCAGCGCGGGGAAGCTGCCGGGGATCTCCATGCGCCCCACCCAGACAGGGTTGACGATGCCGCTCAACTCGGGACGCGTGCCATGGCCGGTGAGCAGGGTCGGGCGGGTGTGCGGCACGCCGATCGGGATTCCGTACGCCGTCACCGCCAGCCTCACCTCGAGGCGCTGGGCCAACCCACGGATCGCGGCGGCGGTCCGCTCCCACTGCACGTCGGGTTCCGGGCCGGTCAGCAGCAGGAAGTCCTCCCCCGCCGGCGACGTGGCGCGCAGCAGCTCCAGGCGGAACGGCTCGACCGACTTCCAGTGGTCGGTGTCGAAGACCATCGCGGGCCGTCGCGAGCGGTAGTCGTGGAGCTGGTCCACGTCGAAGCGGACCAGCGTCTCGGTCTTGCACTGGGCCCGGATGTGCTCGGCGAGCGTGCGTCCGACCTGGCCGGCGTCGATGTAGCCCTGCAGCAGATGGATCATCACCGGCTGCCGCCCCCGATGCTGGTCCCACACGGCCGGGTTGAGCTGGTAGAGCAGTCGAGGATCGAGCATGGGATCCAATCTAGCGGTGTCGTGCACGGGCGTCGGCGATCGCGTTCATGACGCGCTTGCGTGAGACGGGTACGCGGGTGCCCAGCGCCTGGGCGTACGCGGAGATGCGCAGCTCCTCGATCATCCAGCCGATGGCGTCGACGTCGGGCGGCAGCGCCCCGGCGGGCATGGCAGCGCACAACTCGGCGTACGCGTCCTCGACCGCCCACACCGCCTCGGATGCCTGGAAGTCGCGCGACGGGTTGTTGGCCAGGCCGATGATCCGTACGTCGATGCCGTGCAGGTAGCGCGGGAGATCGGAGAAGTGGGGTTCGGGCGTGGCCGCGACGAACCCGCCGAAGACCAGGTTGTCGACCTGCTCGGACATGTCGGCGCGCAGGTCGGCGTCGGCGACGCCTTCGAGCCTGATCCGGAGGTCCTGGACTCGTCGCAGGATGTCGGCGACCGTGCGCACGACGGCGAGCATTCGCTCGGGGTTGTCCTGGCGGACGGCGTCGCACAGCGCCGTGAACCGTTCGGCCGTGGTGATGTCGGAGCCGTCGGTCCGCGCGGCGACGAGGTCGCCGACGGCCTTGAGCCGCGCGTCGGCGAGCAGCGCCCGGACCGTGGTGTACGGGCTGTGGCCCAGCGACAGCTTGTCGGTGGCCGACAGGTGGGACACGACCCACTTCGTCGGGTCGGGCGTGTTGAGCAGGACGAGCCGGCGCAGGCCGGGCGGGCGGGCCCGGTCGCGGGCGGCGGCCGAGTCGTGGACGAGCAGGGCGACGCTGCTGCCCTCGTCGACGAGTCCCGGGTAGCCGACCCCGCGGGCACCGACTGCGATCAAGTCGCGGATGGTGCCGAACTGCCAGTCGGTCGCGCCCCTGCGGGCGGTCGACGACGCCGCCTTCGTCAGGCGCTGGGTGACCGTGGGCGCCAGCTCGTCGCGCAGCGCGCGTAAGTCCTTGCCGCGCTTGACCACCCTGCGGTTCTGGGCCGGGTCGACGACGGCGAAGCCCACGGCCAGGTGGTCGTCGACGGCGTGTGTGCCCCACGCCTCGGCGGGGATCGTGGTGCCCTGCAGGCGGCGCAGCGCGTCGCCGAGGGCCTCGGGCAGCGTCGTGGAGTCAGGATCCACTCCCCTGCCGGTGATGTCGTCGAGGGCCTTGCGCGCCCAGTCCGGCGCGGGCACGAACGACGTGCGCAGTTGCTTGGGCAACGAGCGGATCAGCTCGGTGGCGAGCTCGTGGCGCAGGCCGGGGACCTGCCACGTGAACGGCCGCTCGGAGACCTGGTTGAGCAGCGGCAGGTCGATCTCGACCGTCACGCCGTCTTGGCCCGAGCCCGGGTCGAACACGTACGTGATCGGCAGGTCGTGGCCCGCGGTGGTCCAGTGGTCGGGGAAGTCGTCGGCGCCCACCGCGTCGGGGTCGGCGACGAGGTCGTCGAGCACCAGGTCGAGGTACGCATCGTCCTCGTGGCGCTTCTTGCGCCACCACGCGTCGAAGTGGTTCTGGGACACCACGTCGTGCGGCACGCGCGCGTCGTAGAAGTCGAAGATCACTTGGTCGTCGACGACGATGTCGCGGCGGCGCGTACGCTCCTCGAGCTCGGCCGCGTCCGCGCGGACCTTCTCGTTGCGCGCGAAGAAGTGGTGTCGTGTACGCCAATCGCCCTCGACCAGCGCGGAGCGGATGAACATCTCGCGGGCGGCGACCGGGTCGATCTTCGCGTACGCCACGGGGCGCTGCGCGATGAGGGGGACTCCGAGCAGCATGACGCGCTCCATAGCCATGACCGATCCGCTGCGGGCCGACCAATGGGGCTCGGAGTAGGAACGCTTCAGCAGGTGGGCGCCGACCTCCTCGACCCATGCCGCCTCGATGCCGGCGACGTCACGCGCCCACAGGCGCGTCGTCTCGACGAGCTCACCGGCCATGACCAGCTCGGGCTGGGTCCGGGCCACCGACGAGCCCGGGTTGATGGCGAACCGCGCCCCGCGCGCCCCCAGATATTCGCGGGGACCCCGGCGCCGCTTCCCGCCCGGCTGCGCCTTCTTCTCGTCGCGCAGGTCGGCCAGGCCGACGTGCGAGAGCAGACCCGACAGGATGGCGGTGTGGATGGCCTGCGGGGTACCGGGCTGCCGATTGCGCTCGAGCTTCAGGTCGCGGGTGATTTCAACGAGCTGCTGGTGGAGGTCCTGCCACTCGCGCACCCGCAAGAAGTTCAGGAACTCGTCGCGGCACATGCGTCGGAACGCGTTGCCCGACAGCACGCGCCGCTGGTCGCGCAGGTAGTCCCAAAGCCGCAGGTAGGCCAGGAAGTCCGAGCCATCGGGGTCGGGCTGGTCCCCCGCCCCGTCCCGGGTACGCCGCCGCTCCTCCTGCTGCCCGCTTCCGGGACGCCTCTTCGCCTCGGTCGGTGGGGTGAGCCCCTCCGCCGGCATCGCCGCCCAGAACCGCCGGTGCAGGGCGTCGGCCTGCTCCCGATTGTTCGTCGGCCGCTCGCGCGGGTCCTGGACGGTCAGCCCGGCGACGATGACCATGACCTCGTCGAGGCAGCCCTGCTTCTCCGCCTCCACGAGCATGCGGGCCAGGCGCGGGTCGAGCGGGATGCGCGACAACCGCTTACCGGTCTTCGTCAGTCGCGGCGCGGTGCGTGCGCCGCCCTTCGCCGGCTCGAGGGCACCCAGCTCGTCGAGCAGGCGCAGGCCGTCGGCGATCTGGGACGAGTCGGGTGGTTCGACGAACGGGAAGTCGGTGATGTCGCCCAGCCCGGCATCGGCCATCTGGAGGATGACGGATGCGAGATTGGTACGCAGGATCTCGGGCTCGGTGAACGCGGGACGGGCTTCGAAGTCCTCCTCGGAGTAGAGGCGGATCGCGATGCCCGGCGCAACGCGGCCGCAACGACCCGAGCGCTGGTTGGCCGAGGCCTGGGACACGGGCTCGATCGGCAGGCGCTGGACCTTGGTGCGCACGGAGTAGCGCGAGATGCGGGCGGTGCCCGGGTCGATGACGTAGCGGATTCCCGGCACGGTCAGCGATGTCTCGGCGACGTTGGTGGCGAGCACGATGCGGGTGCCCGTGTGCGGGGTGAACACCTTGTGCTGCTCGGCGGCCGACAGGCGCGCGTACAGCGGCACGACCTCGGTGAAGCGCAGTTTCATGGCCTCCAGAGCGTCGGCGGTGTCGCGGATCTCCCGCTCGCCGGACAGGAAGACGAGGATGTCGCCGGTGCCCTCGGCGCGGAGCTCGGTGACGGCGTCGCAGATGGCGTCGACTTGGTCTCGGGGCTCGATGTCGCCCGGTTCGCCGTCGGCCCCGTCCTCGCGGATGGGCCGGTAGCGGACCTCGACCGGGTAGGTGCGGCCCGAGACCTCGATGATCGGCGCCGGGGTCCCGTCGGGGGCGGCGAAGTGCTGGGCGAAACGTTCGGTGTCGATGGTCGCCGAGGTGATGACGACCTTGAGGTCGGGGCGCCTCGGCAGGAGCTGTTTCAGGTAGCCGAGCAGGAAGTCGATGTTCAGCGACCGCTCGTGGGCCTCGTCGATGATGATGCAGTCGTAGCGCTTCAGCAGGCGGTCGTGGCTGATCTCGGCCAGCAGGACGCCATCTGTCATCACCTTGATCCGCGTGTCGCGCCCCGC
Source organism: Mariniluteicoccus endophyticus (assembly GCF_054780035.1). Classification (NCBI taxonomy): domain Bacteria; kingdom Bacillati; phylum Actinomycetota; class Actinomycetes; order Propionibacteriales; family Propionibacteriaceae; genus Mariniluteicoccus; species Mariniluteicoccus endophyticus. The sequence continues at coordinate 100,481 of NZ_BAAGXC010000032.1, read as the reverse complement.
GCGGCGGGTGAACCTGACCTGATAGCCGACGAGCTCACCGATCTCGGAGCCCATCTCCTCGGCGATGCGCTCGGCCACCGAGCGGGCGGCGAGCCGGCGGGGCTGGGTGTGGGCGATGCGGCCCAGCCCCAGTTGCAGGCACATCTTCGGCAGCTGGGTCGTCTTGCCCGAGCCCGTCTCGCCGGCGACGACGACGACCTGATGGTCGCGCACGGCCGACTGGATGTCGTCGACCCGCGCAGAGATCGGCAGGTCGGGATAGGTGATCTGGGGCTCAGGCATGGCCGCCCCAGCCTACGCGGACCGCGGCACGGGCCGCGAGCCGATTCAGCGGCGACGCGAGACCCCGTGCCGGATCAGGGCCAGCGGGCAGGCGCCGTGGGCCATGAGCGCACGGATCGTCGCCCCGGGCGCGAAACCGGGCAGCCCCACGCCGTGGACACCGACGACCAGGAGGTCGAAGTCGACCGACCGACGGGTGAGCTCCTCCACGGGGTGGCCCTTGACGATCGTCGTGGTCACCTCGACGTCGGGGAACTGCTGACGCAGGGGCCCGACGAGCTCCGAGATGCCCTTCTCGGCGGCCTTCGCCAGGGCCGCCTCGCGCTCCTCACGGTTGCGGTTGTCGGCGAAGAAGCCGGTCGGCAGCTCGCAGGCGTGGAGGATCTCCAGCCGGGCGCCGCGGTGGGCGGCCTCCTCGAACGCGTACGCCAGGGTCTCCTTGCCGCGGTCGGTCGCGTCCACCCCGGCACCGATGAGATTCAGTCCGCCGGTGACGGGCTCGTGCGACGCGGCCGAGACCATGATGACCGGGCAGTGGGCGGTGGCGGCCACACCGACCGACGTCGAACCGACGAAGAGCCGCTCGAGGCCGCTGATCGCGCGTCGCCCCACCACGATGGTGTCGGCCTCCTCGGACAGGCGGGTCAGCACCGCTCCGGGGCTGCCCATGTAAACGTCGCTGGTCACATCGGCCTCGTCGGCGCCGACCTCGAGGGCGTACGCGCGGGCGTCGGCCGTGGCCTGCTCGCCGGAGTCGCGGAGCAGGTCGGGGTCGTAGACCACACCCCAGGCGCCGGCGAGCACCGCGTCGTCGACGGCGTGGGCCAGGTGGAGCTCGCAGCCGCGCCGCTTCGCCTCACGGACGCCGTACGCGACTGCGCGACGCGCGTCCTCCGAACCATCGACACCCACGACCACGCGCGGGCGGGACGACTTCACACCGTTGTAAGACATCGGCTCGACCTCTCTTACGCTTCGTAGTAGCCCAGCCTACTGCAGGTCAGTCGGCGGCAGCCACAACCCGGCCACCGATCTCGTCGAGGCGGATCCGCACCAGCATGGAACGGTCGTCCCCGACCCACGGCTGGGGGCCTTCACCCTGCCAGGCGTCGAGCGCGTGCTCACCGGTCACCGTCGACGCGGTGCCACGGGCCAGAACGCTCCAGCCAGTGCGCGTCTCGTCGTCGAGCCCGTCGATCTGCACGGCGACCCGATGGCCGTCGAGGCGCGAGAGCTGGGTTCCCGGCTTGGTCCGGAAGATCAGGTCACCGCCGTCGAGGCGGTAGGTGACCGGCAGGATGTTGGGGCCGGAGTCGTTGGCCCACCCGACGCGAGCGACGCTGTGCGTACGCAGGAGGTCGCGGCACTCGTCGGCACCGAGCGTGGTGAACTGCCCGAATCCAGCGTCCACAGCCACCCCTTCGTCAGGCCCGGTGGAGAACCTCCCCACGGATCGCCGCCCACCCTACGACATTCAACGGCGGGTCGTGGTCAACCGCGCGGAGTCCCGGCGCGAGGACCGCCAGTGATGCGACGGGTCAGGCGCCGGGCTCGTCGAAGACCGTGCGACCGCGAAGCTTGGCGGCCAGTTCATCGTCGATGCCGTCGGCCACCTCCGCGAGGATACGTACGGCCTGGTGAAGGTGGGCGGGGACGAACGGGTGGGCGAAGATCGAGGTGGTGACGAAGACTCGGTCACGGATGAGCTGGAACTTCACCAGGCGTACCTCGGTGTTGAGGTCAGACAGGACCTCCATGGCCCGCGAGCGGCCCTCGGTGTCGTGGACGAGGCAGGCGAACACGATGATCTCGCGGTGGTCGGGCGTCGTCCGGACCAGGAGCATGGTCGACCCGACGCGGATGGCGAAGTCGCCCTCGGCGTCCTTGAGCGGCTCGTGCCCGAACATCTCGGCGAGCTCGGCCTCGATCATGTCGTGCAGGTGCTCGTGGCTCACGGGGATGGTTGCCACGACGTCCTCCGGGTCGAACTCGGAGTATCCCTCGAGCGGCTCGGGGCGCGGCTGGAGGATCTCGGCGAGCTGGTCGGGGGCGAGGAACACCGGGTGCTGGATGCCGTAGATGTCGCGCAGTGCGCCGACCGCCATGGCGGCAAGGTGGTCCGACTGTTCCTGGTCGGCTTCGACCCAGAAGTTCGCCGTGGGTCGTGGCCCCTCTGCCGTCGGGGCGTGCCAGCCCTGCTCTTCGAACAGGTCCAGCTGGACCGGGCTCAGGAGGTAGTCGTCGCCCAGGACCCCGTTCGACGCCGCCTCGAGACGCACCGTGGTCCGATCGACGGCACTGAAACGCACGAACGGCACGGTCTCGGTGGTGGCAGCGACCGACCCGATGGTGAGGTCGGAGGTGTCGTCCATCACCGACACGACCTCGGACAGGCGGCCCTGGAACCCCCGCCATGCATCGGCCGTGCTCTTGTCGAGATCGAAGTCCTCGTAGTCGGTCACCGGGTTCTCCTCACTGGGCAGCTGCCCATCCCGTGCGAACCTAGCGAACGCGCGCAGACGTGTCCACGCGCGGCACGCGCGTCAGGACCCGGACAGTGCGCGGACCACGCGGGACGGGCTCGGGCGACCGAGCTGCTCGGCCATCCACACCGACGTCTCGACGAGCCGGTCGAGGTCGATGCCGGTGGTGATGCCGAGGCCGTGGAGCATCCAGACGAGGTCCTCGGTCGCCAGGTTGCCGGTCGCCGACTTCGCGTACGGGCAGCCGCCGAGGCCGCCGGCCGACGAGTCGAACTCGCTGACCCCCGCCTCGAGACCGGCGAGCACGTTGGCCAGCGCCTGGCCGTAGGTGTCATGGAAGTGCAGGGCCAGCCGGTCGGGTCCGACGCCCGCCTGCGCGCACGCGTCCAGGACCGCGCGTACGCCACCCGCCGTGCCGACACCGATCGTGTCGCCGAGGCTGACTCGCGAGACGCCCAGGTCGAGCAGGCGACGGGCGATCTGCGCGGGCTGCTCGGGGGCAACGGGGCCCTCCCAAGGGTCTCCCCAGCACATCGAGACGTAGCCGCGGACGTTCATGCCGGCCGCGAGCGCGCCCTCGACGACGGGCCCCGCCAGCGCGAGCGCGCCCTCGACGGTCGAGTTCCAGTTGGCCTTCGCGAACGACTCCGTGGCCGACACGAACACCGCGATGTCGCCGACCTCGGCCTCGAGCGCACGCTCCAACCCGCGGGCATTGGGCACGAGCACCGGCCGCGGGCCACGCGTGTGGTCGATGCCCGCGAGCACGTCGGCGGCGTCGGCGAGCTGCGGGACCCACTTGGGCGACACGAAGCTCGTGGTCTCGATCGTCGTCAGGCCGGCGTCGGCGAGCCGGCCGACGAACTCGATCTTCGTGGCGGCGGGGACTGTGGACTTCTCGGCCTGCAGGCCGTCACGGGGGCCGACCTCGTAGACGGTGACCTGCTGGGGCAGGTCGGTGCGCGGATGAGCGGTGGGGAACGACATGGCGCGGAATCTACCCGCCGCCGCCACGCTTGGGGAGCCCCGCCTCCCTTGGGGTGGACCAGCTACGGATGGAGCAGGAGTGCCACGGCGAGCAACACCGGGATCGACCCGACCGTGGTCAGGAACACCGAGTCGCGGGCGCCGGCAACGCGCCCATGAACGACACGCGGGTGAGCGCCTGCTGGGCAGGCTCGTCAACGATCCCCACCGTGCCAGCAGATAACCGACGGCGATGACGACGCCGATCGTGACGAACCCCGTGATGACTCCTTGCACCTCACACCGTAGGACGCCCCCGACCGGCCGGACGCGCTCGCTAGGATCGCTCCATGAAGCTGACAGCCGCACTGGAGAATCAGTTCAACGCCCAGATCACCTTGGAGTTCGAGGCCTCGCTGGTCTACCGCCAGCTCGCGATCGAGGTCGACGCGCAGGACCTGCCCGGCATGGCAGCATGGTTGCGCCACCAGGCCGACGAGGAGATCGTCCACGCCAACAAGTTCATCGACCACCTGCTCGATCGCGACAACAAGCCGAAGATCGGTTCGATCGCGGCACCGAATACGAAGCCGTCGATGACGGTCCTCGACGTCTTCGAGGCGGCGCTCGCCCACGAGCAGAAGGTCTCGGCCTCCATCCGCGACCTCTACCGCGCATGCGAGGACGCGGGCGACCTCGACTCGCGCCCCCTGCTCAACTGGTTCCTCTCCGAGCAGATCGAGGAGGAGGCCACCGTCTCCGAGATCGTCGGCCGGGTGGAACGCGTCAACGACGACGGTCCGGGCCTGCTGCGCCTCGACGAGGAGCTCGGCTCACGCCCCACGCGCACCACGGAGAACGCGGGCTGAACCCGCCCCCGTCTCCCCGCCCGCTCGACGTCCCCTGGACGTCCCTCCGGCCCCGGCACCCGCCGGGGCCGGTCGCGCTCCCTTGTGGCAGCGTCTCCTCGCCTATCCTCACGGCGTGACTGCAGAACGCCCCACGACGCCGCCCGCCGCAACTCGCAACGTGCTCGTGGACACGGTGCGCGTGCTGTCGGTCGCCGTCGTCGTCTTGTTCCACATGGGCCTGTTCCGTCTGGGCCTCGGTGCCGACGGGGCGGTTCGGGCCACGGTCGCCGAACCCGGCGTAGCGGGGGCGGTGCTGAGTTGGTTCGTCCAGATCATGCCGCTGTTCTTCGTCGCGGGGGGCTATGCGCACGCCGTGGTCGTGGACCGGTCCCGCGCGCGGTGAGTCGTACGCCACCTACCTCGCCAACCGCGTACGCCGCTTCGTAGGCCCGCTGTCGACCTTCGTGGGGATCATCGGCCTGGTGGCGACCGCGGTGGCCTGGCTCGGGCTGCCGAATCAGGCGGTGTTCATGAGCTCGAGCCTCACCAAGGTGCTGTGGTTCCTGTTCGTCTACCTGTTCGTGGTGACCGTGGCTCCCCTGATGGTGACCCTGCAGGACCGGGCCGGGGCGGTCACCTTGGTGGTGCTGCTGGCGTCGGCGTTCGCCGTCGACGCCTGGTCGTTCACCTACTGGCCGCACGACCCCGTGTCGGCGATCGACGTGCGCCACCTCAACATCATCTGCGTGTGGCTGTTCTGCCACCAGCTGGGTATCGCGTACCACCGCGGCTGGTGGCAGCACTGGCCCCGCTGGGTGGCGCTGGCCTCCGTCGTCGTCGGGGTGGGCGGCATCTGGGCGCTCGTCGGCCCCGGCCCCTACCCCTATCCGGCCGTCGGGTTCGGCGACCGGATCGTGTCAAACCTGCTGCCGCCCACCGCAGCCATGGCGTTGCTGTGCCTCGCCCAGACCGGCCTCCTCGCCATGGTGGACCGACATGACTTGCCCGTGCTGGAGGGCCCGCGTACCCAGAAGGTGGTCAAGACGCTCAACCTGCTGCTCATGACGATCTACCTGTGGCACGTGCCGCGGTCTCGGTGGGCATGGGCGTCTGGCTGCTCGCCTCCCAGTCCTTCGGCTGGCAGTCGTGGTGGCTCTCGGCGGCGGTCCAGCTGGCCGTCGGGCTGCCGGTGCTCGCGCTCGTCGCCCCGTGGATCGCCCGTCTCGACTTGCGCCTGATCCCCGCGCTCGGACCGCACCCCCGGCTGGGGCCGACGCTGGCCGGTACGCTCGCGCTGCTCGTCGGCACCGGCTTCGTCTGGCGCAACGGCCTCGCCCTGCACCCGGCCAGCCCGTACGCCGCCCTCGGCGCGGCCCTGATCACGATCGGGGCACACTTGCTGCGAAGCGGCGCGGACAGCAGGCATGCTGACCCATCGACCGCGCATAGTTGATGAACCGTGAACCGACTCTGAATCCCGTCCTCGAGGAGGCTTCCATGTCCGTCCCCCCGCAGAGCCAGGGACCCGCCGGCCCTCCAGGCCAGCCGGGTCCGGGATTCAACCCGGGCATGCCACAGGGACCACAGCCGTCTCGAGGCCCCCAGGGCTTAGGCGGCCCGCCGACCGGACCACAGGGCACGCTGCCCTACCCGCAGGCGATGGGCCCGAGCGGCCAACGGCCGATGATGGGCCCGGGCGGCACCCAGGGTCCCGTCCCTCCGGCCCCGCCCACCAACCCCGGCAAACAGAAGAAGGTGCTGTTCGGCGTGCTCGCCGGCGTCCTCGTCCTGGTCCTCGGTCTGGGTGCGTTTCTCCTGTGGAACGGCCACCAGAAGGAGCAGGCCGCACGGCGCGCCGAGGAGGCGCGGATCGCGGAGGAGAACCGCCAGAAGGGCCTCGCCGGCGACGCCGTCAAGTTCTTCTACGACAAACTGGCCGCCGGTGACGCCGAGGCCGTGAAGGGCATGGCCCAGACACCCCCGACGGGCAAGGCCGACCTGCTCACCAACGAGGTGCTCGCCGAGGCGATGAAGAAGGCGCCGATCAAGGACGTCAGCGTCAGCGTCAGCTCGGTCGCGGGGACCCGCGCCTATGTCAATGCCACCTACACGATCGGCGACAAGACCCTCCAGAAGCCCCACGAGCTCACCCGCACCGACGACGTGTGGAAGCTGACCGACATCGCGGCCGACGTCAGCCTCGGCGTGTCCGGCCCCAAGCGCTCCGTGAACGGCAAGGAGGTCGATGCGGGCCGCTACCTGATGTTTCCGGGTGGCTACACGGTGACTACGTCCAACCCCATGCTGGTCGTGACCAACGGCGATTTCGTCGTCACCGACCTCCAGGGCACGACCGGCCAGAGGAAGTCGATCGACTTCGAGGTCAGCGAGGCCGGTCGCAACGCCTCGATGGAGGCGGCCCGCAAGGCCCTCAACGACTGCGTGGGCAAGTCCGAGCTCGCACCGGCCGGCTGCCCGATGATTCGCTGGAAGGCCGACGCTGACGTCAAGGTGAGTTCGATGCGCTATACCGTCAAGGGCGACCCGTTCGCCGGGGTAACCCCGACCTGCACGGCGTCCACCCTCTCGTGCCGGGTGAGCTACTCGGTGTCGATCAACGCGAACGGCAGGGGCACGTCCCCGCGTGGTTCGCTGACGCTGTCGGGCGACCAGACCTCGTTCGTCATCGCCAAGGTGGCGCTCGACACGGGCACGCCCGTCGTCACGATGAGCTGAGCGCCTCGTCGAGGGTCGCGCCTGCCTCGGCCGCCGTCAGGTCGCCGATCAGCACCCGCTGGGCGAGGCCGTCCGCCAGACCGACCAACGCCCGGGCCACGGCCCGGGCGTTCTTCGTGCCCAGCTCCTCCAGCAGACGGGTCGCCTCGTCCTCCTGCCCCCGCTTGGCGTTGGCGAGCAGGGTGCCGATGCGGGGGTCGACCTGGGCGTGGGCGGCGTACGCGTACCAGACCCGCGTGCCCGCCAGCGACCGCTCGTCGGACGGGAGCACGTGACCGACGGCGAAGCGCAGTCGCGCCGCGGGCTCGTCGTCCTCGGCGGCGTACACGGACTCGGCACCGGCCAGCATCGCGGCACAGGCCTCGAGCACGAGGGCGTCCTTGGTCGGAAAGTAGTGCTGTACGCGACCGAGGGACACACCGGCGGCCTGTGCGACGGCCCGCATGGTGACGGCGGTGAGCCCACCCCGGGCGATCACCGCCCAGGTGGCGTGGAAGATGGCCTGCCGGCTCCCCTGTGACATGCCGCCACCCTATCCAATACACCTGTATTGTCCGCTGATGAACGGAGCCGCCCCATGTCACGTCGCCGCACCCTGCTCGCAGTCCTCGCCCTCGTCGCGGCCGTCGTGGCCGCCGACCGCCTCGTCCTGGTCGCCACGGCCGAGCCACAGATTGGCCACTTCCGCTCCCCCGCCGGCCGCACGGCCTACGCGAAGGCGTACGAGGCGGCCCTGGCCGGGGCGCCCGCCCCCACCCGCCGTCTCCAGGTGACGACCGCCTTCGGCTCGGTCCATGTCGCCGCCTGGGAGCCCGAGGGCAGCCGGGGCCGTACGCCGGCGCTCCTCCTCCCGGGCATGTCATCCGGTGCACCGATGTGGCAGGAGAACCTGCCCCACCTCCTCGGCGACCGGCCCGTGTACGCCGTCGATGCGCTCGGTGACGCCGGACTCTCGATCCAGTCGGTCCCGATCACCTCGACCGAGGAGCAGGCCGCCTGGGTGGCCGACGTCCTCGAGGCGCTCGAGGTGCCCCGCGCGCACGTCGTGGGCCACTCCTTCGGTGGCGCGACGGCGGCACGGCTGGCCGTCCACCAGCCCGGCCGGGTGGCCAGCCTGACCCTGCTCGATCCCGTCATGACCCTGGGCTCCCCGCCCGCCTCCACCTTCTTCTGGGCCTCGGTGCTGAGCCTGCCCACACCGCAGTCGTGGCGCGACCGCGCGTTGGCCGAGATCGGCGGCACGACGGTCGACGAGGTCCGGCGCCGCACCCCCATCGCGGAGATGATCGATGCCGGGTCACGTCACTACTCCGCAGCCGTGCCCACGCCGGCCCCGCTGACGGACGAGCAGCTGGCTGCACTCACGATGCCCGTTTACGTGGGTCTGGCCACCCGCTCCCTGTCCGGCGGGCAGGCCGCTGGACGGGCGCGACTCATCCCGCACGCCACCGTGACGGTCTGGCCCGACACGACCCACTCGTTACCAATGGACGTCGCCGGACCGATCGGCACGGTCATGCGCGAGTTCTGGACACGCGCCGACTGACCACGGGCGACAACCATCGGACAAGAGGAGGGCCCCGGGATCAATCCCGGGGCCCTCCCTCGCGATCCGTGCGGGACCGATCAGCTGCAGCCGCTGGTCGAGCCGCAGCCCTCGCAGACGTAGCACGAGCCGGACGGACGCATCTTCGTGCCACAGGTGAAGCACAGCGGCGCATCGACGACGTTGCCGGTGATCGACTCCATCAGCTCGGCCGAGGTGTGCGCCTCGGACGGGGCCCTGCGGACCGCCGCCGAGGAGGTCGGATCGTTGAGCTTCGTCGGGTTGGCCGTGACCGGGTCGGCGTCGGTGTCGACGTCGTCACCCTGGTCGTTCTTCAGCGACTCGGACTCGATCTGCTCGTCGTCGGACTCGTCGATGTAGCTGCCGGTCTCGACGTAGCGGGCACGCTCGGTCGCGGTGTAGATGCCGAGCTCGGCACGCTCCTCGAACGACAGGTGGTCGAGGGCCAGACGACGGAACATGTAGTCGATGATCGACTGGGCCATGCGGATGTCCGGGTCGTCGGTCATGCCGGCCGGCTCGAACTTCATGTTGGTGAACTTCTGGACGTAGGTCTCCAGCGGCACGCCGTACTGCAGCGCGATCGAGATCGCGATGGAGAAGGCGTCCATGACACCGGCCAGCGTGGATCCCTGCTTGCCAAGCTTCACGAAGACCTCGCCCAGACCGTCATCGGGGTAGGACCCCGAGGTCAGGTAGCCCTCGGCACCGCCGACGGTGAACGAGACCGTCTCGGAGGGACGCTTCTTCGGCAGGCGCTTGCGGCGGGGACGGTACTCGACAACCGGCGCGGGCTCGGCCTTTGGCTCCTCCTTCTTCTTGCCGTCGGACAGCGGCTGGCCAACCTTGCAGTTGTCGCGGTAGACGGCCAGGGCCTTGAGGCCCAGCTTCCAGCCCTGCATGTAGACATCGGCGATCTCCTCGATCGTGGCCGACTCGGGCAGGTTCACGGTCTTCGAGATGGCGCCCGACAGGAAGGGCTGAACCGCAGCCATCATGCGGACGTGACCCATCGGCTTGATCGCGCGCTCACCCATGGCGCAGTCGAACACCTCGTAGTGTTCCTGCTTGAGGCCCGGCGCATCGATGACATGACCGTGCTCGGCAATGTATTCGACGATGGCCTCGGCGGTCTCGTCGGCGTAGCCGAGCTTCTTGAGGGCACGCGGGATCGTCTGGTTGACGATCTGCATCGACCCGCCACCCACGAGCTTCTTGAACTTGACCAGCGAGAAGTCGGGCTCGATGCCCGTCGTGTCGCAGTCCATCATGAAGCCGATGGTGCCGGTCGGGGCCAGCACGGAGGCTTGCGCGTTGCGGAAGCCGTTGGTCTCACCCAGCTTGACGACCTGCGCCCACTCGGCCGTGGCGGCCTTGTGGACGGCGCCGTCGACGTCGGACAGCGTACGCAGCGAGTCGTTGGCCGCCTGGTGCTTGCGCATCACGCGCTTGTGGGCCTCGGCGTTGCGCGCGTAGCCGGCGTACGGACCGACGATGGCGGCCAGCTCGGCCGAGCGACGGTAGGAGGTGCCGGTCATCAGCGACGTGATCGAGGCCGCGAACGCGCGGCCGCCCTCGGAGTCGTAGCCGTGGCCGGTGGCCATCAGCAGGGCGCCGAGGTTGGCGTACCCGATGCCGAGCTGGCGGTAGTCACGAGTCGTCTCACCGATGGACTCGGTCGGGAAGTCGGCGAAGCAGATCGAGATGTCCATCGCGGTGATGATGAGCTCGACCGACTTGGCGAACTTCGCCACGTCGAAGGTGTTCTCAGCCGTAAGGAACTTCAGCAGGTTGAGCGAGGCCAGGTTGCACGAGGAGTTGTCGAGCGACATGTATTCCGAGCACGGGTTGGACGCGGTGATGCGGCCGGTCTCGGGGTTGGTGTGCCAGTCGTTGATCGTGTCGTCGTACTGGATGCCGGGATCGGCGCACTCCCAAGCGGCCTTGGCCATCTTGGTGAACAGGTCGCGGGCGTCGACGCGGTCGACCTCAGAGCCGTCGGAGCGCGAGGTGAGGGCGAAGTCGGAGCCATCCTCGACCGCCTGCATGAAGGAGTCGGAGACACGCACGGAGTTGTTCGCGTTCTGGTATTGCACCGAGGTGATGTCCTTGCCGCCGAGGTCCATGTCGAACCCGGCGTCGCGCAGGGCGCGGATCTTGTCTTCCTCACGCGCCTTGGTCTCGATGAACTCCTCGATGTCGGGGTGGTCGACGTCGAGCACAACCATCTTGGCGGCGCGGCGGGTGGCGCCACCCGACTTGATGGTGCCAGCCGAGGCGTCGGCACCGCGCATGAAGGACACGGGGCCCGAGGCGGTGCCGCCGGAGCTCAGCAACTCTTTGGAGGAACGGATGCGCGAGAGGTTCAGACCGGCACCGGAGCCGCCCTTGAAGATGAAGCCCTCCTCCTTGTACCAGTTCAGGATCGACTCCATGGAGTCGTCGACCGAGAGGATGAAGCACGCCGAGACCTGCTGGGGCGAGGGCGTGCCCACGTTGAACCACACCGGGGAGTTGAAGGAGAACACCTGGTGGAGCAGCATCCAGGTCAGCTCGTGCTCGAAGACCTCGGCGTCCTTCGGCGTAGCGAAGTAGCCGTGCTCCTGACCGGCGCGGACGTATTGCTTCACGACACGGTCGATGAGCTGTTTGAGGCCGGTCTCGCGCTGGTCGGAGCCCACCGCGCCGCGGAAGTACTTCGAGGTCACGATCGTCGTGGCGTTCATCGACCAGAAGTCGGGGAACTCGACACCGCGCTGCTCGAAGACGTTCTCGCCGGTCTTCCAGTTGGTCTGAACGACATCCCGACGCTCCCAGGTCACCTCGTCGTAGGGATGCACACCCTCGGTGGTGTGGACACGCTCGATGGTCAGGCCCTTGCCCGACGACTTGGCGCTGGACCGGCGGCCCGTCGTCGCGCGCGTGGTTTCGGTCATCGTGATGCTCCTCCTGGATGCGGATCTGCAGTGGGGTTCGAAGTGTGTGGTGGTGGCGGCGCAGCCGCTCAGACGGTGGCCGGCTCGAGAGGGAACTGGCCGGGTTGCTGCTCGCGCAGCGCCCTGATCTCAACCTCGAAGTCGTCGACCGACTCGAACTGGCGGTAAACGCTGGCGAACCGGAGGTAGGCGACCTGATCGAGCTCGCGGAGCGGGCCGAGGATCGCGACCCCCACCTCGTCGGCGGGAATCTCGGACTGGCCGGACGACCGCAACGTCTCCTCGACACGCTGCCCCAGCCGCGCCAGCTGCTCCTCGGTGACGGGCCGGCCCTTGCAGGCCTTGCGCACGCCTTGGATCACCTTCTCGCGGTTGAAGGGCTCGAGGACCCCTGAGCGCTTGGCGATCACGACCTGCATCTGCTCGATGGTCGTGAACCTCCGTTCGCACGAGGGGCACTGACGCCGCCGTCGGACGCTGCACCCGTCATCGGTCGTGCGGGAGTCGAGCACGCGCGAGTCGTCGTGGCGACAGAACGGACAGTGCATGACACCCTCCTCTCGTGACGGGTCACGACAAGGTCACCCACCCCTGAGGTGGGGTCCCGCTGGGGATAAACCTGTGCGCGACCATGCGGACAACTGTGGATATCGACCACTAACTGTGGACAAACGACAGTCGTGTAACTACTAGATGTAGGTACCCTAGGCCGATCGGACCACAATCGCAAGACGCGGGGCGGCTCGTGTCGAATTCCTCATCGAGAGGCTGCAGCGGCGGCCATCGGCCCGGCGTCGGACATCACACGGGCAGCGGTGAGCCCCACGCAGGCCACCCCGGCTACAACGAAGAGGGCAACCAGCGCCAACACCAGGGCGAGCCCGCGATCGGTCAGGCGGGTCACCACAACGGGCGCCTCCCCCACGCCCACCCGCGGCCGCACGCCGGCGGCGGGCACCGGCGCGACACCGCTGCAGGAGCGAGCGGCGACCGCCGCACGGGAGCTGGACGCCACGACCTGGGGTCGGGCCACCTCGGGGCGCACCGAGCGGTCGGCGCGGCCCGCCGGGGCCTGGCAGCGCTCGGTGCTACGCGCGCCGATAGGGGCGGCGTGACGGGAAGCGAGTGCAGTCATGGTAAATCTCCTCGGGAAGTGTTCGAACGAGTGTTCGACGGATCTTATTTTTAGACGGTCTCGCATTCGAACACAAGTGCGAACCTCGTACACGTGTTCGAACCGTTACCCGCAAGTCCCGAGTCCATCAGGGGGGTCTGACAATTTTTGGACGACGCGGGCACGGCGACACGTCGAACAGATGTTTGATTCACGCATTCGATTGCCCTAGCCTCGAGACATGGCCGAACGCGAGACCCCCGACCCCGAGTCCCCCGCGCCGCAGAAACCGCCGCGCAAGCGTGGTCGCCCCACTCGAGAGGCGATCGCCGCCCAGCTGGCCGAGGCGGGTGCCTCGGTGACCTCGCTGCCAGACGGTCCCGTCGACGCCGACGGACTCACCCCGCGTCAGCGCCGCGTTCTCGAGGTCATCAAGCATTCGGTCGACTCGCGTGGCTACCCGCCCAGCATCCGCGAGATGGGGGAGGCCGTGGGCCTCGCGTCCCCCTCGTCGGTCTCCCACCAGCTCAAGGTGCTGGAGCAGAAGGGCTTCCTCCGCCGGGACCCGAACCGGCCGCGCGCCCTCGAGGTGCTCATGCCCCCGTCCGGCCGTGATCCGCTCGACCACGGCTACGACGAAACCGGTGTCCGTGACGCCTTCCCCGACGCCGTGCCGGTGCCCGTCGTCGGCCGCATCGCCGCCGGTGGCCCGATTCTGGCCGAGGAGCAGGTCGAGGACGTCTTCCCGCTCCCCCGTCAGATCGTCGGCGACGGCACGCTGTTCCTCCTCGAGGTGCGTGGCGACTCGATGATCGACGCCGCGATCTGTGACGGCGACTGGGTCGTGGTCCGCCAGCAGCAGACGGCCGTCAATGGCGACATCGTGGCCGCCCTGCTCGACACCGAGGCGACCGTGAAGACCTACCGGCGCCAGGGCAACCAGATCTGGCTGCTCCCCCACAACGAGGCGTACGACCCGATCGACGGCAACCACGCGTCGATCATGGGCAAGGTCGTGGCGGTGCTGCGCCGCCTCTGACGGCGTTCAGTCCGCCCGGCTCTCCTGAAGCCGCCTGAGCGCCCCGACCGCAACCTCGCGATCGGTGGTCATCCACATGTCGGGCATGCTCGCGCGCAGGAACGAGCCGTAGCGTGCGGTGACCAGACGCGGGTCGAGCACCGCGACGACGCCGCGGTCGCTGGCGCGCCGGATCAGCCGCCCGGCTCCCTGTGCCATGAGCAGTGCGGCGTGCCCCGCCGCGATGGCCATGAACCCGTTGCCTCCCGCCTCGGCGACCGCCTTCTGACGCGCCTGCATGAGCGGGTCGTCGGGACGCGGGAACGGGATCTTGTCGATGATCACCAGCTCGCAGGTGTCGCCCGGCACGTCGATGCCCTGCCACAGCGAGACCGTGCCGAACAGGCTCGTGTCGGGCTCGGCGATGAAGCGCCTCGTCAGCTCGGACAGCTGGGCGTCACCTTGGCACAGGATCGTCTGCTTCGGCAGCTGCTTGCGCGCGTGGGTCGCTGCCAGCTCGGCCGAGCGCTGGGATGCGAAGAGACCGAGCGTACGCCCGCCCGCCGCCCACACGAGCTCGGCGACCTCGGTGAGGACCTCGTCGGCGATGCCGTCGCGACGCGGGGGCGGGAGCGTACGCCCCACGTAGAGGATGCCCTGACGACGGTAGTCGAACGGTGAGCCGACGTCGACGCCACGCCAGGTGACCTCGGCGCCGGCGGGCTCGGGGTGTTCGCGTCGTTCGCGGCTGGACAGGCCGACCGAGCCGGCGGCCTGGCCGAACTCGCCGCCGATCGTCAGCGTCGCCGAGGTGAGGACGGTGGTCGCCTCCCCCAGGACGCGCTCGCGCATGAGCCCGGCCACGCTCAGCGGTGAGACGCGCAGCTCACGGCCGAACCTCTCCCCGCGGTCGTTGACGTAGACGACATCGGCGTCGGCGAGGGCCGCGGCCCGCTCGGCCACGTCGTAGACCTCCTTGACCGCAGCTGCGGCCTGGCGCTGGTCGTTCTCAGCGTCCTTGGTGTTCATCGACGACAGGACGCGGCGCGTCACCTCTCGGATCTGCTCGCACGCCCGCACCACAGGCGAGTCCGGCTCGGTCACGCGCTCCGGGGCCACGGCCAGCAGCGCGTCGTTGAGGGCGTCGGAGAGGTCGAGCAGCTCGAGCCCCAGGTCGTCGTCGAGCCACGCGGTGGCGCGCCGGCCGACCCGCTCGATCTGCTGGGGGCTCATCTCGACGCTGGCGGCGCCCGTCACCCGGGACACGAGCTCGTGGGCCTCATCGATGATGACGTGGTCGTGCTCGGGTAGGGCCGTTCCTCCGTGCATGGCGTCGATGGCGAGCAGGGCATGGTTGGTCACCACGAGGTCGGACTCGCGGGCGCGCTCCCGGCTCTTCTCGACGAAGCACTCCTCGCCGAACGGGCAGCGCTGGGCACCCAGGCACTCGCGCACCGGCACCGACACCTGCGCCCACGCCTTCGTGCCGTGGGTCGGGGCGTCGTCACGGTCGGCCAGGTTGCCCTCGGTCAGCTCGTCTTCGGCCCACTCGCGCAGGGCGACCACCTCGGCGCCCACGACCGACTCGGGCGACTGCGCGGTGGCGCGCAGGGCCTCGACAACCTCGCCGGAGCCGAGCAGCGTGTCCTGGTCGGCGACGCCCTCGCGTACGCGCAGCAGGCATGCGTAGTTGCTGCGTCCCTTCAGGATCGCCGCGCGCGGGCGCCGCCCCGTGGCCTGCTCGACCGCGTCGAGCGCCGAGGGGATGTCTTTCGAGGCCAGCTGGGCCTGGAGCGCGAGCGTGGCCGTCGCGACGACGACGCGCTCGTCGGGGTGGTTGACCACACGCGTGAGGGCCGGCGCGAGATAGCCCAGCGACTTGCCGGTGCCGGTGCCGGCCTGGACCAGCAGGTGCTGACCCGTCTCGAGCGCCTCGGCGACGGAGTCGGCCATCTTCTCCTGGCCCGGACGCGGGCTGCCCCCGATGCCCTCGACGGCGGCCTGGAGGACGTCACGATGATCGACTGGCTTGCTCACCGGTCCAACCTATCGAGTACCACCGACAGGACCGGTCTCAGAACTGGCCCCAGTGCAGCTTCAGGGTGACGGATCCGTCGGCGTTGTCGCTGCGGGCGTACGTTCGCTGGTCGGGCTGACCGTTGCCGAACGGGATCCCGGCGCACCGGCCCAGGGCGCAGGGGGTGGCGGGCGGCCAACCGGTCAGCGAGGCCTCCCACGCTGGTACGCCGGCGGCGGGTACGACGACCACGGCGTCCAGCACGTCGTCCTGCCAGTCGACGTAGTTCGACGACTGCACGGTCGTGCCCGGCGGCAACTCCATCTTCATGATCGACGCGATCTTCGCGGCAGGGACGTCGGTGCACGACGCACCGAGCCCCTCGGAGCGGCACAGCCCCATCTCGCCGCGCTGGGGCAAGAAGGCGATCACGACGAGGGTCACCACCGACAGGAAGCCCAGCACGAGGAGGCCGAAGCAGCCGACGGCGATGCGGATGGGCCAGGGGTTGCGCCGGGGCGCGGGCTGTACGTGGGCCATGTGTTCCTCTCCGGTGGGCTCAGTCGTACCAGGAGTTGCGGATGTGGACGATGAGGGAGCCGTCGGGGGCGACCGCACGGGTCCACATCTGCCCGTTGTTCTCGTACGCGGTGCAACGTCGATCAGAGCCTCGCCCGGCGAGCTCGGAGCAGTCGGTACGAGCGGCGGGCGGGTAGAGGGTCTTGCCGAGCGATTCCTCGCGTACGGTTCATGGGTCCCCACCGTAGGCCCCGGCGGGCCGTGCGCACTACGACTCCGGTCTACTCCGCGTACGGGGCCAGCTCGGCGGCCAGCTCGGGGTGCACGAGCGCGACGACATGCGTCCCCTCGGCGACGTGCTCGGTCGTCAGGAACTCGCCCGAGTGGTGAATCTTGTTGATCAGATCACCGCGCTCGTACGGCACCAGAGCACGCACCTCCACCTCGGGGTGCGGCAGGCGCGACTCGACGACGGCGCGCAGGTCGGCCACGCCGACACCCGTGCGGGCCGAGACGAACACGGCGTCGGGGTGGCGCGTACGCAGCGCCTGCAACGCCTCCTCGGAGGCCCGGTCGATCTTGTTGACCACGAGCTGCTCGGCCCGGTCGCCCGCGCCGATGTCGTTCAGGACCGTACGCACGGCCTGGATCTGGCCCTCCGGGTCTGCGTCAGAGCCGTCGACCACGTGGAGGAGCAGGTCGGCCTCGAGCGACTCCTCCAGCGTCGACTTGAACGACTCGACGAGGTCGTGCGGCAGGTGGCGGACGAACCCGACGGTGTCGGTGAGCGTGTAGACACGGCCATCGCCGGTCTCGGAGCGACGCGTCGTCGGGTCGAGGGTGGCGAACAGCGCATCCTCGACGAGCACGCCCGCACCGGTCAGCCGGTTGAGCAGCGACGACTTGCCCGCGTTGGTGTAGCCGACGATCGCGATCGAGGGGATGCGGTGGCGGCGGCGCTCGGCGCGCTTCGCGTCACGCGTCGAGTCCATCTCGCGCAGCTTGGCCCGCAGCTGGGCGATGCGCGACGAGATGCGACGCCGGTCGGTCTCGATCTTCGTCTCACCGGGGCCACGGCCACCGATGCCGGCGCCTCCCGCGGCACGACCGCCGGCCTGACGCGACAGGTTGCCGCCCCAACCGCGCAGGCGCTGCTTGAGGTAGTTGAGCTGGGCCAGCTCGACCTGGGCCTTGCCCTCGACCGACTTCGCGTGCTGGGCGAAGATGTCGAGGATCAGCATGGTGCGGTCGACGACCTTGACCTTGACCCGGTCCTCGAGGTTCCTCAGCTGGGCGGGGGCGAGCTCGCCGTCGCAGATGACGGTGTCGGCGCCCGTGGCGACGACCACCTCGCGCAGCTCGTCGACCTTGCCGCGGCCGATGTAGGTCGCGGGGTCGGGCGACTTGCGCTTCTGGACCAGCCCCTCGAGCACCTGGGAGCCCGCGGTCTCGGCGAGCTGCTTCAGCTCGGCCAGCGAGTTCTCGGCGTCGACCTCGGAGCCCGAGGTCCACACCGACACGAGCACGACCCGCTCGAGGAGGAGCTTGCGGTACTCCACCTCGGTGATGTCGTCGAGCTCGGTCGACATGCCGGCGACACGCTTGAGCGAGATGCGGTCGGCCAGGTCCTGCTGGTCACCGTCATACGCCTCCGGGTCGTCACCGAAGGGGTCCAGGTCGTCGTCGGCCAGCTCGACGTCGTCGTACGCGTCGTCGGGCTCGTCGGCCGGGTCGAAGGAGTAGAAAGCGCTGCGTTGTGAGGTCATTGCCCGACATCCTCCCACGCGGGACGACACCACGGCGAGCGGATATCGGCGCCGGCACTCAGTCGTCAGAGGGATCCGGCAGGTGGACCTGACCGGTCATGACGATCACCGCGGGGCCGGTCATCGCGGCGGTGCGGGCCCCGTCGCCCTCACCCAGGTCGATCCGCAGGGTGCCGCCCGGCACGTCGACGCGCCAGTGGTCACTCCCGCCGAGGTGCTTGGCGGAGGCGGCCGCGACCGCGACGGTGCCTGTGCCGCAGGACCGGGTCTCACCCACCCCGCGCTCGTGCACCCGCATGCGCACATGTCCCGGGCCCACCGGCTGGACGATCTCGATGTTGACGCCGTGCGGGAACACCGCCGGGTCGAACCGGGGGGCGTGGTGGAGGTCAAAGTCGGCCACGTCGTCGACGAACGCGACGGCGTGGGGGTTGCCGACGTCGGCGGGCCACGCCGCCAGGTCGCGGCCGTCGACCGTCACGGTCGTCTCCGCCACGCCGAGGGTGACCTCGCCCATGTCGACGCGGATCTGGCCGTCGGCCCCGAGCACGGCCTCCCGCAGGCCGGCGCGGGTCGCGATCGGGATGGTCGAGGTCTCGACCAGGCCCTCATCCGCCAGGTAGCGGGCGAAGACGCGTACGCCGTTGCCGCACATCTCGCTGATCGAGCCGTCGGCGTTGCGGTAGTCCATGAACCACAGGCCGGGGTCGCCGTCCCACTCCGGCATGTGCTCCGCCTTGATGGCCCGCAGCAGCCCGTCGCCGCCGATCCCGGCGCGTCGGTCGCACAGATAGCGCACGTCGGCGGGTGAGGGGTCGAGCATCCCGTGGCGGTCGTTGATCACCACGAAGTCGTTCTCGGTCCCGTGCCCCTTGGCCACCGTCCAGCTGCGCATGCGCATGAGCGTTTCATCCGCGCGGGTTCAGTGTCCATCCGGGACGCCGGCGTCAAGCAGGCGATCGATGGTGTCCATGGTGGGCTCGTCGTGCCCGGCGGGGCTCCAGTGGATGCGGTGGTCGCGGCGATACCAGGACAGCTGCTTGCGGGCGAAGCGCCGCGTGCCCCGGACGGTCTGGTCGCGAGCCTCGTCCTCGGTGATCCCGCCGTCGAGGTAGGCCAGCACCTGCCGGTAGCCCAGCGCCTGCGAAGCGGTGCGCCCCTGCCGGATCCCCCGCGGCACGAGCCCCTCGACTTCCGCGACCAGCCCCTGCTCCCACATGAGGTCGACCCGGCGCTCGATGCGTTCGTCCATCGCCGCCCGCTCGATCTCGAGGCCGACCTGGACGACGCCGGGAAGCGCGTATTCCCAGCTCGGCAGGACCGGGGTGAAGTCACCGGCGAGCTCGAGGACCTCCAGCGCCCGCACGACGCGACGGCCGTTGCCGGGCAGGATGTCGGCGGCGACCCGCGGGGCTCGGCGTGCGAGCTCGGCGTGCAGGTCCGCGGCGCCCCGCCGCTCGAGCTCGGCCTCCCACTGGGCGCGCAGCGCCGGGTCGGTGCCCGGGAACTCGAACACGTCGACGATCGCCCGGGTGTACAGGGCCGAGCCACCCACCACGATCGGGAGCACCCCCCGAGCGTGGCAGTCGGCGATCGCCGTGCGCGCCAGCGCCTGGAACTCCGCGACGGAGGCCGTCTGGGTGACGTCGAGGATGTCGACCAGGTGGTGCGGTACGCCTCGGCGCTCCGCGGGCGTGGGCTTGGCCGTCCCGATGTCCATGCCGCGATAGACCAGCATCGAGTCGGCGTTGACGATCTCGGCCGGCACGCCGCGCTCGCGCAGGCGGCATGCGTACGCCACGGCGAGCGCCGACTTGCCGGTCGCCGTCGCGCCGATCACCACCAGGGTCGCGGGGCCCCCGTCCGTACCTGCCACGCCGCCCAGTGTCAGGGGTGGTGACGAGTGCCGCAAATCGACGGCCTAGTGTGGACATGTCACTGTGACCCGCAGCACACCGACCGGGTGTGCGGTCGCCGAGGCAGCCGCCGGCCCCCACCGACGGCACGACGAAGGGAGACGACGATGGGCATCTTCGACAAGGCCAAGGACATGATCAAGGGCCACGAGTCCCACGCCGACAAGGGTGTTGAGGCGGCGGGCGACATGCTCGACCAGCGCACCGGCGGCAAGTACGCCGAACACGTGGACCGCGGCCAGGACTTCGTGAAGCAGCAGTACGGCGGCGGTCAGGCCCCGGACCCGAGCGAACCGGTCCCCGGCCAGCACCACGACCCGATGCAGGAGCCGGGCAACGTGCAGGACCCGGGCCAGCAGGACCAGGGCTTCGGCCAGGACCAGGGATTCGGTCAGGACCAGGGATTCGGTCAGGACCAGGGGCTCGCCCCGAACGACGCCCCCGGTCTCGAGAACGAGGCGACGCCCGGTCAAGAGGGCGCGGGCCTCGGATCGCCCGACATGGGTGGCGAGCCCGGCTTCGGCGAGCCCGGCCAGGACGGCCCCGGCCTGCCCCGCTGACCCACGTGAACGCCGACGCGGCGTGAGCACGAGGGCCGCCCCACCACATGTGTGGGGCGGCCCTCTCGCGTTCAGGCGCCGCAGGCGTCCTGGCGCGTGGCGGGTCGACCGATGCCCGGCATGCCGAGGCCCACGGCCGGCTTCGGCGCGTCGTGACGAGCCTGCCACGCGTCGCCGCCGCGCGTACGCCGCAGGCCCCGGATGCCACGGTCGGCGTTCAGGTGGTGCGGGGCGGCGTGGTCGATGGTGGCGTACGCGATGTCCCCCGGGCGCGGCCGCAGCGCCGGGTCGTCCGGAACGGCGACGTGGACGAGGCGGTTGTCGCGGGCCCGCCCGGACATGCGGCGCGTCTCGGCGTCCTTCTTGCCCTCGCCGTCGGCGAACATGACCTCGACCTCGGTGCCCTCCAGACGCTTGTTCTCCTCGAACGCGATGTCGTTGACCAGCGCGAGCAGCCGGTTGTAGCGGTCGGTCACGACCGGCTTGGCGACCTGGTCGGGCATCGTCGCCGCGGGCGTGCCCGGGCGGATGGAGTACTGGAACGTGAAGGCCGCCGAGAAGCGCGCCTGCTCCACCACGCGCATCGTCTCGAGGAAGTCCTCCTCCGTCTCGCCGGGGAACCCGACGATGATGTCGGTCGTGATCGCGGCGTGGGGCATGGCCTCGCGCACGCGGTCGAGGATGCCGAGGAATCGCTCGCTGCGGTAGGAGCGACGCATCGCCTTCAGCACCCGGTCGGACCCCGACTGCAGGGGCATGTGCAGCTGGGGCATGACGTTGGGGGTCTCGGCCATGGCGGCGATGACGTCGTCGGTGAAATCCTTGGGGTGCGGCGAGGTGAAGCGGACGCGTTCCAGCCCGTCGACCTCGCCGCAGGCGCGCAGCAGCTTCGCGAACGCCTGTCGGTCACCGAACTCGACACCGTAGGCGTTGACGTTCTGGCCGAGCAGCGTGATCTCTTGGACGCCCTCGGCGACCAGAGCCTCGATCTCGCGCAGGATGTCGCCGGGCCGGCGGTCGGTCTCCTTGCCGCGCAGGCTGGGGACGATGCAGAAGGTGCACGTGTTGTTGCAGCCCACCGAGATCGACACCCAGGCCGAGTACGCCGAGTCGCGCCGCGTCGGGAGGTTCGACGGGAACGTCTCGAGGGCTTCCTTGATCTCGACCTGCGCCTGCTGCTCGACGCGCGCACGCTCGAGCAGCGCCGGCAGCGCGCCGACGTTGTGGGTGCCGAAGACGACGTCGACCCAGGGCGCGCGCTTCACGACGGTGTCGCGGTCCTTCTGTGCCATGCACCCGCCGACGGCGATCTGCATGTCGGGCTTGGTCTCCTTGACCGCGTACAGGTGACCGAGGTTGCCGTAGAGACGGTTGTCCGCGTTCTCGCGGACCGCGCACGTGTTGAACACGACCACGTCGGCGTCTGTGCCGGCCTCGGCACGGGCGTACCCGGCGTCCTCCAGGAGACCCGAGATGCGCTCGGAGTCGTGGACGTTCATCTGGCACCCGTATGTGCGCACCTCGTAGGTGCGGGTCACGGGCTTCTCGGGCAGTGTGTCGGATGCGTTCGGCATGGCGGGCCGATTCTACGGTCCGCACCCCTCGATCCGTAATCCGCCCGCCCGTCTTTCCGTAACCGAATCGGAATCCCGTCCTGTGACGCAGGTCGCCCTCGTTGCTCTACTGTTCCCGCATGGCACAAAGCGAGAACACCGGTTCCACGAACGTCGAGCCCACGACCGACCAGCCGGCGACGGCGTCCGACGTGTCGTCGCGCAGTGCCCGCACCCGCGAGCCCATCGTCGAGATGACCGACGTGGACAAGCACTTCGGCCCTCTCCACGTGCTGAAAAGCATCAACCTGACGATCGGCAGGGGCGAGGTCGTCGTCGTCCTGGGCCCGTCGGGCTCCGGCAAGTCGACGCTGTGCCGCACGATCAACCGCCTCGAGACGATCGACTCCGGGACGATCACGATCGACGGCAAGAGGCTGCCCGAGGAGGGCACGGCTCTGGCCAAGCTGCGCGCCGACGTCGGCATGGTCTTCCAGTCGTTCAACCTGTTCGCCCACAAGACGATCCTCGAGAACGTCACGCTCGGCCCGACCAAGGTCCGCGGCAAGTCGGCCGCCGAGGCCAAGGAGCGCGGCATGAAGCTGCTCGAGCGCGTGGGTGTCGCCAACCAGGCCCAGAAATATCCCGCCCAGCTATCGGGTGGTCAGCAGCAGCGCGTCGCCATCGCCCGTGCGCTCGCCATGGACCCGAAGGTCATCCTCTTCGACGAGCCGACGTCCGCGCTCGACCCCGAGATGGTCAACGAGGTCCTCGACGTCATGGTCGACCTCGCCGACCAGGGCATGACGATGGTCGTGGTCACGCATGAGATGGGTTTCGCGCGCAAGGCCGCCGACCGCGTCGTGTTCATGGCCGACGGCCAGATCGTCGAGCAGAACGACCCCGAGACCTTCTTCACCAACCCGCAGAGCGATCGCGCCAAGGACTTCCTGTCCAAGATCCTCACCCACTGAACACCCGCGTCCCAACGACCCCACCGGAGGAACCATGAAGTCCACCCGCAAGATCCTGGCCGTCTCGGCCGGTCTCGTCCTGACGGCCTCGATGGCCGCGTGCAATACCCAGGCCGGCGGCGGCTCGACCCCCGGCGGCAACGCCGGTGGCGGCGAGGCCATCAAGATCGGCATCAAGTTCGACCAGCCGGGTCTCGGCCTCAAGGAGGGCTCGGGCTACTCGGGCTTCGACGTCGAGGTCGCCAAGTACGTCGCCAAGGAGATGGGCTACGACCCCGCCAAGATCCAGTTCGTGGAGACCCCGTCGGCCCAGCGCGAGACGATGCTGCAGGGCGACCAGGTCAAGATGATCTTCGCGACCTACTCGATCACCGACGCACGCAAGCAGAAGGTGTCCTTCGGCGGCCCGTACTTCATCGCAGGCCAGGACCTCCTCGTCAAGACCGACTCCGCGATCGGCGGGCCCGAGACGATGAACGGCAAGAAGCTGTGCTCCGTCGCCGGGTCGACGCCCGCGAAAAACATCAAGGACAAGTACGCCAAGGACGTCCAGCTCCAGGAGTACGACACCTACTCCAAGTGCGTCGAGGCACTCGCCTCCGGCGCCGTCGACGCAGTGACCACCGACAACGTCATCCTCGCCGGCTACGCCGCCCAGCCACAGTACAAGGGCAAGCTCAAGGTCGTCGGCAAGCCGTTCTCGACCGAGAAGTACGGCGTCGGCGTGAAGAAGGGGGACACCGAGACCTGCACCAAGGTCAACACCGCCATCGAGAAGATGGTCTCCTCCGGCGAGTGGAAGAAGGCCCTGGAGAAGACCGTCGGCGCGTCCGGCTTCGAGCCCGACTCGTCGACCAACCCGCCGAAGCCCGAGGGCTGCAGCTGATCCAGCCGCGCCGGGGGGCGTACGCGAGGCCGCGTACGCCCCCTCTCCGTGACCACCGCAACACCAACCAGGGAGAACAGTGTCTGGAGTGACCGAGCTCTTCAGCGAGTACGGCGACGAAATGCTGTGGGCGTGCGTGATGACGATCGGACTCACCGTCCTGTCGGCCATCGGCGCCCTCGTCATCGGCACGATCGTCGCCATCGCACGTGTGTCCCCCGTGCCCTTCCTCGAGAAGCTGGGGACGCTCTACGTCAACATCGTCCGCAACACGCCGCTGACGCTCATCGTCGCGTTCTGTGCGCTGGGCTTCCTCAACACGATGGGCCTGAACCCCTTCGCCGGCTGGAAGAACTCCCAGATCTGGATGCCGAACTTCTTCTGGGGCGTGGTGGCGCTGTCGGTCTATCACGCCAGCTTCGTCGCCGAGGCACTGCGCTCCGGCGTCAACACCGTGCCGCTGGGCCAGGCCGAGGCGGCGCGCGCCATCGGCCTCGACTTCCGCCATTCGCTGAGCGAGGTCATCCTCCCCCAGGCCTTCCGTGGAGCTATCGCACCCCTGGGCAACACCCTGATCGCGCTGACGAAAAATACCACGGTCGTCGCGACCATCGGCGTGGCGGAGGCCTCATATGTGATGAAGGACATGATCGAGCAGCACGCCGACCTCATCATGTTGATCTTCGCGATCATGGCCCTGTTCTTCGTGATCCTGACGCTTCCGGTGGGCCTGCTGTTCACCCGCTGGTCGCAGAAGCTGGCGGTCCAGCGATGAGTGTCCAGGCAGTCCTGTTCGACGCCCCCGGTCCCAAGGGACGCGCGCGCAACCGTGTCCTGTCGATCGTCTCGGCGGTCGTGATCGTCCTCGCCCTCGTCGGCTTCGTGTGGGGCATGAGCTCCCAGCTCGTGGCCGAGAAGTGGGCGCCGTTCGCCCAGCCCGAGACGTGGACCCAGTACATCGTCCCCGGCCTCATGGGCACGCTTCAGGCCGCAGGCATCTCGGTGCTCCTGGCTGGTGTCCTCGGCATCGTCCTGGGGGCCGCCCGGCTGTCCCACAACGCCGTCATCCGCGTGCCGGCGAGCATCTTCATCGAGTTCTTCCGCGCGGTCCCGGTGCTGATGATGATGCTGTTCTCCTACTACGTCTACCTATACGCGGGGTTGTTCTCGGGCTTCATGCTCACGCTCGCCGGCGTGGTCACGGGCCTGACGTTCTACAACGCGTGCGTGATCGCCGAGCTCATCCGCTCGGGCGTCCACTCGCTGCCGAAGGGCCAGCGTGAGGCGGGCCTGGCGATCGGTCTCACCCAGGGCCAGACGCTGAGCACGATCCTGCTGCCGCAGGCCATCACGGCCATGCTGCCGTCGCTGGTCAGCCAACTCGTCGTGGTCCTGAAGGACTCGGCGCTCGGCTACATGATCTCGTACGCCGAGCTGCTGCGCGCCGGCCAGACGCTGGCGTCGGTGCAGGGCAACCTTATCGTCACCTTCATCGTCATCGGCGCTCTGTTCGTGATCGTGAACTGGCTGCTCACCGTCGTAGCCCGCTGGCTCGAGAAGCGGATGGCCAAGCGCACCTCCGGCCGCCTCGACATGGACGATCTGGCCGCCCTCAACGAGTGACCGGTCCCAAATGGCGGGGCCCCGCAGCCGTTCGTTGAACTGCTCGGGGAACCATCGACCAACTCGTCACGGAGCTGACCGACGACCTCTTCTGGTTCAACCATCACAGGCCCCATGACAGCAACAAGGGCCTGCCCCCGGTCACCTACCGGGAACAGGCCCTTGCCGCGCAGGCCCCAACCCCTGACCCAGCCCAAAACTGGAGACCGGTTCAACGCCGGCTGGGGGCTCCGTCGAGGCTGAGCCCGGGATCAGTGGGCGATGCCCGTGGCGCGGCTCTCGCGCACGACGGTGACGCGGATCTGTCCCGGATAGGTCAGCTCGTCTTGGATCTCGGCGGCGATGTCCCGGGCCAGGGCCTGAGCTTCCAGGTCGTCGACGTCGGCCGGGGCGACCATGACCCGGACCTCACGGCCGGCCTGCATCGCGAAGACCTTGTCGACGCCGTCGTGCTGGGCGGCGATCTCCTCCAGGCGCTCCAGCCGCTTCACGTACGCCTCCAACGACTCCCGGCGCGCACCCGGCCGGCTGCCGGAGATCGCATCGGCCGCCTGGGTGAGGAAGGCCTCGACGGTGCGGGGCTCGACCTCATTGTGATGGGCCTCGATGGCGTGGACGACGTCGGGGTGCTCGCCGTGGCGACGGGCCAGGTCGGCGCCGACGATGGCATGGGTGCCCTCGACCTCGTGGGTGAGCGCCTTGCCGATGTCGTGGAGGAAGGCCGAACGCTTGCACACGGCGACGTCGAGACCGAGCTCACCCGCCATCAAGCCGGCGAGATGGGCACACTCGACGAGGTGCTTGAGCACGTTCTGGCCGTACGAGGTACGGAACCTGAGGCGACCGAGGACAGGCATCAGGCCGGGATCGAGGTCGGTGATGCCGACCTCGGCGACCGCGTCCCCCGCGGCCCGGAGGCAGACCTCCTCGACGGTGCGCTCGGCACGGGCATGTGCCTCCTCGATGCGCGCGGGGTGTATGCGTCCGTCGTTGACGAGCTCGGTGAGCGCGACGCGCGCGACCTCGCGGCGCACTGGGTCGAAGCATGACAGCAGCACCGTCCCGGGTGTGTCGTCGATCATCACGTTGGCACCCGTCACCTGTTCGAACGCCCGGATGTTGCGCCCCTCGCGCCCGATGATCCGGCCCTTCATGTCATCGCCCGGGAGCGCGACGGTGGCGACGACGGACTCCGCCGTCTGCTCGGCGGCGAGCCGCTGGATGGCCTGGACGATGGTCTTGCGGGCGACCCGGTCGGCGTCGCGGCGGGCCGCCTCCTCGATGTCGCGGGACAGCGCCACGGCCTCGAGTCGCGCATCGTGCTCGACCCCCGACAGCAGCTCGGTGCGGGCCTGGTCGCGCGTGAGCCCGGCGACCCGCTCGAGCTCGGTCAAGCGCCTCTCCCCCATGGCGTCGGCCTCGGCCTTGGCGGCCTCGGCGGCGGCCCGCAGCTCGGCGATCGAGGCGAGCCGCTCGCCGACCGACCGGGACTCGGCGTCCAGACGGTCCTCACGCTCGGCGAGACGTTCCTCGCGCCGGTCGGCAGCGGCCACGCGCTCACGCAACTCGGCGCGCTCGGTCTCGAGTCGCCGGCTGTGCTCGTCGCGCTCCGCACCGAGCCGTCGCTTCTGCTCGTCGCGCTCCCCGACCATCTGTTCATGGAAGCGCCTGAGGTCGGCCTCACGTCGGGACTTGGCCTCGGCCCGCTCGGCCTCGGCCACCGTGCGTGTCCGCTCGGCCTCGGCGAGGTGGTCGTCGGCGCGTCGGCGCAGGTCGGCTACGTGGACCTCGGCGGCCCGACGGAGCTCGGCGACCTCGGCCTCGGCCCGTTCACGGACCTCCGTGAGTGCCCTGGCTCGGGCGGCGTCTTCGGCCGCCGCGATCTCCCGGCTGCGGCGCACGCTGCGGAAGAGGACGACTACGCCCACGAGGAGCGCGATCAGGAGCCCGAGCTGGATGATCTCGCTGGTGGTCACGTGTTCCTTCCCTGCTCCCCACCGATCCGGAGAACCCCTCGAACCTAGTGGCCGGGGGCGACCCACATCAACCGGGCTGTCGGGGCGAGTCGCGGGAGCCCTGGCGGGCAGCGGGGCCCGGGTCAGTGCGGGTGGTCGGCCAGGTCTTCGTCGGGGCCTGACAGGACCTCCGCCAGGACCGCGCTGACGATGCCGTGGCTGAAGCCCTTGCGCGCCAGGGCGCCCGCGAGGCGGCGACGCTTCACCGCGGCGTCGAGACGCCCCATCGAACGCAGCTTCTTCTCGGCGAGCGCCAGCGCGGCCGCATGCTCGTCGGACGGGTCAACCTCGGCGAGTGCCTGGTCGACCACCTCGCGGTCGACCCCCTTGCGCGTCAGTTCGTCCCGCAGTGCCCGCCGAGAGAGGTGACGCCGCTGTTGGCGGGACTCGACCCAGGAGGCCGCGAACTTCTCGTCGTCGACGAGCCCGACCTCGTCCATGCGGTCGAGGACACGCTCGATCGACTCGGCCGGGATCTCCTTCTTGCGGAGGGTCTCGGCCAGCTCGTGGCGGGAGTGGGCCCGCATCGTGAGCGCCCTGAGGACGATCTGACGGGCGACCTCGTCGGGGTCGCCCGCCAGCTCGTCACGCATCAGAAGTCGACCTCACCGGTCACCGGGTCTATGCCCTCGGGCACGTCGACCTTGGCCCCGATGCCGAGCTTCTCGAGAATCTTCTTCTCGATCTCGTTGGCCACGTCGGGGTTGTTCTTGAGGTAGTTGCGGGCGTTCTCCTTGCCCTGGCCCAGCTGATCGGCCTCGTAGGTGAACCACGCGCCGGCCTTGCGGATGATGCCGTTCTCGACGCCCATGTCGATCAGGCTGCCCTCGCGGGAGATGCCCTGACCGTAGAGGATGTCGAACTCGGCCTGCTTGAAAGGCGGGGCCACCTTGTTCTTCACGACCTTGACACGCGTGCGGTTGCCGACCATGTCGGTGCCGTCCTTCAGCGTCTCGATGCGGCGCACGTCGAGGCGCACCGACGAGTAGAACTTCAGCGCGCGGCCACCCGTGGTGGTCTCGGGAGAGCCGAACATCACGCCGATCTTCTCGCGCAGCTGGTTGATGAAGATCGCCGTCGTGCCGGCCGAGCTCAGCGCGCCCGTCATCTTGCGCAGCGCCTGGGACATCAGCCGCGCCTGAAGGCCGACGTGGGAGTCACCCATCTCGCCCTCGATCTCGGCGCGCGGCGTCAGCGCGGCCACGGAGTCGACAACGATGAGGTCGAGGGCGCCGGAACGCACCAGCATGTCGGCGATCTCGAGCGCCTGCTCACCGTTGTCGGGCTGGGAGACCAGCAGCGCATCGGTGTCGACGCCCAGCTTCTTGGCGTATTCGGGGTCGAGCGCGTGCTCGGCGTCGATGAACGCGCAGATGCCGCCGTTGGCCTGGGCGTTGGCAATGGCATGGAGCGCCACCGTCGTCTTGCCGCTCGACTCGGGACCATAGATCTCGACGACGCGACCGCGGGGCAGGCCACCGATGCCGAGCGCGATGTCGAGCGCGATCGACCCCGTGGGGATAGTCTCGATCGGGGCCCGGGTCTCGTCACCGAGCCGCATCACCGATCCCTTGCCGTGCTGCTTCTCGATCTGGGCCAGCGCCGAATCGAGTGCCTTCGCGCGATCTGCAACAGCCATGGTGGCCTTCCTTTCTGTCCCGTCTCGCCGGGTGTTCGACTGATGTCCTCCACGCTAGACAGCGGTACCGACAATTCGGCACGACCGCTCCGGGCCTGTGGACAGCCCGCCCCTGACGGGACGTGAACAACTTACCGAACAGATGTTCGAAGGAAAAGGTGCGAACCGGCGTGTCGCATCAGCGTTCGGAGGCGGGGAGCTCGAGCTGGGCACAGACCGCGCGCCAGATCGCTTTGCAGGGCACGTGGGCGGCGATCGCCTCCCGAACCGTCCGGGACCCGAGGTCACGCAGGGTCACCTGGTCGGCCCAGACCCCGGCGTACGACTCTCCCAGGTGGGCGCGCAGGCGACGCCACAGCTCGGTCTCGGTCACCCGATGAGTGTACGCGTACGCCGGTGGGCGCTCAGGGCAGCAGGCCCGCACGGCGAGCCGCGATCACGGCGCCCCAGCGGGTGCCCGCGTCGAGCCGGCGCATGGACGAGCGCAGATAGCTCTTCACAGTTTCGGGCCCGAGCCCCAGGGTGCGGCCGGTCTCGGCGTTCGTCAGCCCCTGCGACACGCAGGCCAGGACGTCGATCTCCCGGGCGGTGAGGTGGACGCCGGGATCGGCCTCGGGGGCGGTGAGCCCGTCGGCGAGCGTGGCGAGCTCAAGGCGGAGCTTCGGGTCGTCGACGCTCGCCGCCATGACCCTCAGCTTGGCGAACGTCGCTCGCACCGTCTCCCAGTCGGCCGCCGACGGGGCGTCTCCGGAGCCGTCGCCCTGGACGACCTGTTGGGCCGAGCTCGCCCGCCCGCGCAGCGCGCGATAGACGGCGAGCTGTTGTTCGATCTCGCGGGCGCCCTCGGCCGCTGAGCGCAGGGCGCGCTCGCCCAACGAGGTGGATTCACGGGTCGCCCCGTACATCACGGCCCGCACGTTGCGGCTGAGCACGATCGGGATCGCCAGGACCGACTGGAGCCGCTCGGCGCGGATCACGTGGTCGTAGTGGTGGCTGATGCGATCTGCCTCGACGTAGTTGTCGACCGCCATGGGGCGCCGCATGGACGCCGCCTTGCCGCCGATCCCGGTGCCGAAGCCCACGGCGAGCCCGCGGAGGGCACCGATCACGTCGCCGGAGAACTGCTCGAGGTGGAGCCGGTTTCCGTCCGCGCCCACGCGGCCCCAGAAGGCCACCGGCAGGCCGGACTCGTCCCGGACGCGCGCGAGCCCGCGCTCGATGATGCGCTGCTCGTCGGTCCCGGACTCGCCGTCCCGCGACTGTTGTGCCATCAGGCCCCCGACCACTGTGTCGATCCTTGTCTGCCGATCTTACGCCAGAAGCGCCGTGCCGGTCCGTGGAACCGACCGACCAGCGGGACATGACTTGGGCCGTCTGCCCAAAGCTGTCGGAGGCACCCGACACAATGGACGCCATGTCAGACCCGATGAATGGCTTCGGCCCCGCGACGCGTGCCTGGTTCACGGGCGCATACGCCGAGCCAACCCCCGCCCAGGCCGAGGCTTGGCGGGCGATCGGGTCGGGTGGGCACGCGCTGGTGGTGGCCCCCACCGGATCGGGCAAGACGCTGGCGGCCTTCCTGTCCGCCATCGACCGGCTGGCCCGTGAACCCCGTGGCGAGCGCCGGGGCCCGCGGGTCCTGTACGTGTCCCCCCTCAAGGCGCTGGCGGTCGATGTCGAGCGCAACCTCACGGCTCCCCTGCGCGGCATCGCGGTGGCCGCCGAGCGCCTGGGCGAGCCGGTGCCCGAGATTCGTGTGGGCGTGCGCTCGGGCGACACGTCCGCCGCGGAGCGCCGGCGGCTGGTCACCAGGCCACCCGACATCATGATCACGACGCCCGAGTCGCTGTTCCTCATGATGACGTCCCAGGCACGCGAGAGCCTGCGCGACGTCGACACCGTGATCCTCGACGAGATCCACGTGCTCGCAGCGACGAAGCGGGGCGCCCACCTCGCGCTCACGCTCGCGCGTCTGGATCGGCTGGTCGGCCGGCCGGTCCAGCGGATCGGCCTCTCGGCGACCGTGCGCCCCGCCGAGCGCGTGGCGGAGTTCCTCCACGCCACCGAGCCCGTGGCGGTCATCGCCCCGCCGGCCGCCAAGCAGTGGGACCTGAGGGTGGTCGTGCCCGTCGAGGACATGGCTGACCCGGCCGCCACGACGGCGCCCGTCGAGGGGACCCCGCCCGACCCGCGCCAACGCTCGATTTGGCCCCACGTCGAGAGCGAGGTGCTCAACATCATCGAGTCCCACCGGTCGACCATCGTCTTCGCCAACTCCCGTCGCCTCGCCGAGCGTCTCACCGCCCACCTCAACGAACTCCACGCCGAGCGTCGGGGCCTCCTCGACGAGTCGCTCACCGGCGCTCGTCCGACGGAGATGGCGGCCCAGTCGGGCACCACCCGCGGCGTCTCGGCCACCGTGGCGCGCGCCCACCACGGCTCGGTGTCGAAGGAGCAGCGCGCGCGCATCGAAGCCGATCTCAAGTCGGGAGACCTGCCCTGCGTGGTCGCCACCTCGAGCCTCGAGCTCGGCATCGACATGGGGGCGGTCGACGTGGTCGTCCAGATCGCCGCACCGCCCTCGGTCGCCAGCGGGCTCCAGCGCGTCGGCCGCGCCGGCCACCAAGTGGGTGCCGTGTCGGAGGGCGTCTTCTTCCCCGACCACCGGGGTGACCTGCTCGACTCCGCGCTGGTGGTGGACCTGATGCGCGAGGGACGCATCGAACAGGTCCGCGAGCTCACCAACCCACTCGACGTCCTCGCCCAGCAGATCGTGGCCATCTGTGCCCTCGACGAGATCGGCGTCGACGAGCTGTTCGCGCTCGTGCGCGGGGCGGCCCACTTCACCACCCTCCCGCGCAGCGCATTCGAGGCGGTTCTCGACATGCTCGCTGGGCGCTACCCGAGCGAAGACTTCGCCGAGCTGCGCCCCCGCCTCGTCTGGGACCGCGAGGCGGGCGTGCTCCGCGGCCGCCCGGGCGCACAGCGCCTCGCCACCACCTCAGGAGGCACCATCCCCGACCGCGGGCTGTTCGGGGTGTTCCTGGCCGGTGACGGCGACGCCCGTCGGGTCGGGGAGCTCGACGAGGAGATGGTCTACGAGTCGCGGGTCGGCGACGTCTTCACCCTCGGCACATCGTCGTGGCGGATCGAGGCCATCACTCACGACCAGGTCCAGGTCTCCCCCGCCCCGGGAACACCGGGCCGGCTCCCCTTCTGGCGAGGTGACTCGCCCGGGCGCCCGGCCGAGCTGGGTCTGGCCCTGGGCACGTTCCTGCGCGAGCTCGCGGCCGACCCGGAGGCGGCACGCGTACGCCTGGCCTCCTCGGGCCTCGACGAGCGCGCGGTCGAGAACCTGCTGACGTACGTCGACGAGCAGGCCAGAGCGACCGGACAGCTCCCGACGGACCGCACCATCGTGGTCGAGCGGTTCCGGGACGAGATCGGCGACTGGCGCGTGTGCGTCCACTCCGCGCTCGGCACCCCGGTGCTGTCTGCCTGGGCGCTCGCCATCGAACGTCAGGCCCGCGACCGCGGTGTCCAGGTCAACGCCACGGCCACCAACGACGGGATCGTCATCCAGGTCCCCGACACCGACGCCGCCCCCCCTGGGGCCGAGCTCGTGGTCATCGATCCCGACGAGCTCGAGCGGCTCGTCATCGACGAGGTCGGGGGTTCGGCCCTGTTCGCCAGCCGGTTCCGCGAGTCGGCCGCCCGGGCGTTGCTCCTGCCGCGCCGCGACCCGCGGTCGCGCTCACCCTTGTGGCAGCAGCGCATGCGTGCGTCCCAGCTGCTGGCGGTCGCCGCCCGCTACCCCGACTTCCCCATCGTGCTGGAGACCATGCGGGAGTGTCTCCACGACGTGTTCGACCTGCCGGCGCTGGTCGGCCTGCAGCGCCGCATCGCCACGCGCGAGGTCGCCGTCGCCGAGGTCGAGACCCGTGAGGCCTCACCCTTCGCCCGGTCCCTGCTGTTCGGTTACGTCGGCGAGTTCGTCTACGAGGGCGACGCGCCGCTGGCCGAGAAGCGCGCGGCCGCGCTGACGCTCGACCCGTCGCTGCTGGCCGAGCTGCTCGGCTCCGACGCGCTCGACCTCACCCTCGACGCAGAGGTGGTCGCCGAGGTCGAGTCCGAGCTGCAGTCGCTCGCGCCGACGCGCCGTGCCACGACGGTGGAGCAGGTCTTCGACCTGGTGCGCACCACGGGCCCGCTGACCCGCTCCGAGGTGACTGCCCGGTGCGACGGTCTGGACGCCGACGGGGCGGTCGACGCGCTTCTGGCGGAACGGCGCGTGTTCGAGGTGCGGATCGCGGGAGCGACCCAGGTGGCTTCGGTCGACGACCTGCCCCGCCTCCACGACGGACTCGGCGTCCCCGCCCCACCCGGGTTCGGCGTCGTCGCGCTCGGGGACGGTGATCCCGTCGGCGACCTCGTCCTGCGGTGGGCGCGTACGCACGGCCCGTTCGTCCCCGCCGCGCTGGCCGAGCGCTACGGTCTGGGCGTCGGGCTCGTCCGCGCCACCTGCCAGAGGATGGTCGACGACGCCACGCTGGTGCGCGGACGCTACTTCGGATCGGAGCACGACGAGGCATACTGCCACCACCGGGTGCTCGCGCTGATCAAGCGGCGGACGCTGGCGCGGCTGAGGTCGGCGGTCGAACCTGTCGACCAGAGCGCGTACGCGCGTTTCCTGCCCGCCTGGCAGGGGGTCGGTTCCGGCCAGACCGGGCTCGACGGGCTCCTCACCGCGGTGGACGCGTTGGCAGGGGTCGCCCTGCCCGCCAGCATGCTCGAGTCGGTGATCCTGCCCGTCCGCGTGGAGGGCTACACGCCCGCGCTGCTCGACGAGCTGCTCGCCTCGGGCGAGGTGTCGTGGACCGGCGACGGCCAGATCGGCTCCGACGACGGCTGGGTTCGGCTGTGGCCCGGTGACTGGTCCGCCCCGATCCACCGCGACCTCCCCGAGTCGCCCGCCGCCCACGCCCTGTGGGAGCGTCTGGCCGAAGGCGGCGGCTGGTGGTTCGACGACCTCGTACGCGCCGACGTGGGCATGGAGTGGTCGCGGTCGGAGTGGGAGCTCGGCCTGTGGGCGCTGGTCTGGGCGGGCCGCGTACGCAGCGACACGTTCGCCCCCGTCCGTGCCCTCGCCGCATCGGGCGCGCTGAAGTCCCACCGCCCTCCCCGCCCACGCAGCCGCGCCGGCATGGTGCGCGCGTCGCGTCGTCAGGTGCGTACGCCCACGTCCCAGACGACGGCCGGGCGATGGTCGGCGACTTCTCCGGCCGACCGGGTCGCCGAGGCCGAACGGCTGCTCGTCCAGCTCGACCGCTACGGGGTGCTCACCCGTGGCAGCGTCCTCGCGGAGCAGCCGGATGCGTCGTTTTCACCCGCCTACCGCGCCCTCAGCCGCCTGGAGGAGTCGGGACAGTGCCTGCGCGGCTACTTCATCGACGGGTTGGGCGCCGCCCAGTTCGCCGCAGCGGCGACAGTCGACAGGCTCCGCGACCAACCGTCGACCGGTGCGGTGCTGCTGGCGGCGACCGATCCCGCGAACGCGTACGGCGCCGCCCTCGAGTGGCCCCAGCCGCGCGCCGGTCATCGGCCGGGTCGCAAGCCCGGGGCGCTGGTTGTCCAGGTGGACGGGCGGCTGGCCTGCTACGTCGAGCGTGGGGCGCGGACGCTGCTGACGTTCACCGAGGACGACGACGAGCTCGCGCTGGCCCTCGGCGAGCTGGCAGCCGCCGTACGCCGCGGCGTGACCACAGGCATCACGGTCGAGAAGGTCGACGGCACGCACGTGTTCGAGCACCGTGCAGCGCGGGCAGCGCTTGAGGAGGCCGGCTTCACGATGAGCCCGCAGGGGTTCCGGCTGAGGGGCTGAACAGCGCCAGACTCGGGCGGCGGTGGGTCAGGCGGCCGCGCGGACCGGCGGCACCGACTCCTCCACGGCCATCTTCTCGCTGACGACCAGCAGGAGGGTCGACAGCGGCAGGTCGAGGGACCGGCAGATGGACGCGAGCAACTCGCTCGAGGCCTCTTTCTGTCCGCGCTCGACCTCCGAGAGGTAGCCGAGGCTCACGCGGGCGTCACCGGACACCTCGCGCAGGGTCCGTCCTTGGGCGGCGCGCTCCTCGCGCAGCGTCTCACCGACGAGTTCACGCATCAGCATCGGCCGCACCTCCTCCATGCCTTGACTGTACCCAACGCCGGTCGCCACGGACAGGTGTCCGCGCCGACGCACACCCACTCAATGTCCCCGTGCCGTCGAATATTCCGTGGCGGCGAGCAGCCTCTCGAGCGCGGCAGCCACCGCCGCGCGCCGGATGTCGTCGCGGTCACCGGACAGGGCGAGTCGCGAGACCTCGACTCCCCGCGGGCCCGCACAGCCGACGAAGACCGTCCCGGGCGCGTGCCCCTCCTGCGGGTCCGGCCCGGCCACACCCGTCAGCGCCACCGCGACGTCGGCCTCGAGCCGGCGTACGCCCCCGGCCGCCATCTGCGCGGCGGTCGGCTCGGCGACCGCCCCGTGCTCGGCGAGCGTGCTCGCGTCCACCCCCGCCAAGGTGCCCTTGGTGTCGGTGGCGTAAGTGATGAGGCCACCGCGGTACACGCTGGAGGCACCGGGCACCGATGTGATCGTCGCCCCCAGCAGACCGCCGGTGAGCGACTCGACCGTTGCAAAGGTCAGCCCCACCTCGTTGTAGCGCGCCACGACGCGCTCGGCGATCTCGCCGGCCTCGCCGTGAGGTGGCTCAGCGCTCGTCATCGAGGTTGGCGCGCACGTAGTCGATGCCCGTCACGACGGTCACGATCGCGGCGACGGCCATCACGAGCCACGAGACGATCTCGGGGATCTGGTCGGTGTGGAACGGCTGACCCCACGCGTACGGCACCAGCGGTAGCAGGAACAGTCCCAGGGCGACCGCCTGGGTGACGGTCTTGAGCTTTCCGCCACGGCTGGCGGCCAGCACGATGCCGCGACGCAGCAGGAGGAAGCGCATCAGGGTGATGCCCCACTCACGGACCAGGATGATGCCGGTCACCCACCACGACAGCTCACCGATGATGGACAGCCCGATGAAGGCCATCCCGGTGAGCGCCTTGTCGGCGATGGGATCGGCGATCTTGCCGAAGTCGGTGACGAGGCCGAAGCGACGGGCCCACCAACCGTCGACGAGGTCGGTCAGGATCGCGACGACGAACACGACGGTCGTCGCGTTGCGCCAGGTGGGGTCTTGGGGGTGGGACAGCAGCATCCAGCCGAACAGGGGGACGGCGAGGATGCGCAGACCGGTCAGGATGTTGGGCCCGTTGATCTGCGACACAGGCGCAGCGGTCTCGCTCATCGCACCTCCACGTGCAGGTCGACGCCTTCGTTGCCGACGACGTCGGCCTCGACGAACATACCGGGTCCGACGCCCGCGGGGGCGCCGTTCACGAGGCACTGGCCGTCGACCTCGGGACCCTGGTGAGCGGCTCGGCCCCAGACCTCGCCGTCGACGTCGACGGACTCGACGAGAACGCGTACGCGCTCCCCCATCCGGTCCTCGGCGCGCTGGTCGACCAGCTCGGCGGCGAGGTCGGCCGTGGCGGAGCGCCGCGCCTCGATCTCGTCGTCGTCGAGCTTGCCGTCGAGGGCGGCGGCCTCGGTGCCGTCCTCGTCGGAGTAGCCGAAGACGCCGATCGCGTCGAGACGGGCCGCCGACAGGAAGTCGTGGACGATCTGGACGTCGTCGTCGGTCTCACCGGGGAAGCCCATGATGACGTTGGAGCGGATGCCGGCGGTAGGCGCGAGCGCGCGTACGGAATCGATGAGCGCGAGGAACGAGTCGGGGTCGCCGAAGCGGCGCATGCGGCGAAGGACCGCGTTGGACGCGTGCTGGAACGACAGGTCGAAGTAGGGCACGACCTTGTCGGTGGTGCACATGGCCTTCACCAGGTCGGGGCGCGTCTCCGCCGGCTGGAGGTAGGAGACGCGGACCCACTCGATGCCGTCGACGCCCGACAGGTCGCCCAGCAGCTTCTCCAGCGAGCGCAGGTCACCGAGGTCCTTGCCGTAGGACGACGAGTTCTCGCTCACCAGGAACAGCTCCTTGACGCCCTGCTCTGCGAGCCAGCGCGCCTCGGCGAGCACCTCGTCGGGGCGGCGCGACACGTACGCGCCACGGAACGCCGGGATCGCGCAGAAGGCACAGCGGCGGTCGCAGCCCGAGGCCAGCTTGAGGGGTGCCATTGGCCCCCGGTCGAGGCGGCGGCGCAGCACGCGCGCGCCGTAGGCTTCACCCGCCTGGTCGGGCAGTGCCGAGTAGTCCGGCTGCTCGCCGCGCACGGCACCGTGGCCCGGGACGGCACCGGCGACCGCCTGGCGGTCGGTCGGTGACAGCGGCAGGAGCGTGCGCCGGTCGCGCGGCACGTGGGCCTCGTGCTTGTCGCCGGCGAGGATGGAGCGCAGGCGCCCAGCGATGTCGGCGTAGTCGTCGAAGCCGAGCACGGCGTCGGTCTCGGTCAGCGACTCGGCGAGCTCGCTGCCGTAGCGCTCGGCCATGCAGCCCACGGCGACGACCGCCTGGGCCCGGCCCGTCTCCTTGAGGTCGGACGCCGACATCAGGGTCTCGATGGAGTCCATCTTGGCGGCCTCGATGAAGCCGCAGGTGTTGACCATGACGGCGTCGGCCTCTTCCGCCTCGTCGACGAGGCGGAAGCCACCGGCCTCGAGCCGCGCGGCGAGTTCCTCGGAGTCGACCTCGTTGCGGGAACAGCCGAGCGTGGTCAGGTGGACGGTCACAGGTGCATCAGATGTCGTCATGTCCCGTCCAGTATGACCGACCGACCGCGGCTACGGCTGGATGCTCACCTGACGCAGGGTGTGGTGCGGCGCGTCGCCGCCGCGTACGCCGACACCAGCGCCCACGCACCGAGGTAGACGCCGGCGAGGGCCGCCGTGCCGAGCACACCCGCGACCAGCAGGTCCCGGTTTCCGAACGGGTCGTGCGCGCGGATGAGCACGACGTGCACCAGGTTCTCCAGCGCGGTGAGCACGTCCCAGCTGTTGAAGCGGTGCACACGGCCGAGCCACACGCCGGCGACGGTCAGTGGCAGCACGACAGCGGCGAACGCCCACCCGGCCACGGCGCCGAGCCGCGCGGCGACCAGCCGGTGGACCAGCATCAGCGAGGCGATCCCGAGCAGCAGGCCGAGGGCGGCGTACGCCATCACCAGGCCGGCGTCGAACCAGACCGGTACGCCCTCCCGCGGCCGGACGTGGACGAGGTCGGTCATCAGGTAGGGCGCGTTGGGCAGGAGCAGGAGCCACGGGACGCCCACCGCGAGCAGCACGAGGCCGTGGGCACGTGCGTGGTGCAGCCCGAGCAGCAGCAATGTGAGCAGGAACGGCAGCCACGCGAGGAACAGGTTCCAGGCGAGGAAGAAGAAGGTCAGCTCGTCGGTGCGTGCGATCCGCAGGGTCAGCGACGCGACCGCGACGAACGATCCGGCCGCGAGGGCCAGCACCGTGGCGACCAGCCCGACCGGGGGAACCACCGGGCGGGCCACGCGGACGGGGTTCTCACGGACGGCGGCGGCGTGTGGCGTACTCATGCCTCGAGGCTAGGTACGCAGCGGCCCACGACGGGTCCGACCGCGGTCGCCTCCTGCGCGCCCGCCGTCGACCCCGGTCGTACGCGGGTCAGCCGTTCTCCAGGTCGGCCGGGACCCATTCGAGGTCGTCAGGCCCGACGAGCGCCTCAAGCGGCCCGGATCCGCCTAGACTCCGAGCATGGACCGAGAGCTGCTGGACAAGACCCTCCTGGCCTGCCGCACCTTGATCGAGGATCGGTTCCCCGGTGGTGGTCACCAGGGAGCGGCGGCGATGCTCCTCGCAGACGGCACGATTCTGACCGGTACGTCCCCGAAGGCGATCAATCCGGCGGTCGAGCTGTGCCACGAGGTCGAGCCGTACGCGGCGGCCCACCGGCTCGATCAGCAGATCCTGGCTTCCGTCTGCCTGCATCGGCACGAGGACGGTCGCGTGCTGGTGCTGAGCCCCTGCGGGGTGTGCCGGGAGCGGCTGGCTGTGCATGGTCCCCGCGTCCTCGTCGCGGTCGCTCAGGACCAGGACGCCACCCAGGTCGTCTGGAGGGAGCTGCGCGAGGTTCTGCCGGACTACTGGAGGACGGCATTTCCCGACGAGCTCGACTCGGGCTGGTAGCACGTCGCCTGGACTGCTGAACCAGCAGGCGGGCACCGGCCCACGACGGGCCCGGCCGCGGTCACGTCCTGCGTACCCGCAGCCGACCCCGGTCGTACGCGCGTCAGCCGTTCTGCAGGTTGGCGAGCACCTCTTCGAGGTCGTCGGGCTTGACCAGCACCTCGCGCGGCTTGGAGCCCTCGGAGGGGCCGACGATGCCGCGGGTCTCCAGAATGTCCATGAGACGGCCGGCCTTCGCGAACCCGACGCGCAGCTTGCGCTGCAGCATCGATGTGGAGCCCAGGTTGAGCGAGACGACGAGCTGGACGGCCTCGAGGACGAGCTCGAGGTCGTCGCCGATGTCCTCGGCGACCTTCTTCGACTCCGACGCCGCCGCGGCGACGTCTTCGCGATACTGCACCTCGAGCTGCGACTTGACGTGGTCAACGACCTTTCGGACCTCACCCTCCGACACCCAGGCGCCCTGGATGCGCTGCGGGCGCGAGGCGCCCGAGGGCAGGAACAGGCCGTCGCCCTGGCCGACGAGCTTCTCGGCGCCGGGCTGGTCGAGGATGGT
Organism: Mariniluteicoccus endophyticus; assembly: GCF_054780035.1. NCBI lineage: Bacteria > Bacillati > Actinomycetota > Actinomycetes > Propionibacteriales > Propionibacteriaceae > Mariniluteicoccus > Mariniluteicoccus endophyticus. The sequence goes on along the minus strand of NZ_BAAGXC010000032.1, from coordinate 60,297 downwards.
GCGCGAGTCGGTCATCGACGACGTGGCGAACGCCAGACGCGACGGCACGTTGGCCTTGATCAGGCCGGTGACGACGTCGACCGACGGGCGCTGCGTCGCGAGCACCAGGTGGATACCGGCGGCTCGGGCCAGCTGGGTGATGCGCACGATCGAGTTCTCGACGTCGCGCGGGGCGCACAACATGAGGTCGGCGAGCTCGTCGACAACCACCAGCAGATACGGGTACGGCGCCAGCTTGCGCTCCGACCCCTCCGGCAGCTTCACCTCGCCGGCGCGGACGGCCTTGTTGAAGTCGTCGACGTGACGGAAGCCGTGCGCGGCGAGGTCGTCGTAGCGCATGTCCATCTCCCGGCAGACCCACTCGAGGGCCTCGGCGGCCTTCTTCGGGTTGGTGATGATCGGCGTCACGAGGTGGGGGATGCCCTCGTACGCCGTCAGCTCCACGCGCTTCGGGTCGACCAGGAGCATGCGTACCTCTTCGGGCGTCGCGCGCATCATGATCGAGGTGATCAGCGAGTTGATGAACGACGACTTGCCCGAACCGGTGGCGCCGGCGACGAGGATGTGCGGCATCTTCGCCATGTTGGCCACGACGTAGCCGCCCTCGACGTCCTTGCCGAGGCCGGCGATCATCGGGTGGTGGTTGTTGCGGGCCTTGGCCGAGCGCAGCACGTCACCGAGCGAGACGATCTCCTTGTCCTTGTTCGGGATCTCGATGCCGATCGCCGACTTGCCCGGGATGGGCGAAAGGATACGGACGTCCTCGGAGGCGACCGCGTACGCGATGTTCTTGCTGAGTTTGAGCACCGACTCGACCTTGACAGCCTGGCCGAGCTCGACCTCGTAGCGCGTGACGGTCGGGCCGCGGGTGTAGCCGGTGACCTGGGCGTCGACGTTGAAGTTGTCGAGCACCTCGGTCAGCGACGCGACGACGGCGTCGGAGGCGGCCGTACGCGCCTTCGGCGTGGTGCCGGGCTTGAGCGCCTCGGAGTCGGGCAGGACGTACTGGACGTCGCCGGAGAGCTGGAGCTGCTCGACACGCTGCGGCATGGGGCCCGGGTTGGGGACTTCGACCGCCGGCGGCTCGGCGATGTCCGGCGGCAGGCCGGCGGTGACCTTCTTGTCGTCGCCGGCGTTGTCGTCGTCCTCGTCGAGGCGCGGCGCGGTGGCGGCCGAGCGGGCGGAGACCCGGGTCGAGCCGGCGGGCTCGGGGTCGAGGCCCATCGCCTCGATGTCGAAGACCTCGTCGCCCTTCTCGGAGGGCAGTGCGTCGACGGGCTTCTTCCTGCGGCGGGTGGTGCGGACCTTGCTCTCCTCGACACGCGGTCCGCGTGCACCGGGCTCCGGGTCCGGATCGACGTCGTCCACCTCGTCGGGATCGCTCACCAGCGGCGTGTCGTACGCCTCGTCGACGCCGTACTCGAGGGCGGCGCGCCGCTCGGCGGCCAGCTCGCGCCGCTGGTCGATCAGGGCCTGGCCGCGGTCGACCAGCTCATACAGCGGGATGCCGACGATGACCAGCACGCCGAAGAACGCGAGCAGCGCCAGCAGCGGGACGGTCACGTAGACCGTCAGCAGGTCGGCGAGGAAGCTCGACGAGATGAACCCGAGCATGCCCCCCGCGGCCCGGACGAGCTCGGGATGGTCGGGGCGGGGCAGGCCCTTGGCGATCGACATCAGGCCGAGCACGCCGAAGGCGAAGGAGAGCCAGCCGACGATCTGGCGTCCTGCGGCACCGTTGAGGTCGGGGTGGCGCAGCGTACGCCAGGCCATCCAGCCGAAGAACAGCGGCGACGCGAAGGCGAGACTGCCAATCACCGTGGTGACGCCGAACCGGATGGCGGGCCCGACGGGTTCGGGCAGCTCGAACCAGAACGTCGCGCCCAGCACGATGCCGCTGGCGAGCAGGAACAGGCCGATGCCGTCGCGGCGAAGCGCCGGGTCGAGGTCACGGGCACCGGTGCCGACCGAGCGCGCCGCGGTTCCCGCCCCGAGGGCCAGACCGCGGTACGCCGCCACGAGGCCCTTGAGCAGGAGCTCGAGGAATCCCGGGTGGCGCTCGACACGGGTCGCCCCGCGCCCACCTCGGGCGGGCTGCTTGCGGGCAGCACCGGATGTCCCCCGGGACTGGGGGCGGGTGGACTGGGACTTCTTGCTTCCGGACGAACGCGAACCAGAGCCGGACGTGGTCGACCGGCTCTTCGTCCGCGCTGGGGAAGACGCGCGGCTCGCCATGTTGCCAAACCTAGGCGACGTTCACTGGCCACCCAAGCGTGCCGCGCCGACGCCGCCCGAGGTTATGGATCTGTCATCTCCGGCGGGGGCTGGTCGCGACGGGTCAGCGGAAGTGGTCGTGGCCGACCTCGCCCTCCCACACAGCGCCATCGACGGTGACCGTCGGCCCGCCGCTGCGGCCGGTGACGGTCCCGATCACCGTCCAGCCGTCGGGCACCGATCCCTCGTCGAACGTGGCAACAAGGGCGTGGTCCTCTCCCCCGGCGAGCATGAGGACCATGGGGTCGACGCCGGTGGCCGCGCTGACGGCGGCGATGGGGTCGGGCACCTCGAGCGCGGAGGTGTCGAGGTCGATGTCGACGCCCGACGCGGCGGCGACGTGACCGAGGTCGGCGAGCAGCCCGTCGGAGACGTCGATCATGGCCGAAGCCCCGGCCTCGGCCGCGACGCGGCCCTGACCGTAGGGGACCTGCGGAACCTTCTGCGCCTCGACGACGACGCGCGGCGAGCGGAAGCCCTTGGAGAGCACGCGGAGCCCCGCGGCGGCCCAGCCGACGCGACCGGCCATCGCGACGACCTGTCCGGGGCGCGCGCCCGAGCGGGTGACGAGCCGGTGCCCGTGGGTGTCGCCGTGGACGGTCACGGTGATGACGACCTGGGGGGCCCGGGTCATGTCGCCGCCGACGAGGCTGGTGCCGGAGCGGGCGGCCTCGAGGCGCATCCCTTGGGCGCACTGCCGGATCCAGGAGGTCGGCAGGTCCGCCGGCGCGCTGAGGGCGACCACCATCGCGACCGGTGTCGCGCCCATGGCTTCCAGGTCCGCGACCGCGGACGCGACGGCTTTCGAGCCCACCTCGGGGGCGAGCGACCAGTCGCGACGGAAGTGGACGCCCTCGACCATGGTGTCGGTGGACACGACCAGGTCGCCGGTCAGCCGGACCACGGCCGAGTCGTCGCCGGGGCCCACCAGGACGGCGTCGCTCAGCGGGAGGTCCTCCGTCACCTGGGCGATCAGGCCGAACTCCCCCACCCCGGCCACGGTGGCGTTGTCCTGGTTCTTCGGCGTCGCGGCCATGGTCCTCCTGTCGGGGTCGAGCCGGAACGTCGGGACGTGACCGGTCGCGTACGCCTGTCGTGCGTACCGAACAAACGGTAGCGTGGCGACCGACGCAACGAAGCGAACCCGCCCGGCGTCCCGAGCGAAGGAGCACCCATGAGCAAGGTTCAGGCCTACATCCTCGTCCAGACCAACGTCGGCAAGGCCGCCGAGGTCGCCGAGGAGATCCGCAACCTCCCCGGCGTCGCGCTGGCCGAGGACGTCACCGGCCCCTACGACGTCATCGTCCGTGCCGAGGCTGACAACGTCGACGAGCTCGGCCAGCTCGTGGTGGCCCGCGTCCAGAACGTCGCAGGCATCACGCGCACGGTCACCTGCCCCGTGGTGAACATCTGATCGTGCCCCACCCGCATGCCACACCCCGCGTACGCCGCCCGTCCCCGCGTCGGGCGGCGTATGCGTGCCTGCCGGCGGTGCTGCTGACGGCGTGCGCGCCGGGCCGGCTGGACCTGCCTGACCCGAACCCAGCCGACGACGCACGCCGCGTCTGTACGCAGGTGATGGCGAACCTGCCGCCGACGGTGCTCGACCAGCCCCGCCGCAAGGTCGCACCGGGAGTGCTGACCGCGGCCTGGGGCGACCCGCCCATCACGCTGATCTGTGGCGGCGAGCTGCCGCCGGGGATGGCCCAGGACACCCGGTGCTTCGAGGTCAACGGTGTCGGCTGGTACGCCGAAGAGGGCCAGGGCGGCTGGCTGTTCACCACGTTCGGCCGCGAGGCAACCGTCCAGCTCGGTGTGCCGAACAGGTACGCGCCGGAGGCGAACGCACTCGTCGACGTGGCCGCGGCGATCTCGGCGCACGACCGCTCGCTCAAGCCCTGCCTCTGACGACGAGACCGGTCGCGCGCGAGCCGGGACTACTAGCGCAGCCCCAGCGGTCGGTTCAGCGCGAGGGCGAGGAGGTGGTCGATGATCTCGGCGTACGTCATGCCGGCGTGCTTCCAGACCTCGGGGAACATCGAGTTGGCGGTGAAGCCTGGCATGGTGTTGATCTCGTTGACCCAGACCTTGCGCCGGGAGTCGACGAAGCAGTCGACGCGGGCGAGGCCCTCGCAGTCCATGACCTCGAAGGCGCGGGCGCCGATGCGGCGGATCTCCTCGGCGACCTCGTCGTCGAGGTCGGCGGGCAGGTCGATCGTCACCTGGCCGTCGGGGAGGTATTTGGCCTCGAAGTCGTAGAACTTGTCCGGGGTGTGCATCACGATCTCGGCCACGCTGGAGACGCGTGGCGCTCCCCCGTCCGGGTCCTGCAGGACGCCACACTCGACCTCGCGGACGTCGTTGAACCCCTGCTCGACGATGACCTTCGGGTCGAAGCGTCGGGCTTCCTCGACGGCGGCCTCGACGCCCTCGATCGACGTGACGCGGCTGATGCCCATCGACGACCCGCCTCGGGCGGGTTTGACGAAGACTGGGAACTCCAGGGAGGCGACGGCGTCGAGGCAAGCGGCCCGGTCGGCCTCCCACTCGCGTGCGGGGACGGTCACGAACGGGCCAACGGGGAGGCCGCCGGCGGCCAGGAGCATCTTCATGGCGTGCTTGTCCATGCCGGTCGCGCTGGACATGACGCCCGAGCCGACGTAGCGCACCCCCATCATCTCGAACAGGCCCTGGACGGTGCCGTCCTCGCCGAAGGTGCCGTGCAGCAGGGCGAACGCGACGTCGACGACGTGGCGGTCGACGAGTCGGTCGCCCTCGACGGTGGCGATCTCGGCGCCCCCGTCATGGCGGAGCAGCACCGCCTCGCCGCGGTCGTCCGGCACGACGGGCAGCTGGCGGTCGACCACCTGCATGGCGGCGACCTCGTCGGCGGAGAGCTGGACCCAGCGTCCGGTGCGCGTGATGCCCACCCCGATGACCTCGTAGCGGTCGCGGTCGATGGCCCGGGCGACGCTCGCCGCGGTCAGGCACGACACGCCGTGCTCGCTGGAGTCGCCACCGAAGACCAGGACGACGACGGGGCGGGTGATCGCGAGGGGTGTGGTCTGGGTCTCGCCGTTCATGGCGCCGACCCTACAGGCTCTCACGCTCCGGCTTGGTGATGCGGGCCATGAGGCTGCGGAACGCGTCGGCGGGGCTCAGCTCGCCGTTGAGGACTTTCTCGACGCGGGCCACGATGGGCATCTCGACGCCGTGGCGTTCGGCGAGCTGGCGGATCGAGGTGGCGGAGCGTGCGCCCTCCGCGACTCCGCGGGAGGCCGCGGTGGCTTCTTCGACGGTGGCGCCGCGGCCGATGAGCTCACCGAAGGAACGGTTGCGGGACAGCGGCGACGAACACGTGGCGACGAGGTCGCCGAGCCCGGCCAGGCCGGCGAAGGTGTGGGGGTCGGCACCGAGTGCCTCGCCCAGGCGTGTGGTCTCGGCCAGGCCGCGTGTGATGACGGATGCCAGCGAGTTGGAGCCGAAGCCGAGCCCGATGCCGAAGCCGACGGCGAGCGCGATCGCGTTCTTGGTCGCCCCGCCCACCTCGACGCCGATGACATCGGAGTTCGTGTAGGGGCGAAACGAGCTGGTCCGGCAGGCCTGCTGGAACGCGACGGCGCGGTCGTGGTCGCTGCAGGCGATGACGGCGGCCGCTGGCTGACGCTCGGCGATCTCGGCGGCGAGGTTCGGGCCGGAGACGGCCAGGATCCGTTCGGGGGCGACCCCGTGGTCGGCGATGACCTCCCCCATGAGTTTGAGGGTGCCGAGCTCGATGCCCTTGGCGAGGCTGACGACGTCGGCGTCCGACGGCAGCTCCCACTGATCCAGGTTGGTGCGAAGCATCTGCGAGGGGACGGCCAGCACGACCGCGTCGGCCCCTTCGAGCGCGGCGGCCGGCTCGTGCGTGGCCCGGACCGCCGAGGGGATCGCGACGTCGCCCAGGTAGCGCTCGTTGCGACGCCGTGTGTTCACCTCATATGCGAGCTCCTGGCGGCGCGCCCACAGGCGCACGTCGTTCCCGGCGTCGGCGAGGACCATGGCGAACGCGGTTCCCCAGGCGCCCGCGCCCATGACGGCGATGCGCCGCCCGGTGGTCATCGGTCGTCTTCCGGGCTCACCCCACCGGCGGCGGGGTCGGCGGATGGGACGGCGTCGAGGGATGTCTGCTCCTGAGTGGCCGGGGCGCCGTCGGTGGCCGGGTCCTCGCGACGTCCGAGGCGGATGTTCCATCGGGTCGTGGGCGGCTGCTCGCCGCGCAGCTCGGCCACGATGTCGGTGATCGCCCTTATGATGCGTTCGCTCGCCTCGGCGATGGTCTCGGGGGTCGCGGGACGCCCGAGCAGGTCGGACAGGTCGACCGGGGTCCCCGCCTTGACCTTCATGGTCTTGCGGGGCAGCAGGCGAGGGAACGTCAGTTTCTTGCCGGGCATGACGTGGTTGGCGCCCCACTGGCCCACCGGGATCACCGGCGCTCCCGTGGCCAGCGCGATGCGCGCCGCACCCGACTTGGGGGTCATGGGCCACTCGAGCGGGTCGGCCGTGATGGTGCCTTCCGGATAGATCGAGACCGTCTTGCCGGCGTTGACGGCCTCCACGGCGGCCTCGACGGACTGGGCGGCCTGGGGGCCGCCACGGCGGACCATGATCTGGCCGGCGTTCGTCGCGACCCAGCCGAGCCCAGGGACCTTGAAGATCTGTTCCTTCGCCAAGAAGCGCGGGTAGCGGCCCGAAAAAGCGACGTAATGGCCGTACGAGAGGGGGTCGAAGTTGGAGATGTGGTTGACGACGAAGATGGCCCCGCCAGTCTGCGGGATGTTCTCGCTGCCCTGCCACTCCTGCCGGGTGATGTGGCGCAGGATCGAGCTGAGGGTCGACACCGTCACCTTCAGCACCGGCTCGACGTCCTCGTGGTTGACGTCGCTCAGCCTGCGCCTGGCCAGATCGCTCATCCGTTGCTCCTCCTGTGTGGTGGCGACCACATTATCGGTCCATGCCACGACCGGTCGCCCCAAGCGGCCGCGTGGTCACCTGTGGCACGATCGCACGCATGCCCCGAACTCCCACAGGTGCGGTGATCGCGCTCAAGCGGCTCGACCTGGCGAAGTCCCGGTTCTCCGACACGCCCCCGGCCCTGCGTCAGCAGCTGGCGCTGGCGATGCTCGAGGACACGTGCGCGGCGGTCTCGGCGGCCGTGGACCGCACGCTCGTCGTAACGCCCGTCCCGGGTCTGCGAGGGCTCCTGGCCCGTCACGGCGCCGAGGTCGTCGCCGATCCCGGCGGGGGGCTGAACCCGGCGTACGCGCGGGGCGCCGAGATCCTCGCCGAGGCGGGGTTCTCCCGCGTGCTGGCCGCCGTGGCCGACCTGCCCGCCCTGACCCCGGCCGCTGTCTGGACCGTGCTGGATGGCTGCGGGGGCACGGGCCGCTGGTTCGTCCGCGATCGTCCGGGGCAGGGCACGACGATGCTGGTGGCCGACGGCTGCGCGCTCGACCCGCGCTTCGAGGACGGGTCGGCGGACCGCCACGCGGCCTCCGGGGCCGCGGAAGTGGACGCCCCGGCCGAGGCGTCCTGCGACGTCGACCAGGTCGCCGACCTCGCACCTGCGGCCGTGCTCGGGCTCGGGCCACGGACGGGCTCCCTGTGGGGGCCCGGAGGCCTCGCGACCCACGACACGGGCGTGGTCGCCTCGCCGACGGCGGAAGGTTGGACGGTCGTACGCAGCACGGGGTCGCGCGTCTCGGTGCCCGCGCGGGTGCTGGGCCCGGGGCTCTCGGGGCTCGCGAAGGGTCAGCGAGTCCACCTGGCCCTGGTCGGCGACCGGGCGCACGCGCTGTGGCTCTGAGCCGTCAGGACCGCTTGGCGGCCTTCTTGGCGGACGCCTTCCTAGGAGCTTTCCCCGTGGACTTCTTCGCGGTCTTATCGGTGGAGGTCTCGGCCGGCGTGGCGGCCGCGGACTTCTTGGCCTCGGGCTTCTTCGAAGCCGGCTTCCTGGCTGCCGGCTTCCCTGCCGCACCGGGGACCTGCTTCTCGCCGGCCACGTAGGCCTTCAGGTCGGTCCCGGGGCGGAACCGCGGGATGTCGGTCGCGGGCGCATCCTTGCGCTCGCCGGTCCTCGGGTTGCGCACGGTCCGTGCCGGACGGTGGATCTTCTCGAACACACCAAAGCCGGTGATCGACACCTTTCCCTCACGTGCCGTCTCGTGGATGATCGTCTCCACCACGGCATTCAGGGCCCGGGTCGCCTCCGCCTTGTTCCCGTCGAAATGTACGGCGAGCGCCTCGACCAATTCCGCCTTGTTCACTGGTTTCCCCCCTAGTGTCCTCCCGCCAGGTTCGGCGGTAGTCCACAAAATACGGCGACCGGGGACCGGGGGACGCGCGTTCGGTGAATTCTTCAGAATTGCCGTGGAGTTCTCAGAGTTCCGGGGTCCGGGCCGGAATAACTTCGACCCGTCCGGACCCCGGTCAGTTCTCCTCAGGCCGTTCGCGCGGGAATGGTCTTCGGCTTGTGTGCCGAACGGGTCACCTCGAACCGTTCGATGTCGTCGGCGTGCCGCAGCGTGAGGCCGATGTCGTCGAGCCCCTCCATGAGGCGCCAGCGGGTGTGGTCGTCGATCGCGAACCCCAGACGGAGCCCACCGGCCGAGATGGTGCGGTTCTCCAGGTCGACCTCCACGCGCGTTGCGGGGTCGGCCTCGAGCACGCCCCAGAGTCGCTCGACGTCGTCTTGCCCCAGCGTGGCCACGAGCAGGCCGGACTTGCCGGCGTTGCCACGGAAGATGTCGCCGAAGCGTGACCCGATGACGGCCTTGAAGCCGTAGTTCTGCAGCGCCCAGACCGCGTGCTCGCGCGAGGAGCCGGTGCCGAAGTCGGGGCCCGGCACGAGGATCGTGGCCCCCTGGTGCTCGGGACGGTTCAGCTCGAAGTCGGGATCGCCCCGCCACGCGGCGAACAGCCCGTCCTCGAACCCGTTGCGGGTCACGCGCTTGAGGTAGACGGCCGGGATGATCTGGTCTGTGTCGACGTTGCTGCGGCGCATCGGGATGGCCGTGCCGGTGTGGGTGGTGAACTTTTCCATGTCAGGCCTCCTCGGTGACGAGATCGGATGCGGCGGCCAGATCGGCCGGCGCCGCGAACGTTCCGGTCACGGCCGTGGCTGCGGCGACGGCCGGCGAGACGAGGTGCGTACGCCCGCCCTTGCCCTGGCGCCCCTCGAAATTGCGGTTGGAGGTGGCGGCGCAGCGCTCGCCCGGGGCGAGCTGGTCGGGGTTCATGCCCAGACACATGGAGCAACCGGCGGCACGCCACTCGGCACCGGCGTCGAGGAACACCCGGTCGAGGCCCTCGGCCTCGGCCTGGAGGCGTACGCGGGCCGAGCCGGGGACGACGAGCATGCGTACGCCGTCGGCGATGCGGCGCCCGCGCATGACGGCCGCGGCCAGGCGGAGGTCCTCGATCCGGCCGTTGGTGCACGACCCGAGGAACACGGCGTCCACGGGGACGTCGCGCATGCGCTGCCCGGCGCTCAGACCCATGTATTCGAGTGCCCGCGCCGCGGCGCTGCGCTCGTCGGCGTCGGCGAACGACTCCGGTGCCGGGATCTCGGCGTCGAGCGCGATCCCCTGCCCGGGATTGGTGCCCCAAGTGACGAATGGCGAGAGTGCGGCGGCGTCGATCTCCACCTCGGTGTCGAACGTGGCCCCCTCGTCGGTGCGCAGCGTGCGCCAGTGGGCCACGGCGGCGTCCCAGTCCTCGCCGCGGGGGGCGTGCGGCCGGCCCTTCAGGTAGGCGAACGTGGTCTCGTCGGGCGCGACCATGCCAGCCTTGGCGCCCCACTCGATGGACATGTTGCACAGGGTCATGCGGCCCTCCATCGACATCTGCTCGATGGCCGGGCCCCGGTACTCGACGACGTGACCCTGGCCGCCGCCCGTGCCGACCTGGGCGATCAACGCGAGAATCAAGTCCTTGGCGGTGACTCCCTCGGGCAGGTCGCCGCGCACGTTGACCGCCATGGTCTTCAGCCGCGACTGCGGCAGGGTCTGGGTGGCGAGCACATGCTCGACCTCCGACGTGCCGATGCCGAACGCGAGCGCGCCGAAGGCGCCGTGGGTGGCGGTGTGGGAGTCGCCGCATACCACGGTCGCGCCGGGCTGGGTCAGGCCCAGCTGGGGGCCGATGATGTGCACAATGCCCTGGTCGGCGTCGCCGAGGCTGTGCAGGCGTATGCCGAACTCGGCCGCGTTCCGGCGCAGGGTCTCGACCTGGGTGCGCGACACGGGGTCGGCGATCGGCTGGTCGATGTCGACGGTCGGGGTGTTGTGGTCCTCAGTCGCGATGGTGAGGTCGGGACGACGCACCTGTCGCCCGGCCTGACGCAGGCCGTCGAAGGCCTGGGGGCTGGTCACCTCGTGGACGAGATGGAGATCGATGTAGAGCAGGTCAGGCGCACCGTCCTCGCCGGCGCGGACGACGTGCTCGCGCCACAGCTTCTCGGCGAGCGTGGTCGGCCCGCCCTCGACATGACCGTGGGTCATCGTTACCTCCATCACGTGAATGAACTCGTCCACATTCGATCTGAAAAGTACTTGTAATTCCACTATCCGAGATAGCAGTATCAGTACATGGACAACTCTAGTGGTGTGGGCGTCCTCGACAAGGCCGCCCTCGTACTCAGCGCATTGGAGTCCGGGCCCACGACGCTGGCCGGTCTCGTGACCGCGACGGGCTTGGCCCGCCCGACCGCCCATCGCCTCGCCGTGGCCCTCGAGCACCACCGGCTGGTCGGCCGCGACCTGCAGGGCCGCTTCGTGCTCGGCCCACGCCTGGCCGAGCTCGCCTCCGCAGCCGGCGAGGACCGCCTCCTGGCCACCGCTGGGCCGGTGCTCGCCCGCCTGCGCGACATCACCGGCGAGTCGGCCCAACTGTTCCGCCGCCAGGGAGACCTGCGCATCTGCGTGGCCGCGGCCGAGCGCATGTCGGGTCTACGTGACACGGTCCCCGTCGGCAGCCAGCTGACCATGTCGGCCGGCTCGGCAGCCCAGGTCCTGCTCGCCTGGGAGGAGCCCGACCGGATGCAGCGCGGCCTGAGGGGCTCGCGCTACTCGGCCGTCGCCCTCGCATCGGTGCGCCGCCGCGGATGGGCGCAGTCCGTCGGCGAGCGCGAGGCGGGTGTCGCCTCCGTCTCCGCCCCCGTCCACTCCCCCTCCGGCAAGGTCATCGCGGCGCTATCGGTGTCTGGCCCGATCGAACGGTTGTCGCGCCAGCCGGGTCGCTTGCACGCCCGCGCCGTGATGGCCGCCGCCGACCGGCTCTCCGAGGTGCTGCGCCACAGCGGCGCGGAGGGCTGAGCCGAGGACGGTAGCCCAGCGGGCCGTCCACCGGATTTTCGCCCGGACACCGTTGTGGATGGTCGGCGCACCCTCCAGTTGTCCTAGGATGACGGCCATGCGCTCAGCCTGGACCCGCCGGACCCTTGTGCTCGCACTGGTCGGGTTCCTCGGCAGCTTCCTGGTGCTGCTCGACGCGCTGGCGAGCAGCTACCTGCCCAAGGGCCCTTTGGCCCTGGTGAAGGAGTACGCCCCGATCCTGCGCCAGCGACGCAAGATCTTCCACCTGCTCGGCTGCTTCGGCTCGGTGCTGATGTTCGCCGTCTGGATCAAACTGCGCCCCACCCGCGGCTCGCGACTCCCGATCCTCGCGATCACGGCGCTGTGGTGCCTGCCGCTGCTGCTGTCCCCGCCGGTCATGACCGCCGACCCCTACGCGTACGCCGCCCAGGGCTGGCTGCTGGCCACGGGCCAGGACCCCTACTCGGTGCCGATGGGCACCAAGGGTCCCTACTCGGCCGGGGTGTACGTCGCGTGGCGCCCCACCACCGCCGTCTACCCGCCGTACGCCCTGTTCCTGCAGCAGGCCGTCGTGCAGGCGACCGGCTTCCACCCGTGGTGGGGAGTCGTCGGGATGCGCGCCATCGCGCTCGCGGGCGTGGCCCTCATGGCCGCCGCCACCATCCTGCTCGCCCGCCAGCACAGGCTGTCCCGCGACCTCGCCCTGTGGGGGGTCGTGGCCAACCCGCTGGTCGTCGTCCAGCTCATCGGCGGCGCCCACAACGACACCATCATGATCGGGCTGGTCATGATGGCGCTGTGGCTCGCCGGCCGGAAACACGGGCTGCTCACTGGGGCCGCCCTCATCGGTGTGGCGGCGATGTTCAAGCAGCCCGCGGTGATCGCGGGTGTCGGCGTGGTCATGGCTTCGCTGCCGGACCACCTGCGCACGCGGCCGGTGAAGTGGCTGCCGATTCTCGGCCGACTCGTCGTCGGCGGGGCGATCGGCGGTGGCGTGTTCGTCGTGCTCAGCCTCCTCAGCGGGCTCGGGTTCGGCTGGATGAACGACGGCGCCGGCTCCCCCAGCCTGGTCATCAACCACTCGCCGTTCAGCTGGGCGGCCCAGTGGGCCCTCCACCTGGCCCACGTCCCGCAGGCCATGGTCGACACCGCGTTGTCGCTGGTCAGCGCCGCCTTCATGGCAGTCGGATTCGCGGTCGTCATCTGGCGCTTCGCGCTGAGGCGTCCCATCATGATGACCGCTGGACTGCTGCTGGTCTTCGGCGTGTTCGGCTCGGCCATTCAGCCCTGGTACGTGCTCTGGGGCGGGCCGCTGCTGGCCCTGGCCGGAGTGACCCGCCGCACCGGTCGGCTTGCCTGCGCGGTCGTCCTGCTGCTGTTGTTCTCCGCGCCCCTGGGCTGGCTCATGAGCCCCGCGATCCACGTCCCGATCGCCGCGGTGGTCTCCGTCGCGTGGTTCGTCTGGGCGGAGCGTCGGGCCCGCCAGCACGACGAGGAGAACGAGGCCGAAGCGGTCGCTGCGGGCTGATATCTTGCGGCGCATGACTGAACCCGCGCCGCACGCGCCAGCCGAGGACTTCATCCGCTCCGCGATCCGCGAGGACAACGAGCAGGGAACCTACGGCGGCCGGGTCCAGACCCGCTTCCCACCCGAGCCGAACGGCTATCTCCACATCGGTCACGCGAAGGCGATCACGGTCGACTTCGGCATCGCGGAGGACTTCGGCGGGACGTGCAACCTGCGCCTCGACGACACCAACCCCGACACCGAGGAGAGCGAGTATGTCGACTCGATCCTCGCCGACATCGCCTGGCTGGGCTACGAGCCGGCCGCCGTCCTGCACGCGTCGGACTACTTCGACCAGCTGTACGCCTGGGCCGAGCTGATGGTCGAGCAGGGGAAGGCGTACGTCGACGAGCAATCGCCCGAGACGATCTCGGAGCAGAAGGGCGGCTACGGCAGGCCCGGCGTCGAGTCGCCGTTCCGCGACCGGCCCGCGGCCGAGAGCCTGGACCGGCTGCGGCGTATGAAGGACGGCGAGTTCCCCGACGGCTCGATGGTGCTACGCGCGAAGATCGACATGGCCCACGAGAACATGCAGCTGCGCGACCCGATCATGTACCGCATCCGTCACGTCGCCCACCACCGCACCGGCGACAAGTGGTGCATCTACCCGACCTACGACTGGGCCCACGGCCAGTCGGATGCGATCGAGGGCGTCACCCACTCGCTGTGCACGCTGGAGTTCATGTCGAACCGTCCGCTGTACGACTGGTACCTCGACCAGCTCCCGCTCCCGGGTGACCAGCCGCGCCAGCGCGAGTTCGCACGCCTAGAGCTCACCCACACAGTCACGTCGAAGCGCCGGCTGAAGAAGCTCGTCGACGACGGCACCGTCGACGGCTGGGACGACCCGCGCATGCCGACGCTGTCCGGTCTGCGCCGCCGCGGCTACCCCGCCGCCGCGATCCGCGCGTTCTGCCGCGAGTCGGGCACCTCGCGCACCAACTCGCGTCATGCCATCGAGGCCCTCGAGTCCCACGTACGCCGCGAGCTCAACGCGACGGCCCAGCGCCGCATGGTCGCCACCAAGCCGCTGAAGCTGGTGCTGACGAACTGGCCGACCGACGCCGGCGGCAACCCCGTCGTCGAACACTTCGAGCTCACCAACAACCCCGAGAACGAGGCCGACGGCGTACGCAGCGTCCCGTTCACCGGCGAGCTGTGGATCGAGTCGGACGACTTCGCCGAGTTGCCGCCGCCGAAGTTCTTCCGCCTCTCCCCCGGCCGCGAGGTACGCCTGCGCGGGGCCTACCTCGTCACGTGCACCGATGTCCTCAAGGACGACGAGGGCAACGTCGTCGAGGTCCACGCCACGGCCGACCTCGAGTCTCGCGGCGGCACGGCTCCCGACGGACGCAAGGTGAAGTCGACGATGCACTGGGTGTCGGCACCCCACGCGGTCCAGGTCGAGGTCGCCCTGTACGAGCGCCTGTTCACCACCGAGGCCCCTGGACAGGCCACGGGTGAGCCGCTCGACGACCTGAACCCCGACTCGCGCAAGGTGCGCACCGGTTGGGCCGAGCAGGCCATCGGCGACGCCGCCCCGGGCGAGGTCGTGCAGTTCGAGCGTCTGGGCTACTTCGCCCACGACCCGCGTACGCCGATGCTGTTCCACCGCACCGTCGGCCTGCGCGACGAGTGGGCCAACATCCAGAAGCGTCAGAACAAGGCCTGAGCCATCCCCCACGCCGAGGAGGCATGCGCGAGGGCGAGCACGTCCGCGCCGGGATGCAGGAACGGTTCCGCGACATGCTGGGCGACCACGGCGTGCCGTGGCTGGAGGTACGCGGCTCCCACGACGAAGACTCGCCCGGGTCGTCTTCGCAATCGACGCCCTCTTGGCGCGCGGCTGGGAGCTCGCGGACCCGTCGTTGGGCTGAGACCGGTCAGCGCGGGTCGTCGCGCGGCGGCTCGATCTCGCGGCGACGCTCCAGGGCGATGCGTACGCGCTCGGCCCGCTCGTCCGCCTCTGCCTTCTTCAGCTCGCCGTACGCGTCCTCCTCGCTCTGGGTGAAGCCCACGGCGAAGCGGGTGACGACCGCGAGCACGCCGAAGACCGGCCACACCAGCCAGGCGTTGCCGACTTTGAACAGGAACATCAGCGCGAAGAACAGGACGAGGGCCACTCCTCCCCCGACGGTGTCGAACTTCTCGACGAGCTTCCCCTTGCGGGCGACCCTCGCCAGGTCCCGCTCGGCCTCGTCACGGGTGGTGTCCACGACGGGCCACTCGCGCGGCTGGGGCTGGCCGTCGGGGCCGGCGACGAAAGGCAGTCCTCCCGGCAGGTCGCCGAACAGCGGTGCGATCTCGCCGAGCGTCCTCGCCGAGGTGATGGCCCCGCTGCGCTCGTCGAGCTCGGAGAGGTCGATACGCCCCTCGACGTAGTGGCCGCTGAGGGCGTCGAGGGCCTGGGTGCGCTCGGCATCGCTGATGCGCATGTGCTGGAAACCGCTGTCGCTCACAGGGCCACTCTAGGGCTCGACGCGGGCCACCGGGGGCGGCGCGGACCCCGCGGCATTGGCCCGGGAACATTGTGAGAACCTATGGTGTCAGCATCCCGACCAGGAGATCCCCCATGAAGCGATCCGCCGCGTTCCTCGCCGCCCTCGTCCTGCCGCTCGCCGCATGCTCCGGCGGCCCGGCGCCCGCCCCGCAGGGCACCGTGGCCGGCGCGCCCGCCCCCGGGCCCGGCGTCGACCAGGCACTGGCCCGCCACGGCCTGCAGGGCGCCACCGCGCGCCAGATCATCGACAGGCTCGACCAGACCAACGACGACCGCAGCGGCCCGTTGAAGGTCTCGGTGCGGATCGACCATCTGGTCATCAGCTCGGGCGAGGAGAAGAAGACGATGCCGATGCCTGCCGACCAGACCTACGTGTCGATCGCCCCGTACGCGAGCCAGACCCACGAGTGCTTCAACCACCACCTGCAGTCCTGCCAGGGCGAGCAGGTCGACAAGGCCTTCCAAGTCGTCATCACCGACCCCAGCGGCAAGGAGATCCACCGCAGCGAGGAGCGCACCTACGCCAACGGCTTCGTCGGGCTGTGGCTCCCGCGAGACCTCCGGGGCACCCTCACGGTCAGCGGCGAGGGCCGCACCGGCTCGGTGCCGTTCGGCACCCGCGTGGGAGATCCCACCTGCATCACCACGCTGAAGCTCGACCAGGCCTAGGCCGAGCGGCCGAGAACGAAGAAAGAGCCGGGACCCATGGTCCCGGCTCCTCTGACTTGTAGCCCCGACGGGATTCGAACCCGCGCTACCGCCTTGAGAGGGCGGCGTGCTAGGCCGCTACACAACGGGGCCCCAGCAGGACCGGTCACCTGATGATGGCCGATCTCGTAGCCCCGACGGGATTCGAACCCGCGCTACCGCCTTGAGAGGGCGGCGTGCTAGGCCGCTACACAACGGGGCCCTAGCTGCAGTGTGATCTGCTGCGCAGGGGTATAAGGACTCGAACCTTAAATAACTGAACCAGAATCAGTCGTGTTGCCAATTACACCATACCCCTATGGAGACGGAGCTCCTGAGTGCCTCCGTTCCCTTCGGCACGAGGAGAAACTTTAGCGCCCCCGGACCGCGTTGGGCAAATCTGCGGGCTCCGGCGCGCCGAGCCGTTCGGGGACCGTCGTCGGCACCTGCATCGCGCGGGCTATCAGCGCCGCGACCAGCGCGAACACCGCGAAGAGCACGACGTCGCCGAACGCCTGCGCCCACCCCACCGCGACGGCCTGGCGGGCCGCGGCGATCGTGGTGGTGAGGCCCGCCAGAGTGAACGCGAAGACGTTGTTGACGACGTGGGCGGCGATGCCGGCCTCCAGCCCGCCGGTGCGCACCACGAGCCACGCGGCGAGCAGGCCGAACACGAACCGGCTGGTGAACAGCGGGGCGTTCTGGGAGCCGTGGAAGAGCGCAAAGACCAGCGCGGAGGTGATGATGCCGAACCACGGCGTACGCAACACCCCGCCGAACGCCTGCAGCAGGTAGCCGCGGAAGAAGAACTCCTCCGCGACCGCCTGGAGGGGCGAGGTCAGCAGGATCATCACCAGGAAGGACCAGAAGCCGGGCTGGGGGTGGAACGACAGCGGCTGGCCGCGCAGCGGCATCGACGCGATGTACAGCGAGAACACCACCAGCGATGCGGCGCAGGTCACCGCAAGGTAGCGCCACCGCACTCTCCCCCACACCGACAGCAACCAGCGCCCCGGCATCTGGTGCAGGGTGCGCAGCAACAGCCAGGAGATCGGGATCAGCAGCGCCAGCGAGGCGTGGGAGGCCAGCATTCCCTCCCAGTGCTCGTAGCCGCGGGCCGCCCGGGCGAAGTCGGCGTACGCGACGTCGCGGTGGCCGAGCGCGTGCGCGGCACGCAGCACGAGCTCGCTGACCAGGGCGCCGCCGAAGATCCACGCCGAGACGCCGAACGCGAACCCGAGCAGACCCAGCAGCGGTGAGTACAGGCCGGCGTGCAGGATCTGCGGGTAGGCAGATCCCGCGTACGGGCGAACGACGGCGCCGGACGCCGGGGTCGACGCCACGGGCTCAGCCGAGCGTCGCGCGGGCGCGTGAGATGCGCGTCAGCGACGAATCGCGGCCGAGCAGCTCCATCGACTCGAACAGCGGCGGCGAGACCTTGCTGCCGCTGATCGCGGTGCGCACCGGTCCGAACGCGAACTTGGGCTTGAGGCCCAGGCCCTCGACCAGCGCCGAGCGCAGCGCGGCCTCGATGGACGCCGCGTCGAACGTCGGCAACGCCTCGAGCGCCGAGGCGGCGGCATCGAGGACGGCTGCCTCCTCCGGCTTGAGCGTGGCCTTCTCCTCGATCTCGATCGCGTCGTCGGCGAGGAACAGGAACCGCACCTTGTCGACCGCCTCCGACAGCGTGTTGAGGCGCTCCTTGATCAGCGGCGTCGCACCGCGCAGCAGGCGCATCTCGTCGTCCTGCGGCGGGTCGGTCGTGACCCCGGCGGCCACCACGAACGGGACGATGGCGTCGGTGAGCTCGTCGTCGGGTGTCTGGCGGATGTGGGCGGCGTTGATCGCCTCGCACTTCTTCGGGTCGAACCGGGCCGCGTTCGGGTTCACGCGCCGGATGTCGAACGCCTCGACCATCTCGTCCATCGTGAACACGTCGCGGTCCTCGGCGATCGACCAGCCGAGCAGCGCCAGATAGTTCAGCAGGCCCTCCGGCAGGAAGCCGCGCTCCTGGTACTCGGCCAGGCCCGAACCGGCGTCGCGCTTCGACAGGCGCTTGTTGCCCTCGCCCATGACGATGGGCAGGTGGCCGAACATCGGCGTACGCCCGTGACCGACACCGAGGTCGCGCAGCGCCTCGTACAGCACGATCTGTCGCGGGGTCGACGAGAGCAGGTCCTCGCCGCGCAGCACGTGCGTGATGCCCATGAGCGCGTCGTCGACGGGATTGACCAGCGTGTACAGCGGGTCGCCGTTGCCGCGGACGATGACGTAGTCGGGCACGTGCTCGGAGGAGAACGTCACAGGGCCACGGACGAGATCGTGGAACGTGATCCCACGGTCGGGCACGTGCATGCGGACGACGAACTCGCCGGCGTCGAGCCGTCGCTGCACCTCGGCCGGGTCGAGCGTCGGGCACGGGTTCTCCGGGTCGCGGTGGGCCGCGGCCTCACCGAGCGCCTCGGTCTCGTCACGGGTGTAGACGTCGCGGTAGGCGTAGCCGCCCTCGAGGAGCTTCGCCACGACGTCGGTGTAGATGTCCCGGCGCTGCGACTGCAGGTAGGGCTCGTGGGGGCCGCCCACCTCGGGACCCTCGTCCCAGGTGATGCCGAGCCACCGCAGCGAGTCGAGGACGCCCTGCATCGACTCCTCGGTGGAGCGGGCCGCGTCGGTGTCCTCGATCCGCAGCACCAGCTTGCCGCCGTGGTGGCGAGCGAACGCCCAGTTGAACAGGGCGCTGCGCACGTTGCCGACGTGGAGGTTGCCGGTCGGCGAGGGTGGGAACCGGACGCGTACCTCGTGGGGATCGATGCCGCCGAGGACATCGACGTCGGCGCGGGGATCCGAAGTCACTGGTTGTCTCCTGCAGTGGTGAACGCCTGGGCCTCGCCTGCACCGACGAGGCGGTTGGTCAGGGTGCCCATGCCCTCGATCTCGATCTCGATCTCGTCGCCGGGCTGGACGAGGCCGACCCCCTCGGGGGTGCCCGTGAGGATCACGTCGCCGGGCAGCAGCGTCGTGTAGCTCGACACGAACGCGATGATCTCGGCGATGGAGCGCACCATCTGGCTGGTGCGGCCCTGCTGACGCACCTCGCCGTTGACGCGGGTGACGAGCTCGAGGTCGCCCGCCTCCTCGATCGAGAGGTGGCTGGAGATCCACGGGCCGAGCGGGCAGGAGGTGTCGAACCCCTTGGCGCGAGCCCACTGCCCGTCGGTTGCCTGCTTGTCGCGCGCCGTCATGTCGTTGGCCAGCGTGTAGCCGAACACGACCTCCTGAGCACGCTCGACCGGCACCTCCTTGCAGATGCGGCCGATGACGACGGCCAGCTCGCCCTCGTAGGACACCTTCTCGGTCCACGACGGGTAGATGATCGGGTCACCCGGGCCCACGACAGAGGTGTTGGGCTTGAAGAACGTCAGCGGCTCGGCAGGCACCTCGCTGCCCATCTCGGCGGCGTGCGCAGCGTAGTTCTTGCCGACGCAGACCACCTTGGAGCGCGGGATCACCGGTGCCAGGAGACGCACCTCCGCGAGCGGCGTACGCTCGCCGGTGAGCTGGACGGGCATGGCCAACGGGTCACCGCTGAGGGCCGAGATGGTGTCGGGGTGCTTGCCCCCGTCGCCAGCCAGCTCCACGATGCCGTATTTCGGGTCTCCCCCGGTCGAGTAGCGCGCGATTCGCATTTGCCCACCCTATCGCTGTCGTACGCCCGCGAACCTCCCCTCGCCGACGAGGCAAGGGGCGGTCGGGCATTGGTCGTCCGTGGTCGTCCGTCAGCAGACCCGGTGCATCCAGCCGTGCGGATCCTCGGTGCGGCCGTACTGGATGTCGAGCAACTGGTCGCGGATCGCCTGGGTGTGCTCCCCCACGCCGCCACCGCTGACCTCGTGGCGGGTGCCGTCCTCGGTGAGGAACCAGCCGATCGGGGTGATGACCGCCGCGGTGCCGCAGGCGAACACCTCCCTGATGTCCCCAGAGGCGATGCCCTCGAACAGCTCGGTCATCTCGACGCGACGCTCGGTCGCGCTGAGCCCGCGCTCGGTCGCCAGCGCGAGGATCGAGTCGCGCGTGACGCCCTCGAGGATCGAACCGGTCAGCTCGGGGGTGACCAGGTCGCCCTCCGTGTTGACGAAGAACACGTTCATCCCGCCGAGCTCCTCGACGTAGCGGTGGGTGCCCGCGTCGGCGAACATCACCTGCGAGCAGCCGTTGGCCGTGGCCTCCTGCTGGGCCAGCAGCGACGACGCGTAGTTGCCGCCACACTTGGCCGCACCCGTGCCACCGGCACCGGCGCGCGAGTACTGGCTCGTGACCCAGATACCCACGGGCTCGACGCCCGAGGCGAAGTAGGCCCCGGCCGGGCTCGCGATGCACGCGTACTGGACGCGGTGGGCGGCACGGACGCCGAGGAACGCCTCCGAGGCGAACATGAAGGGACGCAGGTAGAGGCTCATCTCACCGGATTCGCTCGACGGCACCCACGCGTGGTCGGCCTCCACGAGGGCGTCGACGGAGGCCACGAAGTCGTCGACCGGCAGCTCGGGCAGACCGAGCCGGTGGGCCGAGCGCACGAAGCGGGCCGCGTTCACCTCGGGACGAAACGTCCACACCGACCCGTCGGCGTGGCGGTAGGCCTTCAGGCCCTCGAAGATCTCCTGGCCGTAGTGGAACACCGACGCGGCGGGATCGAGCGAGAACGGGCCGTAGGGAACGACGCCCGAGTCGTGCCAGCCGTCGGCCTCGGTCCACGTAGCCACCGCCATGTGGTCGGTGAACTTCGAGCCGAAGCCGGGGTTGGCGAGCACCTGGGCACGCTCCTGCTCCGTCGCTGGATGTGGGTGGGGTCGCACGTCGAACGAGAGGGTCATGGGAAGCAAACTAACGTACGCGACGCCCTTTGAGACAGGGTCTCGCCGGGCCCGGGGCTGGTTACGGTAACCCCCGTGTCGAACTCCCACAACCCAGCAGCCAACCCGACCCCCGAGCGCCCGCTGATCGCCGTCATCGGCGGCGACGGCATCGGCCCCGAGGTCGTCGCAGAGGGCCTGAAGGTCGTGCGCGCCGCATGCGGTGACGACGCCTTCAACTTCGTCGAGCACCGCCTCGGCGCCGAGCGGTGGAAGGCCACCGGCGAGGTCCTCACCGACGACGACCTCACCGAGATCGCCAAGGCCGACGCCATCTTGTTCGGCGCGGCCGGCGCCGCGCCCGGAGACACCGAGGTCCCGTCGGGCCTTCTCGAGCGCGGCCTGATCCTCAAGCTCCGCTTCGCGTACGACCACCACGTCAACCTGCGACCGGCCACGCTCTACCCCGGCGTGCCCACTCCCCTGTCCGACGCGGTCGTCGGCGACAAGCGGGTGGACTTCGTCGTGGTCCGCGAGGGCACGGAAGGCCTGTACTGCGGCAACGGCGGCAGCGTACGCACCGGCACGCCGCACGAGATCGCGACCGAGGTCAGCGTCAACACCGCGTACGGCGTGGAGCGCGTCGTGCGTGACGCGTTCGTCCGCGCCACCCAGCGCCGCAACCGGCTGACGCTGGTCCACAAGCACAACGTGCTGGTCAACGCGGGCGGCCTGTGGCGCCGCGTGTTCGAGGACGTGGCCAAGGAATACCCGCAGGTCGAGACCGACTACCTCCACATCGACGCCGCCACGATCTTCATGACGACCGACCCCGCGCGCTTCGACGTGATCGTCACCGACAACCTGTTCGGCGACATCATCACCGACCTGGCGGCGGCGGTGACCGGCGGCATCGGTCTGGCGGCCTCGGGCAACATCAACCCCAGCGGTGAATTCCCGTCGATGTTCGAGCCCGTACACGGCTCGGCGCCCGACATCGCCGGCCAGCAGAAGGCCGACCCGACCGCGGCCATCCTGTCCGCCGCACTGATGCTCGACCACCTGGGCCGCCGCTCCGCGGGCGACCGCATCCGCGCGGCCGTGACCGCCGACATCGCCGAGCGCACGGGCCCGCGTGCCACCAGCGAGGTGGGCGACGCGATCGCCGCACGCCTCTGAGACCACCACCACACGGCAGGACCCGCCGTCCCCGGCGGGGTCCTGTCGTCCTGCTCGGTCCGACCCTCAGCGCTCGAGGCGCTGCCGCATCTCCGGCGTGATCGCGCCGGCGGTGACAGGCGTACGCACCGCTCACGGCGGCCGCGCGTCCCGGATGGCGGACCGGCCCTCCCCCGCCGCGCCCGGACACCACACTTCGGGGTGTGAGCTCCCATCCCGAAGTGCCGGCACTGGTCACCAAGGCCCTGCGCGCCTCCCTCGATCAGGGTTTCATCGAGGCCACGCGCAGCGAGACCGGTCGGCTGCTGGCGACGCTGGCGGCGACGCGTACCGGGACCATCGCCGAGTGCGGCACGGGCTGCGGGGTGGGTGCCGCCTGGCTGCGCAGCGGCGCGCCCGCCACGACGCGGGTCGTGACCGCCGAGCTTGATCCCACCCTCGCCGCCGGCGCCCGCGACACGTTCGCCAGCAGCGACGTGGAGGTCCTCGCCGCCGACTGGACCGAGCTCGCCGATGAAGGCCCGTTCTCGTTGCTGTTCCTCGACGCCGACATCGCCCGCACCACTCAGGTCGACGACGTCCTCGACCTCGTCGAACCGGGCGGCATCGTGATCATCGACGACCTCACCCCGTGCGCCACCTGGCCGCCGGCCCACCACAACGGCATCGACGTCATGCGGCTGGAGTGGCTGTCCGATGCGCGCGTGGCCAGCATGGAGACCCTCGTCGCGGAGGACACCGCGGTGCTCGTGGCCGTACGCCGCGTCGCCTGAGCGAACCGTCACCAAACGGTTGTCTCCTTCGTCCTGCGCGCGCCCCGGACGTGCGGCAGGATGGGCCCATGTCGACCGCCACACCGCACCTCGAGGCGCAGAAGCGCATGAAGCGCCAGAGGTCCATCCGTAACCTCGGACTGACCGGCGTCCTCGCCCTCGTGTTCGTCGTCGCCCTCGCGTACGTCCTGCTGAACGCCGGACGCTGGGGCGTCCCGATGTTCTCGTTCACGAACGAGTACGGCACGAAGTGCAAGAACGGCTTCCTCGGTCACACGTGTGACCCGATGACGCTCGCCGACATCGAGGCCCGCTCCGGGGTCGACATGCCCGACGACACCCAGGTCCTCATCGGTCGGTGGAACAAGACCCACGACTACGAGATGTCGGCCCGCGTACGCTTCCCGCAGGCGTCTGCGCAGGTCGGCCGCGACGCGCTGTCGAAGGAGTTCGGCGAGTGCAAGCCGAATACCCCCAACCCGCTCACTCAGGTCGAGGGCGTCAAGGACATCTGCACCATGACCAACGTGGGCCGCATCTCGACCGACGGCAAGGCCCCCGACCCCCGCATCTGGCAGGTCTCCATGGGCTTCCAGGCCGACGGCTCGTCCGTCGCCGACCTGCACATCCGATCCCGCTAGTCCCGGCTCGCGCCCCGCGCGCATCGGGTGGGTCCGGCTCGCGCACCGCAGCGCATCGAGGCGGACCCGACCCCGCAGGGAGCGGGCTCCCCGGCGAGCGTCGGTCAGCACGCCCCGGCGTCTGGAAGAGCACAAAGGAATCGCCCCCGCGACGGCTTTTCGCTGGTGAGAGCGAAGCCGCCTCGGGGGCGATCACGACTGCGATGAAGACGCCGGTCACCGGCGCACGGGCGCGAGCCGGACTATCAGCGCGCCGCCGTGCCCTCGACGTAGTCGTCGTCGTGGGACTTGACCCAGGCCATGAGGCCGCGGAGCTCGGCACCGGTCTTCTCGATCGGGTGCTGCTCGGCCTTGGCTCGGAAGTCGGCGAACTCCTTGCCACCGTTGTTCTGGTCGTCCATGAAGCGCTGGGCGAACGAGCCGTTCTGGACGTCGGCGAGGACGGCCTTCATGTTCTCCTTGACGCGCTCGTCGATGACGCGCGGGCCGGAGACGTAGTCGCCGAATTCGGCGGTGTCGGAGACTGACCAGCGCTGCTTGGCGATGCCGCCCTCGTACATGAGGTCGACGATGAGCTTCATCTCGTGCAGACACTCGAAGTAGGCGATCTCGGGCTGGTAGCCCGCCTCGACGAGGGTCTCGAAGCCGGCCTGGATGAGGGCGGAGGCACCGCCGCAGAGGACGGCCTGCTCGCCGAAGAGGTCGGTCTCGGTCTCCTCGGTGAAGGTGGTCTTGATGCCGCCGGCGCGCAGGCCGCCGATGGCTTTGGCGTACGAGAGCGTCAGGTCCCAGGCCTTGCCGGTGGCGTCCTGTTCGACGGCGACGAGGACGGGTACGCCGCGTCCCTCGGAGTATTCGCGGCGAACGAGGTGGCCGGGGCCCTTGGGGGCGACCATGCCGACATCGACACCGGCCGGGGGCTCGATGAAGCCGAAGCGGATGTTGAATCCGTGGGCGAAGAACAGGGCGTCACCGTCGACGAGGTTGGGCTCGACGGCCTCCTTGTAGAGCTTGGCGGCGTGCTGGTCGGGAACCAGCATCATGACGAGGTCCGCCTCCTCGCAGGCCTCGTACGGCGTGACGACGCGGAGGCCCTGGGCCTCGGCCTTGGCGCGGCTCTTGGAGCCCTCGGGCAGGCCGACGCGGACGTCGACGCCGGAGTCGCGCAGCGACAGCGCGTGGGCGTGGCCCTGGCTGCCGAAGCCGAGGATGGCGACGTTGCGGCCCTGGATCACGCTGAGGTCGGCGTCGGAGTCGTAGAACATTTCGGTGGCCACGGTGGGTCTCTCCTTGGTTGGTTTCTTGTGTCGGAAGCGTTGGGTCGGGTCAGACGATACGGATGGGGCGGGCGCGGTCGGCCCTGCCTGCGCGCTCGGACAGCGAGCGGCTGCCGCGGGCGAGGGCGACCATGCCGGACTGGGCGAGCTCCTTGATGCCATAGGGCTCCAACAGCTGGAGCATGGCCTCGATCTTGTCGTGGCTCCCGGTGGCCTCGATGGTCAGCGAGTCGGTGGCGACGTCGACGGTCTTGCAGCGGAACATGTTGACGATCTCGAGGATCTGGTTGCGGGTCTCGGCGGTGCAGGCCACCTTGACGAGGACGAGCTCGCGCTGGACCGACTTGGGGTCGAGCTCGACGATCTTGAGGACCTCGACGAGCTTGTTGAGCTGTTTGGTGAGCTGTTCGAGGGCGAGCTCGTCGACCTGGGCGACGATCGTGATGCGGGAGAGGTCTTCCTGCTCGGTGGGACCCACGGCGAGCGACATGATGTTGAAGCCGCGGCGCGAGAACAGGCCGGCGATGCGGGTGAGCACGCCGGGGCGGTCCATCACGAGGACCGACAGGGTGTGGATGGGGTCGTTCACAGCTGCTCCTCGTCCCAGTCGGGTGCCATGTCCCGAGCGATCTTGATGTCGTCGTTGCTGGTGCCGGCGGCCACCATGGGCCAGACCATGGCGTCCTTGTGGACGACGAACTCGACGACGACCGGACGGTCGTTGATCTCCAGCGCCTGCTGGATGGTGGCGTCGACGTCCTCCGCCTTCTCACAGCGCAGGCCGACGCAGCCCATGGCCTCGGCGAGCTTCTGGAAGTCGGGGATGCGCCACGACTTGAGGTCGGTGTTGGAGTAGCGGCCGTCGTAGAACAGCGTCTGCCACTGGCGGACCATGCCCAAGGACTCGTTGTTGATGACGGCGATCTTGACGGGGATGCCCTCGAGGGCGCACGTGACGAGCTCCTGGTTGGTCATCTGGAAGCAGCCGTCGCCGTCGATGCCCCACACCACGGCGTCCGGCTGGCCGACCTTGGCGCCCATGGCGGCGGGCACGCAGTAGCCCATCGTGCCGAGGCCGCCGGAGTTGAGCCAGTGGGTGGGCTCCTCGAACGGGAGGAAGTGGGCGCACCACATCTGGTGCTGTCCGACGCCGGAGGCGTAGTAGGCGTCGGGGCCCGTGATCTCGCCGATCCGCTTGATGACGTGCTGGGGCGACAGCGAGCCGTCCTCGGCGTCCTCCCACCCGATCGGATAGCGGGACTTGATGTCGTCGAGCTGGGCGCGCCAAGGGGCGAAGTCGGGCAGGTCGGAATGTTCGACGAGGCTGTTGAGGCCGGTGAGGACCTCCAAGCAGTCGCCCACGATGGGGACGTCGGCGACGCGGTTCTTCGAGATCTCGGCGGGGTCGATGTCGGCGTGGACGACCTTGGCCCCGGGCGCGAAGCTGTCGAGGTGGCCGGTGACGCGGTCGTCGAACCGCGTACCGATCGCAAGGAGCAGGTCGGCGCGCTGGAGTGCGCCCACCGCGGACACGGAGCCGTGCATGCCCGGCATGCCCATGTGGAGCTCGTGAGAGTCGGGGAACGCGCCGCGCGCCATGAGCGTTGTCACGACCGGCACGCCGGTGGCCTCGGCGAACTCCTTCAGCTCGGTCCAGGCCTCGGCGCGGATGATGCCGCCGCCGACGTACAGGACGGGCCGGCGGGACTCGCCGAGGAGGCGGATGGCCTCGCGCAGCTGCTTGCCGTGGGGCTTGGTGGTGGGCCGGTAGCCGGGCATCTCGAGGCTCGGCGGCCAGGTGAAGGTCGTCTCGCCCTGCAGCGCATCTTTGGTGATGTCGACGAGCACGGGGCCGGGGCGGCCGGTGCTGGCGAGGTGGAAGGCCTTGGCGATGGCCTCGGGGATGTCGTCGGGATCGGTGACGAGGAAGTTGTGCTTGGTGATCGGCATCGTGATGCCGCGGATGTCGGCCTCCTGGAAGGCGTCGGTGCCGATGGATCCACTGCCGACCTGGCCGGTGATGGCAACGATCGGGACGGAGTCCATGTAAGCGTCTGCGAGCGGCGTCACGAGGTTCGTCGCGCCGGGGCCCGACGTGGCCATGCACACGCCGACCTTCCCGGTGGCCACCGCGTACCCTTCGGCGGCGTGGCCCGCACCCTGTTCGTGGCGAACGAGGATGTGGCGGACCTTCTTGGAGTCGAACAGAGGGTCGTACGCCGGCAGGATCGCACCGCCGGGAATCCCGAACACGACCTCCGCCCCGACCTCTTCGAGCGAGCGGACGAGCGACTGCGAGCCGGTGACCTTGCCAGCCGGGGCCTGCTGGTCGTCGTCGGTGAGCAGCGCCTCGACCCTTGCGGCCTTCTCCTGCTTGACCTTCATGTCCATCCTTTACGTCTGTGACGGCCGGTGACGCGCCCTGCGCACCGGGTCATCAGCACGTTCATCCCGTCTGCTTCCTCGCCCGGGGATCGCCCGAGACGAAAAAACCCCCGCTGCCTGGTGGCATACGAGGGAGCGAGTCGTGGTCGGGGGATCCTCCCCGGACGACTCGCTAGATGATTACGAGAATCTGGTACTGCTGCACAAGTTCACCCTGTCGGACTCTTCCATCTGTGTCAAACCGTGGACGCCGTGTCCCATGATGTGGATACGGCGTCCCGGAAGGTGACCTCAATCGACCTCGCGCACCGCGCCGAAGCTGGCCGGCCGGACCATCGACGCGTACGCCTTCAGCGCCTTGCTGACCTCGCGCTCACGGTTCTTCGGCGACCACGGGGCCTCCCCCATCTCGGCGCGCCGGCGCTCGAGCTCGGCGTCGTCGACGTTGAGGTGGAGGCGCCGCTCGCGGATGTCGATCTCGATCTCGTCGCCGTCGCGGACCAGGCCGATGGTGCCGCCGCCGGCCGCCTCGGGCGAGATGTGGCCGACCGACAGACCGGAGGTGGCACCGGAGAACCGTCCGTCGGTGATGAGCGCACACTTCGTGCCCAGACCACGGCCCTTGAGGAACGACGTCGGGTAGAGCATCTCCTGCATGCCGGGACCGCCCTTGGGGCCCTCGTAGCGGATGACGACGACGTGGCCCTCGCGGACGGTCTTGTCGAGGATCTTCTCGACGGCCTCGTCCTGGGACTCCATGACGATGGCCTCTCCGACGAAGTGGAACAGCGACTCGTCGACGCCGGCGGACTTGATGACCGCGCCCTGCTCGGCGAGGTTGCCGTAGAGGATCGCCAGGCCGCCGTCTGCGGTGTACGCGTGCTCCAGGTCGCGGATGCAGCCGTCGGCGGCATCGGTGTCGAGCGAATCCCACCGGTTCTCGGTCGAGAACGCCTGGGTCGTGCGTACGCCACCGGGAGCCGCGTGGAAGAGGTCCAGGGCCTGCTGGCTGGCCCTGCCGCCGCGTACGTCCCAGGCATCGAGCCACGACTGCAGGTCGGGGCTATGGACCGAGTGGACGCTCGTGTCGAGCAGGCCGGCGCGGTTGAGCTCGCCGAGGATGGCGGGGATGCCGCCGGCACGGTGGACGTCCTCCATGTGGTATTTCGGCGAGTTGGGCGCGACCTTCGACAGGCACGGTACCTTCGTCGACAGCTCCTGAATGTCGTCGAGGGTGAAGTCGATCTCGCCCTCGATGGCCGTGGCGAGCGTATGGAGGATGGTGTTCGTGGAGCCGCCCATGGCGATGTCGAGGCACATGGCGTTGCGGAACGCGGCCTTGTTGGCGATGTTGCGCGGCAGGACCGACTCGTCGTCGTTGTCGTAGTAGCGCTTCGTCAGCTCGACGACCAGACGACCGGCCTCGAGGAAGAGGTCCTTGCGCGCGGCGTGGGTGGCGAGCGTGGACCCGTTGCCGGGCAGCGACAGGCCCAGCGCCTCGGTCAGGCAGTTCATCGAGTTGGCGGTGAACATGCCCGAACACGAGCCGCAGGTCGGGCAGGCCGAGCGCTCCATCTCGGCGATCCCCGAGTCGGGGATCTGCTCGTTGGCCGAGGCGGCCATGGCGACGCTCAGGTCGGTCGAAGGGTACGCCACCCCCTCAGAGACGAACGCCTTGCCGGCCTCCATCGGACCACCGGAGACGAACACCACAGGGATGTTGAGGCGCATCGCGGCCATCAGCATGCCCGGGGTGATCTTGTCGCAGTTGGAGATGCACACGATGGCATCGGCGCAGTGGGCGTTGACCATGTACTCGACCGAGTCGGCGATCAGCTCACGGCTGGGCAGCGAGTAGAGCATGCCCCCGTGACCCATGGCGATGCCGTCGTCGACGGCGATGGTGTTGAATTCCTTGGCCACTCCCCCGGCCTCGACGATCGCCGACGCGACCAGGTCACCCATGTCCTTGAGATGGACGTGGCCCGGCACGAACTGCGTGTAGGAGTTCGCGATGGCGATGATCGGCTTGCCGAAGTCGTCGTCCTCCATGCCGGTCGCGCGCCACAGCGAGCGTGCGCCCATCATGTTGCGGCCGTGGGTGGATGTTCGGGAGCGCAGCTGCGGCATGGGTCAGACCTTCCTCGCGGGTTCCCGAAAGGCTAGCGGGCGCGTACGCCGTCCCGCAGATGGCTCACCATGCGGGCCCCTGGCGCGCGAGGAACTCCGCGACCTGCGCGATGTAGCCCGGTCGGTCGGCGAAGTAGGCCCCGCAGTGCCCGACGCCGTCGACGACGCGGAGCTCGTGGGGCTGCCCGGCCGCGGCGTCCAGCCGGCGGGCGTGCTCGATCGGGATGATCGTGTCGGCGGTGCCGTGGAACATCAGCAGCGGGCGCGGCGCCAGGCGGTCCACGACCTCGATGGGCTGCACCTCGGCGAACCGATAGCCGTAGCGCACCCGGGTCGCGTGGTCGGCGAGCTGGACCATCGGCACCGGCGGCAGGCGCAGCGACCTCGCCGCGGCCGCGATCACCCCTTGCATGTCGGCGAACGGCGAGTCGGCGACGACCTTGCGTACGCGCTCGTCGGCTGCGGCGACGAGGATCGACACCGCCGCGCCCATCGAGAAGCCGACGACGCAGATCTCGGCGTCGGGGCGGCGTTCTGCGACGAGGTCGACGGCCGCCTGGAGGTCGAGCTGCTCGTAGTGGGCCAGCGACTGCGGACCGTCGTCTGACTCGCCGTTGCCGCGGAAGTCGAACAGCAGCACTGTGTTGCCCGCGCGGAAGACGCCCGGGCCGATGCCCAGCATCTCCGACTTGTTGCCGCGGTGGCCGTGGCAGCAGATCACCACGCGCTCGGAGCCGGGGTTGTCGAGCCACCAGCCCGCCAGTCGCGTGCCGTCGCCCGCATGGAAGGTGACGTCTTCGGCGATGTCGCCCAGGCCGACCTCGAACGGGGTGAAGCCGTAGTCGAGCTCGGGCCGCTGCGGGCC
Source organism: Mariniluteicoccus endophyticus (assembly GCF_054780035.1). Classification (NCBI taxonomy): domain Bacteria; kingdom Bacillati; phylum Actinomycetota; class Actinomycetes; order Propionibacteriales; family Propionibacteriaceae; genus Mariniluteicoccus; species Mariniluteicoccus endophyticus. The sequence goes on along the minus strand of NZ_BAAGXC010000032.1, from coordinate 29,816 downwards.
GCTGATCCGTCGGGCGGCGGCGAGCGCGCCGGCCGTGGCACCCAGTGCGGTTGCGGCCGTGGTCACCGCGCCGATCGTCGTGGCCCGTCGGTTCAGCTGCATGGATGGATACTAGGCGGTGGCACAACGTCCCTGAAGCGGTCAGTGGACCCTGTGGAGCAACTCCTCCCCTGCCGCCAGCCGGCGCAGCTGTTCGCCGAGCAGGCGGTGGAACCGCGGCGCGAACGCGGTGGACAGCCCACCGACATGCGGAGCGACCAGTACGCCCTGGGTGTCCCACAGCGGGTGGTCGGCCGGCAGCGGCTCGGGATCGGTCACGTCGACGGCGGCTCGCACGCGGCCCGACGCGCAGGCCTCCACCATCGCGTCGGTGTCGACGACCGGGCCGCGGGCCACGTTGACCACCAGCGCGCCGTCGGGGAGCAGCGCGAACCGGCGGGCGCCCATCAGATGGTGGGTCTGGTCGGTGTGGGGGCAGATGAGGAACACCACGTCGGCCTCGGGCAGCAGCGCGTCGAGGTCGTCGATGGCCCGGATGTCGTCGCGGGCGGTGCGGGCGACCTTCGTCACCGAGGCCACCTCGAAACCGGCGAGGCGCTGCTCGATGGCCCGGCCGATGCGTCCCGCACCGATGATGAGCACCCGGCGGTCCGCGAGAGCCGTGCCGAACACGGGCGCCCAGCGGTGCTCGGGCATCTGGCGGGCGTACGTGTCGAGGTGACGGCCCGAGGCCAGCGCGAGCCCGAGCGCGTGCTCGGCGGTCGACGCGTCGTGGACACCGGCGGCGTTGTGGAGCGTGACACCCTCGGGCAGCAGCTCGGGCAGGCCCTCGAAGCCCGCCTGGCTCAGCTGGACGTGCCTGAGCCGCGGCATCTCGCCCACGCGCTCGAGGATCTTCGGCCCGGTCAGGTAGGGCTGGGCCAGGAATTCGACCTGCGAGAGGTCGTCGGGCAGGTCGGCCGGGTCGGGGACGGCGACGACCTCGATGCCGTCGGGGAGGCCGCCGAGCAGGCGCTCGGCGTCGGCGGGGTCGTCGAGGGGCAGCCAGACCTGCATCAGGACTCCTTCGTGGGGGTGAGGCGTACGGGGAAGCCGGCGGCGTCGAGCGCACGCTTGACGTCACAGATCGCGACCGTGCCGAAGTGGAAGACGCTCGCCGCGAGCACGGCGTCGGCGCCGGCGCGGGCGGCGTCGACGAAGTGATCGACCGTGCCCGCACCGCCCGACGCGATGACCGGCACGTCAACGGCGGCGCGCATGGCCTCGATCATCTCGAGGTCGAACCCGTCGCGGGTTCCGTCGGCGTCCATGGAGTTGAGCAGGATCTCGCCCGCGCCGAGGTCGACCGCCTGCCTCGCCCAGTCGATCGCGTCCAGCCCGGCGGCGGTGCGGCCGCCGTGGGTCGTGACGCCGAAGCCCGACGGCTGGCCGGGCTCGCGGCGCGCGTCGACCGACAGCACCAGCACCTGGTTGCCGAACCGCGTGGTGATCTCGCGGATCAGCTCGGGACGACGGATGGCCGCGGTGTTGACGCCGACCTTGTCGGCACCGGTGCGCAGCAGGTCGTCGACGTCCTGGACGCGGGCGACTCCCCCACCGACGGTCAGCGGGATGAACACGCTCTCGGCCGTGCGCCGCACCACGTCGCGAGTCGTCTCGCGGCCCTCGTGGGAGGCCGAGATGTCGAGGAACGTCAGCTCGTCGACCTGGGCCGTGTCGTAGGCCGCGGCGAGCTCGACCGGGTCACCGGCATCGCGCAGGTCGGTGAAGTTCACGCCCTTGACGACACGCCCGTCGTGGACGTCGAGACAGGCGATGACACGGATGGCGACACTCATGCTGATCATCCTTCCAGAGCCCCCCACCGATCTCGGATAGGGATTCGCCATGCGGGCGTCTACGGTGATCCCATGACCCACACCGTGGACGAACGCTTCACCTCCCTGCCCCTCGATGCGCTCGCCGACGCGGCGCTGGCGCGCGCCAAGGGCCTGGGGGCCGAGCACGCCGACGTCCGCGTCGAACGGCTCCGGACCGGCGTACGCGCCTTCCGGGACGGCGCGCTGGAGAACGCGTCAGACTCGGTGGGGCTGGGGATGTGCGTACGCGTCGTCCACAACGGCTCCTGGGGCTTCGCCGCGGGCATCACGCTGACGACCGATGCCGCCGTGACGATCGCCGAGCAGGCGGTGGCCACCGCCCGCGTCGCGTCCTCGCTGGGCGGCGCGCGCGTCGAGCTGGCACCCGAGCCCGTCCACACCGGCACGTGGGTGTCGGCGTACGGGACCAACCCGTTCCACGTCGACGAGGCCGAGCGCGTCGGCCGGTTCGTCGAGCTCTCGCAGGCCCTGCTGGCCGGTGACGGGGTCTCGCACGTCAACGCGTCGCTGCTCATGCAGCAGGAGAACAAGTTCTACGCCGACCTCACCGGAACCCGCACGGTCCAGCAGCGCGTCCGCCTCCACCCCGAGCTCACCGCCGTCAGCGTCGGCGACCACGGCTTCGCCTCGATGTCGTCGGTCGCGCCGCCGGTGGGACGCGGCTGGGAATACCTGACCGGCACCGCCTGGGACTTCGACGCCGAGGTCGCCGAGATGCCCGCGCTCCTCGCGGAGCACGCCGCCGCACCGTCTGTCGAGGCCGGTGCGTACGACCTCGTCATCGAGCCCACCAACCTGTGGCTGACGATCCACGAGTCCATCGCCCACGGCACCGAGCTCGACCGCGCGCTCGGCTACGAGGCCGCGTACGCCGGCACGAGCTTCGCGACCTTCGACCAGCTGGGCACGCTGGCGTACGGCTCGGAGAAGCTGCACGTGACCGGCGACCGGACCACCGAGCACGGCCTGGCCACCGTCGGCTGGGACGACGAGGGCGTCGCCGCGCAGGAGTTCGACATCATCGGCGAGGGCACGCTCGTCGGCTACCAGCTGAATCGGCAGATGGCGCAGGAGAAGGGCTTCGGACGCTCCAACGGCTGCGCGTTCGCCGACTCGCCGGGCCACATCCCGCTGCAGCGCATGCCGAACGTGTCGGTCGCCGCCGACCCGGACGGCCCGTCGGTCGACGAGCTGATCTCCCGCGTCGACCGTGGTCTCTACGTCGTCGGTGACAAGTCGTGGTCGATCGACATGCAGCGCTACAACTTCCAGTTCACCGGGCAGCGCTTCTTCCGCATCCAGAACGGGCGGTTGGCCGGTCAGGTCCGCGACGTCGCCTACCAGGCGACGACGACCGACTTCTGGGGCTCGCTCGAGGCCGTCGGAGGCCCGGACACGTGGTTGCTGGCCGGGGCGATGAACTGCGGCAAGGGCCAGCCCGGCCAGGTCGCCGCCGTGTCCCACGGCTCCCCCGCCGCGCTGTTCCGCGGCGTCAACGTGCTCAACACCACCTCGGAGGCCGGACGATGAACCCCAACACAGTGAGCACCTGGATCGAGGCCGCCCTCGAGGCCGCTTCCGGCCGCTGCGACGACGCCGTCGTGATCGTCGACGAGACCACCGAGGCCAACCTGCGCTGGGCCAACAACGCGCTGACGACCAACGGGCAGATGCACCGCCGCACCGGCACGGTCATCACCATCGCCGACCGCGCAGGCGGCCGCTGCGCCGGGGTCGTCGAGGGTGTCGTGGCCGACGCGTCGTCGCTGACCGCGCTCGTCGACGAGTCGTTGGCCGCTCTCGCGGGCGCCGACGTGGCCGAGGACGGCATGCCGCTGGTCGACGGTGGCGTCGACGGCGACTTCGACTCGCCCGCGGACGCCACCACCATCGAGGTCCTCGAGGGCCTCGCCGCCGGGCTGGGGTGCTGCTTCGCCGACGCGGGCGACGAACGCCTGCTCTTCGGGTTCGCCGAGCACATCGTGACCACCACGTGGCTGGCCACCACCGCGGGCACGCGCCGTCGCCACACCCAGCCGACCGGTCGCGTCGAGCTCAACGCCAAGCACCCCGACATGATCGGCTCGGCCTGGGTCGGCCGGGCCACCCGCGACTTCACCGACGTCGACATCGAGGTGATGTACGCCGAGGTGTGCCGCCGCCTCGCATGGTCGGAGAACCGGATCGACCTGCCCGCGGGGGCGTACGAGACGTTGCTGCCGCCGTCGGCGGTCGCCGACCTGCTGATCTACGCGTACTGGACGATGTCGGCGCGCGACGCCGCCGAGGGCCGCAACGCATACGCGCGCCCCGGGAGGCCCGGCGAGACCCGCATCGGCGACCGGCTGTCGCGCCTGCCCGTCACGTTGGCGTCCGACCCGGACGAGCCGGGCCTGGCGACCTGCCCGTTCGTCGTCGCCCGCTCGTCGGCAGGCGGCACGTCCTCGGTGTTCGACAACGGCGCCCCCGTCGCCCGCACCGAGTGGATCCGCGAGGGCGTCCTCGGCGACCTGATGCGTACACGGAAGGTCGCTGCCGACCAGGGGCTCGAGCCGCGTCCCGCGATCGACAACCTCGTTCTTGACGTACGCGGCAGGGGCTCCCTCGACGACATGATCGCCTCCACACAGCGCGGGCTGCTGCTGACGTGCCTGTGGTACATCCGCGAGGTCGACCCCGAGTCGCTGCTGCTGACCGGCCTCACGCGTGACGGCGTCTACCTCATCGAGGACGGCGAGATCGTGGGTGCGGTGAACAACTTCCGTTTCAACGAGTCACCCGTCGAGCTGCTGGGCCGCATCACGGAGACGTCGGCGAGCGAGCAGACGTTGTGCCGCGAGTGGCAGGACTGGTTCACGCTGACGACCATGCCCGCCGCCCGCGTACGCGGCTTCAACATGTCGACGGTGTCGCAGGCCCACTGACGACCGCCGGGCGACCGGCTCACTCCCCCGTCGTGTCGGTGACGAACGCGACCACGCCGCGGCGCATCGAGTGGGTGACCTCGCGGCACGTGCGGCGCAGGTCGCCCGGCCCCGCGGCATCGCCGATCTGGTCGGTGAAGTCGATGACCTGGCGCACCCAGCGGACGAAGTCGCCCGCCGTCAGGCCCGACGCCCCGAGCACCTCCGACAGCGGCCGCCCCGAGGCCCACGCGAACGCCGAATCGGCGAACCCGATCTCGAGGTCGGGACCCCGCTCGAGCTTGAAGTCGCGCTCGAGCAGGGCGATCTCGCGGTGGACCTGGCGCAGTGCGGTCAGGCGCGCGTCGGTCTCGGAGTCGGGCATGCGCGGCGGTCGCCCCCGGTGGTCGACGCGGCGCGACTCGAACACCAGCGTCGACAGCACCGCCGCGAGCTGGGGAGCGGACAGGCCGTCGAAGACACCCCGGCGTACGGCCTCCGCGGCGACCAGGTCGAGCTCGTTGTAGATGCGGGCCAGCACCTTGCCGTCGGCGGTGACCTGCACCGGGTCGCCGTCGAGGTAGTGCAGCGACTGCAGCACGTTGCAGATACGGTCGAACTGGGTGGCGATCGTGTTGGTCCGGCGCTCCATCTTCGCGGCGGTCTGGCGGTTCTCGCGCTCGAGCCGCATGGCTCTCTCGGCCCAGCGCGCGTGCTCCTCACGATCGGGGCACCCATGGCATGGGTGGGACTGCATCGCATGGCGCAGCTCGGCGATCCGCTCGGCGATCTCCTCGTCCATCGCCCCCGGACGCCAACGCTCCGGGGAGAGGTCGAGCTCGGCGAGCTTCGAGCGCAGGGCCGCGTTCAGCGAGCGCCGCGAGTGGGGCTCCTTCACGTTGAACTTCTTCGGGATGCGCAGCTTGCCGACCGCCTTCGTCGGCGTCGGGAAGTCGTTGAGCGTCAGGCGCTTGGTCATGCGCTCCTCGCCCATGACCAGCGGGTGGGGCTCCTCGCGGTGGGAGCGTACGCCTGGTTCGAGCACGACCGCCCAGCCCTGCATCTTGCCGCTGGGCACGTGGATGATGTCACCGGGCTGGAGCTCCAGCAGCGACTGGAACGCCTCGGCACGCTTGTCGGCCTTGCGGCTGCGGGCTGCCTCGGCCTCGAGCTGGGAGATCTCCTCGCGGATCCGTGCATACTCGGCGAAGTCGCCGCGATCGCAGGCCGCCCTCCCGAGGAAGCCCTTGATCTGGTTCTCGTTGCGCTGCTGGTTGCGGGCCAGGCCGACGACGGAGCGGTCGGTCTGGTATTGCGCGAACGACTGCTCCAGCAGCGTGCGCGCCCGCTCGCGGCCGACCGCCGAGACCATGTTGACGGCCATGTTGTAGGTCGGCGCGAACGACGACTTCAGCGGGTAGGTGCGCTTGGACGCCAGGCCGGCGACGGCGCGCGGGTCGAGCCCCGGCTGCCACAGGACGACCGCGTGGCCCTCGACGTCGATGCCACGGCGGCCCGCACGCCCGGTCAGCTGGGTGTATTCGCCCGGCGTGATGTCGACGTGGGCCTCGCCGTTGAACTTCACCAGCTTCTCGAGCACGACCGAGCGCGCCGGCATGTTGATGCCCAGCGCGAGCGTCTCGGTCGCGAACACCACCTTGATCAGGAACTTGGCGAAGCACTCCTCCACGCACTCCTTGAACGCCGGCAGCATGCCCGCGTGGTGGGCCGCGACACCGCGCGTCAGCGCGTCGAGGAACCCGTCGTAGTCGAGCGCGTCGCGATCGGCGAGCGACAGACCGGCGACGTGGCGCTCGGCGATGGTGAGGATCTCGGCCCGCTCGCTGTGGTCGGTGAGGCGTACGCCGCCGCCGATCACCTGCTTCACCGCGGCGTCGCAGCCGACTCGGGAGAAGATGAACACGATGGCCGGCAGCAGGTTGGCGCGCGAGAGCGTCTCGACCATGTCGGCGCGCGACGGCGGCCGGTATCGCGAGCGCTCCTGCTGGCTGCGGGCCGCAGCGCCCCCGTAGGCGCCCGAGCCGTGGCCGTGGGCCTTCTTGCCGCGCCCGGAACGGCCGCGAGGACGCCGCGAGTCGTCGCGTACGGTCTTGGACTCGTCCCTGGCGATCTTGACCAGCACCGGGTTGACGTCGTGCTTGGCCGCGACCGCGGCCCCGGAGACCTCGCCGGTGATCGCGGTGGGTGCGATGTCGGCGAACAGGTCGTGGACCTTCCGGCCCACGAGCACGTGCTGGTAGAGCGGCACCGGACGCCGCTCGGACACCACGATCTCGACCTCGCCGCGCACCTCGCGCAACCAGTCGCCGAACTCCTCGGCGTTCGAGACGGTCGCCGACAGCGCGACCAGCTGGACCGACTCGGCCAGGCCGATGATGACCTCTTCCCACACGGCGCCGCGGAAGCGGTCGGCGAGGTAGTGGACCTCGTCCATCACCACGTAGCCCAGGTTTTGCAGCGTCGACGAGCCGGCGTAGATCATGTTGCGCAGCACCTCGGTCGTCATCACGACGATGGGCGCCTCGGAGTTGATCGAGGAGTCACCGGTGAGCAGGCCGACGTTGTCGGCGCCATAGCGGCGCACGAGGTCGTTGAACTTCTGGTTCGACAGCGCCTTGATGGGCGTGGTGTAGAACGCCTTGCGTCCCTGCTGCACCGCGAGGAAGACGGCGAACTCGCCCGCGATCGTCTTTCCGGCACCTGTGGGTGCGGCGACGAGCACGCCGGAACCGCCCTCGATGACCTCGCAGGCCGTGCGCTGGAAGTCGTCGAAGTCGAACCCGTACGCCGCCGCGAACTCCTGCAGCATCGGGCTGCGGCGGTTCTTGCGGAAGCGGGCCATGCGCTCGGCCGGGCTCAGCTCTTCGGTCTCGTGGGGTTCGCTCATGATGCCTCCACGCTATCGCGGACCCCTGACAGCGCAGCGACCATTTGTGGTTCGGCCGGTTAAGCCGGGTCAGGCGTGGACCTGTCGCGCCACGCCGACGGCGGTCACGCCCATGGCGATGACGAGCACCGCCATCAGGGCCTCGCCCGCGACGAGGGTGCCGGTGGTGGCGTACAGGGCGCCGACGGCGACGGGACCGAGGGCGGCCCACAGGTAGCCCGTGCCCTGCGCGAGGGCGGAGACGGCCGGGACGTCACGCGGGTCGGCCTGCGAAGCGATGAACGTCAGCGACACGACCAGCCACAGGCCTTGGCACACACCGCACACCAGGAGCCCCACGACCACGGCCGGTCGGCTCACCGGCAGCAGGAGCAGGGCCACCACGTAGACGACGGTGAGGACCACGACCCGCGTACGGCCGTGAAGGCCCCGTGCCAGACGGGCGGCCCAGAACGAGCCGGGCAGTCCGAGGATGGAATAGATCCCCATGAGGACCCCGATCGTCGCCTCGTTGAACCCGTGCATGCGCAGCTGGACGGGGATCCACGTCAGCAGGGCGAAGAAGACCAGCGACTGCGTCCCCTGCACGAAGGTGATCGTCCACGTGAGACGGCGGCGCACGACCGACCCCATGCCGGCGGGCTCGGCGGCGTGGTGGGGATGGCCGTGCCGCTGCCGGGCGACGGCGATGTTGACGACGGTCCACACGACCAGGGCCAGGACCCCCGGCACGAACCAGATCGACAGCGCGTCGCGCCATGCCCAGCCCGCGGCCAGCAGTGGCGCCGTCAGGAAGGGCCCGGCTGAGCCGGACACCTGGATCATCACCGTGTAGACGCCCATCGCCAGTGGCAGCCGGTCGGGGAACCAGGCGCGCGCCAGCGCCGGTAGGGCGACGTTGCCCAGGGCGATGCCCATTCCGACGAGCAGCGTTCCGGCGAAGAACGTCACCAGCCGCGCGTCGTGGCGTACGGCGAGGCCGGCCAGCACAAGGGAGGCCGCGGCCCACAGCGTCGGTTCCAGTCCGACGCGGGCGGCCAGGAACGGAGTCAGGAACGCGAAGATCCCGAAGCAGACCAGGGGCAGCGAGGTGACGGCACCGGCGGCGGTGGGACCGAGGGCGAGCGACTCGGCGACCCGTGACAGGGCGGGCGGGACGCCGGTGATCGGGGCGCGCAGCTGGAGGGTGACCAGCACCATCCCGGTGAGCACGAACCACCGCAGCGCGACGCGGCGCTCCCCCGCGCTCACGGCGACGGTGTGCCGAAGACGGTCAACGAGCGGGGCTTGACGCTGATGCGCAGCGGCGACGGGCCGAGCTCCTCACCGTCGCCCATGCCGTACAGGCCGGGCCCGTCGAGCAGCACGTCTCGGGCGCGGAACCGCTCCACCGCCGGGTCTCGGACGAAGCTCCCGTCGAACAGCGTGGGCAGCATCCGCAGCAGCGTCGCACGGCTGACGGGGTGGATGACGGTGACATCGAGCTCTCCGTCGGTCACGTCGGCGGTCGGGCAGATCGCCATGCCACCGCCGAAGTAGGTGGAGTTGCCGACGGCGACGAGCATCGCGGGCTCCTCACGGTGGCGCCCGTCGATGGTCATGCGGTATTCGAGCGGTTCGAACACGGCGAGCTCGGCGAGCGCGGCCGTCGCGTACCGCAGCGTGCCGATGGGCAGGCGCATGCGGTTCGCCCGCCGGTTCACCAGAGAGTCGTAGCCGGTGGCGACGACGGTGCCGACGTGGCGCACCTCGGCCCCGCCGACCAAAGCCCCCTCGACGCGCAGCGAGTCGATGCGCATGGTGTGGCCGGCGATCACGCGCCGAGCCGCATCGACGGGGCTGAACACCTTGATGCCAAGCCCTCGGCACATGTCGTTGCCGGTGCCGGCGGGGATCAGCCCGAGCGGCACCTCGGTCTCTGCGCAGGAGTCCACGCCCAGCGACATCATTCCGTCCCCACCCATGACGAGGACGGCGTCGGCACGCACCTGCGGGCCGCCGGGAGTGCCGTGCGCCGGCCGGGCGGCTTGGACGGCCGCGACGGTACGCAGCCGCGCCTCCTGGTAGTCCGACGTCTGGTGGACGCGCAGGTTCGCGTCTGGGACCCCCCGGAGCAGCTCGCGACAGACCTGCGGCAGCAGCTTTGCGGCGCGGCCACGGCCGGCGCGGGGGTTCACCACGAGGGTGAAGGTGGGGCCGTCGTAGCGGTCGAGGCTCATCCGGTCGCCAGCTCCTTGGACTTCTTCCCGCGGTCGTGGATGCGGCAGATGGCCTCGGCCACGAGGTAGAGGATCGCCATCGGCACGGCCAGCGCCAGCATCGACAACGGGTCGGTCGACGGCGTGGCGACGGCGCCGAACACGGTCGTGCCGAAGATGGCATACGACCGGTACTGGCCCAGCTGGGCGCCCGTGATGACGCCCGCCAGGTTCAGCACCACGAGCACGACCGGCAGAAGGAACGCCAGCCCGAACACCAGCATGAGCCGGATGAGGAAGTTCAGGAAGTACGGGAGGTCGAGCAGGTTGCTGATCTCCTGATTGGACGGCGTGAAGCTCAGCATCACCGAGATGCCCTTCGGCATCACGACGTAGCCAACCGCCACGCCGGCCAGGAACAGCGGCACCGCCGAGCCGATGAAGATGTACGCCCACTTCTTCTCGCGCGCCAGCAGGCCCGGCGCGATAAACGCCCACATCTGGTACAGCCAGAACGGCGACGAGACGATCAGGCCGGCGATGCCGACGATCTTCATCGCGAGCGTGAAGGGAGCGGACACGCCGCTGGTCACGACGTTGATCTGCTGGTCCGGGCGCACCGCCTTCAGGTCGACCACCGCCAGCTCGACCGGGTGGAGCAGGATGCCGAACAGCTGGTTGTAGAAGAACGCGCAGCACAGCATGCCGATGGTGATGAACACGGCGGCGGCGACGAGCCGGTAGCGCAGCTCACGCAGGTGTTCGAAGAGGGACATGTTCCCGTCCGGCGGGACGGGAGGCGGCTTCAGCCAGGCCAGGCTGAGGTTGCGCCCGGCGACGCGGACGGCCACGGATCAGCGCAGGTCGTCAGGATCGCGGTCGACGACCTCGGCGTCGACGACACCGGTGTCCGCAGCCGGTCGGTCGGCCTGCGTGGAGCCCACGGCCTTCGCCTGGTCGGCCTTCTTCTGGTCCTCGGCGTTCAGCCCGCGCGTCTCCTCCTTGAACTCGCGGATCGCGCGACCGGAGCTCTTGCCGAGCCCGGCGAGGCGGCTGCCTCCGAACAGCAGCAACACGACGGCCAGGATGATGAGCAGCTCTACGGGTCCCAGGTTGGGCATGTCGACCTCTTTCTTCGGGGGGTGGGCCGCCCGGCGACCCACGTCGCCATAGTACGGCCGGTTGCTGAGCGTACAACCAGAGCGGGCTGTCAGACACCACCGCGTCGGTGACGTTCGGAGGCGTCGAGGTGGACGTCGTCGGCCAGCCGCGTCACCTCGTCGAGGCGCCGCCCCAGCGCGGCCACCTCGCCCGTCAGCGCCGCGGCCCTGCGCCACAGCCAGCAGGCCAGGCCCAGCGTCGCGACCAGCGCGACGACGACCAGGGCGCACACCAGCAGCACCCATGTGCCGACGGTCACGACCCGGCCCCGTCCTCGCCGAACAGCGCGGCGTACTGGGCCAGCGCCTCTTCGGCGGCCCGGCGCGCACCGTCGGCGGCCTCGAGCGGGTCGACGGCCAGCACGGAGCCACCCAGCCGCAGCAGCAGGGCGTCGAGGAATCCCGGCGACGCGATGCGCAGGCGTACGCGGACCGTTCCTCCGCCCAGCGGCTCGGCCGACTCGACCGGGTAGTACTCGGCGATCCAGGCGGCGTTGGCGGCGACGTCGAGCGTCACGGGCAGAGCGCCCTCGACGCGGTCGAGCCAGCCGCCGACGGCGCGGGGTGGTTCGCCGTGGTCGCCGGCGGCCACTTCGGTCGCCTCAGCCTGCACGATCCGGTCGAGCCGGAAGCTCCGCCAGCCGGGCTCTCCCCCGCCGGCGGGTGCGTCGCTCCACGCCTCCAGGTAGGCGTACCCGTCGCGCATGGCCACGCTGTGCGGGTCGACCAGGCGCACCGTCGTCTCCCCGCGCGCCGCCGAGTCGTAGGTGATCCGCAGGCGTGCGCCGGCGGCACGGGCGGTGGCGATGGCCTCGCGCACCGTCGTGTCGGCGGTCGGCATGCGGACCTCGACCCGGCGGCTGGCCTCGGCGGAGTCGCCGGCGACCTGCTCGAGCTTGGCGAGCGCCGAGTCGATCGCGGGCAGGGACTCCGGCGGCGCGATGTCGCGCACGGCGCGCAGGCCGACCCCGAGGGCCAGGGCTTCGTCGGGGGTGAACCGCAGCGGCCGGGCGAGAAAGTCGGCGTTGGTGAGGAAGATCACGCCCTGGTCCTCGACGAGCTCCATGTCGATCTCGACGAGGTCGCCGGGCATCAGCCCCGGCAGGCCGACCATGTAGGCGACCGACAGGTCCTTGCGGAGCTGACGCGGCGTGATCCCGAAGTCGGCGGCGGCCTTCTCCATCGTGACCCCGGGGTTGCGCTGCAGGTAGGGCGTCAGCATCATCACCCGCTTGATCTGTTGAGTCCCAGAGGTCATGCGACGACCTCCTGCAGGTGGGCGCGGACCGCTGCCCGCAGCTCGGGCGGCTCGCACACGATCACGTCGGCCCCGTGGCCGGCGATCTCGGCGACCACGTCCTCCCGGTCGCCGTGGGCGAGCCGGACCACGACGAACCCCTCGGGCACGTCCACGTCGGTCGTCGCGGGCTCGCCGCGGCGTCGCAGCTCGGGTGCACGGGTGCCGCGGACGGCCAGCACGCACTCGCGGCTCGGCGGCGACGGATCGAGGCTGGCCGCCAACGCACGGACGTCGAGGTCGGCGGGCACGTCGAACCCGCCGGCCCTGCCGATGGCGCGGGGCTCGTCGGTGATGCGGGCGAGCTTGAACATGCGCGGCGCCTCCCGGTCACGGTCGTGGCCCACCACATACCAGGCACCGCGGTGGGACGTGATCCCCCACGGCTCGAGCCGACGGGTGGCGCCGCGGTAGCCGAACTCCATGGGCGTACGCCTCAGCATGGCCTGACACATCGGCTCGAACGCCGCCTCGCGCGCACCGAGCGCCGGTGCCAGCATGCGCAGGCGTTCGGGGTCGGGCTCGAGTCCGGCGGCCCGCAACTTGCCCATCGCGCTGGCCGTCGAGTCGGCCAGGCCCGCCTGCTCCCAGACGCGCCCCGCCACGGCCATGACGGCGGCCTCGTCGGCGGTGAAGTCCACCGGCGGGAGCTCGAAATCGGTGCGCCGGATGCGGTAGCCGATCTCGTCCTGGTCGCCGATCGTGCCGGTCTCGATGGGTACGCCGAGGCTGCGCAGCTCGTCCTTGTCCCGCTCGAACATCCGCTCGAACGCCGCTTGGTCGCCCACGTCGTAGCCCTCGACCATCGCCCGGATCTGCTCGCGGGTCAGGTAGCGCGGTGCAACGAGCAGGCAGATCGCGAGGTTGAGGATCCGTTCTGACTTGCGCGCCGACATGAGCCCAGTCTGGCATTCCAGAGGCGTCGACGCAGGCAGGTGCACGGGTCTGTCGGCGTACCATCGTGGGTCTGTGGTCGCCCACGCACGAAGGAGCCCCGTGAACGCCGGCCGATACGCACCCAGCCCGACGTCCGACCTGCACGTCGGCAACCTGCGCACCGCACTGCTCGCCTGGCTGTTCGCCCGGAGCTCGGGGCGCGACCTCCTCCTGCGGATCGAGGACCTCGACGAGGTCCGGGCGAGGGCGGCCGAGGGCACCGAGGAGCGCCAGATCGCCGACCTCGCGGCGCTGGGCCTCGATTTCGACGGGCCGGTCTTCCGCCAGTCCGAGCGCCTCGACCTGTACGCCGACGTCGCCGCCACCCTGCGCGACCGGGTCTACGAGTGCTTCTGCACGCGCCGCGAGATCCGCGAGGCCACTCAGGCCCCGCACCACACCTTCGCCCCCTACCCGGGCACGTGCCGCGACCTCGGCGAGGCGGAACGGGCCCGTCGACGCGCCGAGCGTCCCGCCGCGTGGCGCGTACGCTCCGACGACGTGCCCCGGACCGTCCACGACGTGGTCCACGGCGACCACACCGAAGCGGTGGACGACTTCGTGATCCGCCGCAACGACGGGGCGTGGGCTTACAACTTCGTGGTGGTCGTCGACGACGTGGACACCGGCGTCGACCAGGTGGTCCGCGGCGACGACCTGCTGTCCTCGGCGCCCCGCCAAGCCTGGCTCACCGAACAGCTGGGCGGCGTCGTCCCCGAGTACGCGCACGTGCCGCTGGTCCTCGACGCCGGCGGCGAGCGCCTCGCCAAGCGCAACGGGGCCGTCACGATGACCGAGCTGGCCGCCAGCGGGATGGACGCCGTGGCCGTCCGCTCGCGACTGGCGGAGTCGCTGGGGCTCGCAGAGCCCGGCGAGTGTCCCGGCCTGGCGACGCTGCTGGAGCGGTTCGACCCCAATCGCGTCGACCGCCGCCCGTGGGTCTGGACAGCGGCCGGCTGAGGGACGCTATTGCGCGGCCTGGGTGAACAGCACGTCGACGACGAACACCAGCGTCTCGCCGGGCTCGATCTTCGGGTTGGCGTTGCCCTGCGGGTAGGCCTTGTCGGGGGGCGACACGATCAGGACGCGCGAGCCGACGGGCTGGTTGACCAGCGCCTCCTTCCAAGCGGGCACGAGCTTGTCGAGCTGGCCGGTCTGGGGGTCCTTGCCGTAGGTCGACTCGATGATGCGGCCGTCCCAACCCAGCGTCATGTAGCGCACCGTGATGGCGTCGGCGGCCTGCACGGGCTTGCCCCTGCCGGCGATGACCGGCTGGGTGACGAGCTGGGCGGGCTTCTCCCCGGCGATCTTGACGACGGGGTTGCCCTGCGGGTCCTCGGTCACCTCGGGCAGGCCGCTCTTCGGCGGGACGGGATCGCCGGTCGCCCGGTCGAGCTGGGTGCCGACGATGTCGACGACAAACACCAGCGAGTCGCCCACCTGGATGCCGGCCTGCGGCGAGCCGCCCGACGGGTCGTAGCCGTCCTTGCCCGGCATGGCGACGAGGACGCGGCTGCCGACCTTTTGGCCCGCGAGGCCCTTCTTGAAGCCGGGGACGACCTGGTCGAGCGGGAAGGCGATGGCCTGGCCGCGACTGAACGAGTCGTCGAACTTCTGTCCCGTGCGGCCGTTGACGCCGTAGTAGTGGACCTCGACGGTGCCGTTCTCGGGGACGGTCGGGCCGTCGCCGGGGATCAGGACCTTGCTGCGCGTCTCGTCGACCGCCCAGGGGGCCGGGATCTCGACCTTCGGCTCCTTAAGTTTCTCGCCGTCGACCTTGATGGCGTCGAGGTTGTTCGACGGGGTAACGGGGGCGGCCGCACTGGGGGTCGGCGTGGCGCTGGCGCTCGGGGCGGCCGAGGCGGAGGTGGAGGTCGACGGGGTGGCGGTGGCCGGGTCGGCCGCCTTCTCCTTCGAGCAGGCGGGCAGCACGAGTGCGGCGGCGCAGAGGGAGGCGGCGATCAGGCGTCGGTTCACGGTTTCTGGCTTTCTCGGTGATGGTTCGCGGTGATGTCCATCGGCCACCGTACCCGACGCGAGTGCGCCTGCGGCTGGCGCCGAGCGGGCGTCAGCGCCGTGGCATCGCCGCGAGACCGTCGAGCAACCGGTCGACACGCTCGTCGGTCGCGGCGAGCGGGTCGCGGCACGCCACCGGTGTGGTGAGGCCCGGCCCCATGCGCGGCGCCCCGTCCCAGGGGTGGGCGGGTGAGTCGTTCACCTTCAGCGACACCCAGTCGACGGTGTAGTCGACGCCGGCCGCCTGGGCCGCGGCGATGAAGTCGCCGCGCAGGCGGGCGCGGGTGGTCTGGGGCGGGATCGTCATGGCCCTGCGCACGCGCTCGTCGTCAACCTCGCGGGCGACCGCACCGCGGCTCTCGAGGATGCGGAACAGGCCGCGCCCGGGCAGGAGGTCGTGGTACGCGAGGTCGATCTGCGCCATGCGCGGGTCGTCCCAGCCCAGGCCGTGACGGTCGGCGTACCGCTCCAGCAGCCGCTGCTTGATGGCCCAGTCGACCTCCCGCTCCAGCGGTGCGAGGTCGCGGGCCTCGAGCGCGGCCAGGTAGGTCTCCCAGCGTTCCAGCACCCGCTCGAGCACCGGTCCCGGCGAGCCCTCCCGGTCGGCCATCGCGCGCGCCGCCTCGCAGAAGATCTGCTGCATCTCCAGGCCGGTGACGGTGCGCCCATTGGCGAGCGGGACCGGCGTACGCCCCCACCGGTCGCGGCTGAGGTCGCGGATGGCCTTGGCCGGGTTCTCGAGTGTGAGGTCGCGCAGGGCGGCGCCGGATTCGATCAGCCGGAGCACGAGCTCGGTGGCCCCGACCTTGACCAGGGTCGAGGTCTCACACATGTTCGAGTCGCCCACGATGACGTGAAGGCGGCGCCAGCGCGACGGGGCGGCGTGCGGCTCGTCGCGGGTGTTGATCATCGGGCGGCTGCGCGTGGTGGCCGACGAGACCCCGTCCCACATGTGGTCGGCGCGCTGGCTGACGACATAGGTTCCGCCGGGCAGGATCTTGCCGGCGCCGCACACGAGCTGGCGCGACACGAGGAACGGCAGCAGCGGGCTGGCGACGTCGACGAACTCCCCCGCCCGCCCGATCAGGTAGTTCTCGTGGCAGCCGTAGGAGTTGCCGTGGCTGTCGGTGTTGTTCTTGAACAGGAAGATGTCGCCGATGACGCCGTCGTCGGTCAGGCGCTCCTGCGAGGTGCGCGCCAGTTCGAGCACCGTCTCCTCCCCGGCGCGGTCGTGGGCGACGAGGTCGAGCAGGTCGTCGCACTCGGCGGTGGCGTACTCGGGGTGGGAGCCCACGTCGAGATAGACCCGCGAGCCGTTGCGGAGGAACACGTTCGACGAACGCCCCCAGGCGACGACGGTGCGGAACAGGTGGCGGGCGACCTCGTCGGAGGTCAGGCGCCGCTGCCCGCGCGAGGTGCACACGACACCGAGCTCGGTCTCGATGCCGTACACGCGGCGGGGCAGGCGGGCCACGGGCTCAGAGCTTCGCCGAGTCTAGCAGGGAGCCGATCTCCTCGCGGGTGAGCTCGCGCATCTCGCCGATCGGGAGGTTGCCCAGGCGCACCGGCCCGAAGCCGATGCGGGAGAGCTTGTCGACGGGGTGTCCCACGGAGTCGAGCATACGGCGAACGATGCGGTTCGCCCCGGAGTGGAGCGCGACCTGCAGCAACGTCTTGTTGAGGCCGGGGTTGCGGCCGACGAGCTTCACCTTGTCGGCACGGACGAAGCCATCCTCGAGCGTCACGCCCTTTTCGAGGCGCTTGAGGGCGTGGTTGTCCATGATCCCCTCGACCTCGGCCAGGTAGGTCTTGGTGACCTCGTAGGACGGGTGGGACAGGCGCTGGGCCATGTCGCCGTCGTTGGTCATGATCAGCAGACCGGTGGTCTCGCCGTCGAGCCGGCCCACGTGGAACAGCCGCGGCGCGTTGCGTGGCAGGTATTCGGCCAGCGTCGGGCGGCCCTCAGGGTCGTCCATCGTCGAGATCACGCCGCGCGGCTTGTTCAGCACGTAGTAGACGTGGCGGCGCTGCGGCGGGATGCGTGAACCGTCGACGCGGATCGTGTCCCGCTCGGGGTCGACGCGTAGGCCCTGCTCGGTCACTGGCCTTCCATTGACCTCGACGCGACCCTCGTGGATGAGGTTCTCGGCGGCGCGGCGGGAGGCCACTCCGGCCTGGGCGAGCACCTTCTGCAGGCGGATGCCCTGCGGCTCGTCGGTGTGCTGCTCGAGGTGTTCGTGCTCGAGGTGTTCGTGCTCGTGGTGTTCGTGCTCGTGGCGTTCGTGCTCAGTCATCTGCGCTCTCATGCTCGGCGGTGCCGCCTGCCTCCCCAGGCATCGCGGCTGAATCCCCATTCTCCCCCGTTACGCCCTCCTGCGGCGAACCCGGCTCGCCCGGGGTGCCGTCGGCGCCGCGTACGCCGGGTTCGGCGAGGCGTCCGAGCTCGGCCTCGAGGTCGGTGGCGTCGGGCAGGTGCGGCGCCAGCGCCGGCAGTTGTCCGAGCGAGGACATCCCCATGCGCTCGAGGAAGTGGTCGGTGGTCCGGAACACCACAGCCCCCGACTGCTCGTCGTGCCCGGCCTCCTCGATGAGGCCGCGGGCGACGAGCGTGCGCACCACGCCGTCGACGTTCACGCCGCGGACCGCCGAGACGCGGGCGCGCGAGATCGGCTGCAGGTAGGCGATGACGGACAGCGTCTCCAGGGCGGCCTGCGACAGGCGCGCCTGCTGCCCGTCGAGGACCCAGTGCGAGATGAGCGCCGCGTGCTCGGCGCGCGTCCAGAAGCGCCAGCCACCGCCGACGTGCCGCAGCTCGAACCCGCGACGGTGTTCGTCGTAGAAGGCGGCGAGGCGGCCCAGCGCGGCGGTCACCCGGTCGACCGGCGTGCGCGTGGCCTCGGCCAGCGTCGTGGCGGCCATGGCCTCGTCGGCCATCAGGAGAAGGGCTTCCAGCGCCCCTTCGAGGGTGGGGTCGTCGAGCTCGATGGGGTGGTCGGGCGTGTCGGTCACGGTTGCTCCTCGTCAGGTCTGGCGGGCTCGTCCTCGTCGTCGACCTCTCCGGCGGCCCGGTCGAACTCGTCGGAGATCTCGAGGTCGGTGTCGTCGTCTCCGCTCCACCGGATGCTGAGCTCGCCCAGCGGGGTGATCTGCTCGAACGTGACGGCCCGCTCACGGAACAGCTCGAGCAGGGCGAGGAACCGGCAGACGGTCGTGAGCCGGTCGGGTGAGTCGCCGGTGAGGGCACGAAACGACAGGGTCCCGGAGCGGCGTAGTCGCTCGACCACGACCTGGGCCTGCTCGCGAACCGAGACCCGCGGGGCGTGCAGGTGGGCCAGAGAAACCTGGGCGACCTCCTTGGGAGCCATCGCCCCTGCGGCGATCTGGGCGAACCGTTCCCAGGAGACGTTGATCGTCACCTCGGGCAGGAGCGCCGCGAACTGCGGTTCGAGCCCGCCGGGTCGCGCGAACCGGGCGCCCTCGGCCTCGAGGACACCGGCCAGCCAGCCCGCGACCTCCTTGAACGCCCGGTACTGCAGCAGGCGCGCGAACAACAGGTCGCGCGCCTCGAGCAGCGCGAGGTCCTCTGGGTCCTCGACCTCGCCGCTGGGGATGAGCCGGGCGGCCTTGAGGTCGAGCAGGGTGGCTGCGACGAGCACGAAGTGGCTCGTCTGTTCGAGGTCCCAGGCGTCGCCGGCGGCGCGGATGTGGGCGATGAACTCGTCGGTGACCTGTGACAGCGCCACCTGGGTGATGTCGAGGCGGTGCTTGGCGATCAGCTGGAGCAACAGGTCGAAGGGCCCCTCGAAATTGTCGAGGTGCAGGGTGAACTCCGGCGCCGACGCCTGGTCGGCGCCGGGTTCGCGGGTCACGAGTCGCTGAGGCGACGCACCAGCTCGCTGTCCTCGCCCGACGCCTGCAGATCGTCGAGCATGTACGCGACGGCCTCGCGCACGATGCGGCCGCGGTCGACGGCCAGCGAGTGCTCGGCGCGCAGCGTCAGGCGCGCCTGCTCGAGCCGCACGAGCTCGTCGCGGGAGACATAGACGGTGATCTTCTCGTCGTGGCGCACACGGCCGGTCGATGACGACCGGCGCGTCGGCACCTCCGCTGCGATCTGTGCGGCCGACGGCTGCGGATCCGCGGTGATCTCGGCAGACTCGGCGCCTCCACGAAGGAGGTCGGACGTTCCGGGGACGCTCAGCTTGCGCGGCATCGGTTCAACACCTCACGGGCCAGTGATCGATAAGCCTCCGCCCCTGGCGAGGACGAAGCGTATGTGGTGATCGGTTCTCCCGCGACGGTTGTCTCGGGAAACTTGATGGTGCGACGAATCACCGTGTGGAACACCGTGTCCCCGAACGCCTGGACGACCCGGTCGAGCACCTCACGGCTGTGCAGCGTTCGCGCGTCGTACATCGTTCCGAGGATGCCGATGATCTCCAGCTGGGGATTCAGCCGTTCCTGGACCTTATGGATTGTATCGGTAAGAAGTGCAATACCGCGCAACGCGAAGAATTCGCACTCGAGCGGCATGATCACCCCGTCCGCTGCCGTCAGCGCGTTGATCGTCAGCAGGCCCAGGCTCGGCGCGCAGTCGATCAGGATCACATCGTACTCCGAACGGACCTTGTCGAGGGCGCGCGCGAGGATCTGCTCACGAGCGACCTCGGACACCAGCTGGATCTCTGCCGCCGACAGGTCGATGTTGGACGGCAGCACGTCGAGGCCCTCAATGGTCGAGGTGTCGATGACGTCGTGGATGTCGACGTCGCGCTCCAGCAGGACGTTGTAGATGGACAGCTCCAGGGTGTGCGGGTTCACCCCGAGGCCGACCGAGAGGGAGCCCTGCGGGTCGAAGTCGACCAGCAGGACGCGTCGCCCGGTCTCGACCAGCGCCGCACCCAGGTTGATCGTGGTCGTCGTCTTGCCGACGCCACCCTTCTGGTTGCACATCGCGATGATCTGGGCCCGCTTGGGTCCGGGCGGCGGCGGGCCGGGTTCGGCCAGCTCGGGCACCGGGCGACCCGTCGGGCCGAGCACGATCGTCGGCTCGGCGTTGGGGGTCTCGTCGGGCTTGGGCAGGGGCGGCACCGTGAACAGCGCACCGTCGTCGCCCACTCCGGGCGTGTCGTGTCCCTGGTGCGTGGGCGCTGCCTGGTCGGCACGGGTGTGCTCGTCCGTCACGGTGGTCCCCTCCGGTCGCTACGTGCGTCGCGCTCCCGGTCTCCCGGGATGCTCGTCGCCCGAGCCTAGTACGCCCTCGGGTGTGAAGTCAGATAGGTCTCGCGGAGATGGTCGACGGTGACCATCGTGTAGATCTGTGTCGTGGTCACCGAGGCGTGGCCCAGCAGCTCCTGGACGACGCGCACGTCGGCGCCACCGTCGAGCAGGTGCGTGGCGAACGAGTGGCGCAGGGTGTGGGGCGAGATCGCCATGTCGAGCTCGATCGCCGCCGCCTGCTCCCGCAGGACGTTCCAGGCGCTCTGGCGACTCAGCCGCCCGCCCCGCGAGTTCAGCAGGAGCGCCGGCGTGGTGCGGGTCGCGCGCTGCGCGTACACCGCCCTCCCCCGCGTCAGCCACGCCGACACGGCGTCCCGCGCATAGCTGCCCAGTGGCACGATGCGTTCCTTGTCGCCCTTGCCGATCAGGCGCAGTCCGGCGGTCGAGCCGACGGCGGTGTCGAGGAGTCGTTCGAGGTCGTCGACGTCCAGGTCGCAGACCTCGGAGATGCGGGCGCCGGTGCCGTACAGCAGCTCCAGCAGCGCGGCGTCGCGCAGGCCCTTCGGCGTGTCCCGGTCGGGCGCGTCGAGCAGCTGCTGCACCTGGCCGATCGACAGTGCCTTCGGCAGGCGCTTGCCGGGCTGCGGCGGGGTGACGGTGGCGGCCGGGTCGTCGGCCGTGACGCCCTCCTCGACCGCGAAGCGGTGCAGGCTGCGGACGGCGACGACCGCGCGGGCGATGCTGGCCGGAGCCAGCGGCCCCCGGGTCCCGTCACCGGTGGCGAGGTGGGCCGAGAAGGCCGTCACGTCTGGCGTGGTGACGTCGACGACGGACCGCACGCCGCGGCCGTCGAGGAATTCCGCGTAGCGGGTGAGGTCTCGACGGTAGGCCGACGCCGTGTTGGCCGACACGCCGCGCTCGACCGTGAGGTGGTCGAGGTAGCTCCGGACGAAGCGCTCGACCTCGTCGCTCATCGCCCTCGGTTCCCGGCGCGCTCGTCCCGCGCCGGCCACGGGGCGTCGGCGGGTCGGAGGGTCTCGATGCGGTCGCGGGCCGCATGCAGCGCCAGCGTGCCGGCCACCAGGAGGGGGTTGGAGACACGACCACTCAGGATCGCGTCCAGCAGGTCGTCGACCGGGACGCGGAAGAGGTCCATGTGGGCCTCCTCGCCGGCGAGGACGAATCCGCCGGGGCGCTCGACCTCGTGGAGGCCGGTGGCCAGGAAGATGCGGACGGCCTCGTCGCCGGCGCCCGGCGAGGTCCACAGATCGACCAGCACGCGCCAGTGGTCGGCGCTCAGGCGGGCCTCTTCGGCGAGCTCGCGGGCCGCGGCGTCGGCGTACGACTCCCCCTCGGCGTCGAGCAGGCCGGCGGGGGGCTCGATGCACGTGTGGCCGGAGGGGTGACGGTATTGCCGCACGACCACGACGTGGCCGTGGTCGTCGAGCGCGATGACGCCGACGGCGCCCGGGTGGCGCAACCACTCACGGCGGATGTTCTCCCCCGAGGGTGTGGTGATCGCGTCGCGCACGAACGAAGCCACCCCCCCGGTCGCCAGTGTCTCGCGGTCGTTGACGGGCCAGGCGGTGGGCTCGTCACGCACGTCGGCGCCGGTGAGGCGGGGCAGGTCGATCATGCGTCCTCATCTGTCTCGTCGGGCTCCTCGTCGACCGGCAGCGGGCTGCTGGCCTTGTTGCGCAGGGCCGCGCTGACGAGGCCCGCGAACAGCGGGTGGGCCTTGGTCGGACGCGACTTGAGCTCGGGGTGGGCCTGCGTGGCGACGAAGAACGGGTGGATCTTGGCCGGGAGCTCGACGAACTCGACCAGGTGGCCGTCGGGGCTGGTGCCCGAGATGACGAGGCCGGCGGCCTCGAGCTGTTCGCGGTAGGCGTTGTTCACCTCGTAGCGATGGCGGTGTCGTTCGCTGACGCGGTGGACGCCGTACAGCCCCGCGACGACCGAGCCGCGCCTCAGGTCGGCGTCGTAGGAGCCCAGACGCATCGTTCCGCCCATGTCGCCCTCGCCCGAGACGATGTGTTCCTGCTCGGCCATGGTGGCGACGACGGGGAACTCGGTGTCGGGTTCGAACTCGGTCGAGGCCGCCCCCTCGAGGCCCGCCAGGTCTCGGGCGACCTCCATGACCATGCACTGCAGGCCGAGGCACAGGCCGAGGATCGGGACCTTCTGCTCGCGGGCATACCGGATGGCGCCGAGCTTGCCCTCGACGCCCCGGATCCCGAAGCCGCCCGGGACGCAGACGCCATCGACGTCGGCGAGCTGGGTCCGGGCGCCCTCCGGCGTCTCGCACGCGTCGGACTCCACCCAGCGGATGTGGACCTTCGTGCGGTGGTGGAAGCCGCCAGCACGCAGCGCCTCGACGACCGACAGGTAGGCGTCGGGCAGGTCGACGTATTTCCCGACCAGCGCGATCGTGACCTCGTCGGTGGGGTTGTGGACCCGGTCGAGCAGGTCGTCCCAACGCTTCCAGTCGACGTCGCGGAAGGGCAGGTCGAGCTTGCGCACCACATACGCGTCCAGACCCTCAGCGTGGATGACGCGCGGGATGTCGTAGATCGACGGGGCGTCGAACGCGGTGACCACGGCCTCCTCGTCGACGTCGCACATGAGGGCGATCTTGTTCTTGATGCCGTCGGGCAGGTCGCGGTCGGCGCGGCACACGATGGCATCGGGCTGGAGGCCGACCTGGCGCAGCTGGGCGACCGAGTGCTGGGTCGGCTTGGTCTTCAGCTCCTTCGAGGGGCCGATGAACGGCACCAGGGAGACGTGGAGGAAGAAGGCGTTCTCGCGACCCACGTCACGACGGGCCTGGCGCGCGGCCTCGAGGAACGGCAGCGACTCGATGTCGCCGACGGTGCCGCCGATCTCATGGATGACGACGTCGATGTCGGGCCCACCCATGGCGAGCATCTCGTCCTTGATCTCGTTCGTGATGTGAGGGATCACCTGGACGGTGTCGCCGAGGAACTCGCCCCGACGTTCCTTCGCGATGACGTTGGAGTAGACCTTTCCGGTCGTCACGTTGGCTTCGCCGCTGAGGTTCACGTCGAGGAATCGCTCGTAGTGGCCGATGTCGAGGTCGGTCTCGGCGCCGTCCTCGGTCACGAAGACCTCACCGTGCTGGAACGGGTTCATCGTCCCCGGGTCCACGTTGAGATAGGGGTCGAGCTTCTGCATCGTCACCCGCAGACCTCGCGCGATGAGCAGGCTGCCCAGACTGGAGGCCGTGAGCCCCTTGCCGAGCGAGGAGGCGACGCCTCCGGTCACGAACACGTGCTTGGTCACTTTTGGGCTTCCCACGGGGTTCCAACCTATCGTGATTCGTTCGCCTCGGCCAGCAGCTCGCGGGCGTGGGCGGTGGCGGTGTCGCTGGCGGAGAGACCAGCCATCATGCGGGCGAGCTCGGCCTCCCGCTCGGGACCGTCGACCCGGCGCACACCGGAGGTCGTGACCTGGCCGTCCGATGACTTCTGGACGACGAGGTGGGTGTCGGCGAATGCCGCCACCTGGGCGAGATGGGTGACGACGACGACCTGGGACGTCTTCGACAGGCGGGCGAGCCGGCGTCCGATCTCCACGGCGACGGCGCCGCCGACGCCCGCGTCGACCTCGTCGAAGACCAGGGTCTGGGCGGGGTCCTCGTCGGCGAGGACGACCTCGAGGGCGAGTCTGATGCGGGACAGCTCACCGCCGGAGGCCGCGCGGGCGAGCGGGCGCGGTTCGGATCCGGGGTTCGCGGTGAACTGGAGGACCACCTGATCGCCGCCGTGGGGGCCGGGCTCGGGCAGCGGGGTGAGGGCGAAGCCGAGTCTGGCATGGGGCATGGCCAGGGCCGCCAGTTCCACCTGGACGGACGTGGCGAGCCGGTCGGCAGCGGCCCCGCGCACTTCGTGGATCCGGCCGGCAAGGTCGGCGACGGTCGTGTCGAGCTCGGCGAGACGTGTCTCGATCTCGACGATGCGGGCGTCGTCGCCGTCGAGGCCCCCCAGGCGCTGGGCGGCGTCGGCGGCCCAGGCGAGCACCGCGTCGACGTCCTCACCGTATTTCCGGGTGAGGCCCTGCAGTGCGGCGCGGCGCTCCGCGATCCACTCGAGCCTGGCCGGATCGGCCTCGAGGTCGGCGAGGTAGGCGGCCACGTCGCCGGCGAGCTCGGAGGCCAGCACGCTCACCTCGCGGGCGCGGTCGGCCAGCGGGCGGACCGTCTCGTCGGTCGCGGCGGCCTGGTCGAGCGCCTTGCCGGCCTCGGACGCCAGCGCAAGCGTCGAGGGCGCGTCGAGGTCGTCCTCGTCGCCCGACAGCGCGGCGGACGCACGGTGTGCGGCGAGCCGCAGGTCGTCGACGGCCTGCAGGCGTTGGGCCTCGGCGGCAAGCTCGGCGTCCTCGCCCGGCTTCGGGTCGACCTTCTCGATCTCCTCCAGCCCGAAGCGCAGCACGTCGGCCTCGCGGGCCCGTTCGCGGGCGTGCGTACGCAGGTCGTCCAGCTCGGCGCGCAGGCGGGTGCGTTCGGCGTACGCCTCGGCGTACGGGGTCATGAGCGCCGCGAGCGCCTCGCCGGCGTAGCGGTCGAGGATCTCGCGCTGGCGCTCGGGACGCGCGAGCCTGACCTGTTCGGACTGGCCGTGGAT
Source organism: Mariniluteicoccus endophyticus (assembly GCF_054780035.1). NCBI lineage: Bacteria > Bacillati > Actinomycetota > Actinomycetes > Propionibacteriales > Propionibacteriaceae > Mariniluteicoccus > Mariniluteicoccus endophyticus. The sequence continues at coordinate 4,655 of NZ_BAAGXC010000032.1, read as the reverse complement.
CGTGATGAGACGCTCGGCGATCTCGCCGGCGAGTGAGACGGGTACGCCGGCCCCACCGACGACCGACCGCGAGCGGCCGCCCCCGACCACACGCGCGACGATCAGCTCTCCGTCGTCGACCTCTCCCCCGGCTTCGGCGACCCGGTAGGAGACGGCGGCCGGCACGGCGGCGAACGTGCCTTCGACCCGGGCGCGGTCGGCGCCGCGGCGGACGACGCCGGAGTCGGAGCGTTCGCCCAGGAGTAGCCCGAGGCTGGTCACGACCATGGTCTTGCCGGCCCCGGTCTCGCCCGTGAGGGCGGTGAGTCCGGGTGAGGGCTCGAGGGTCGCGGAGTCGATGACGCCCAGATTGGCGATCCGGAGCTCGGTGATCACGGGGCCTCCTGGCCCACGGTGCTCTCGGCGGCCCCGCGCCAGCCCTCCACGCGGAGGCCGAACTTGCGCACGAGGCGGTCGGTGAACGGAGCCGGGGACAAGCGGGCGAGGCGCAGCGGGTGGGTGTGCATGTCGACCTCGATCTCCATCGGGGCGCTGAGGTCGAACGAGCGTCGACCGTCGCACCAGACCACGCCGTGGGCGTCGGTGCTCTCCAGCAGGCGGACGCGCACCGAGGTGCGGGGGCTGATGACCATGGGGCGCGCGAACAGGGCGTGGGCCGAGATGGGCACCACCAGCAGGGCCTCGACGCCCGGCCACATGACGGGGCCGCCTGCCGAGAACGCGTACGCGGTCGAGCCCGTAGGCGTCGCGACGAGCACGCCGTCGCAGCCCCAGCGCGACAGGGGACGATCGTCGATGGCCACGACGACCTCGAGCATGCGCTCGCGCGCGGCCTTCTCGATGGAGACCTCGTTGACCGCGTACGACTCCCACACGGGGTCGCCGCCGGGGCCGTCGAAGACGCGGACGCGGGCGGTCAGGCGTTCCTCGACCGTCCAGCTGCGGGCGATGACCTGGTCGACGACCTGGTCGATCTCGTGTGACTCGGCCTCGGCCAGGAACCCCACATGGCCGAGGTTGACGCCCAACATGGGGATGTCGCGGGCGAGCACCCACTCGGCGGCCCGCAGGATCGTCCCGTCGCCGCCGAACACGACGGCGAGCTCGATGGGGCCGGCGCCGTGGTCCTCGAGCGACCGCGCCTGGGGCACGTCGCCCATCTGGTCGATGTCGAAGCGCGGCATGAGGACCGTGATGTCCTCGGACGTGAGACTGGCCACGAAGCGACGGGCGGCCTCGACGGCCTCGGGGCGGTGGATGTGGGTGAGCACAGCCACCCGGCGCCCGTGGTGGACCGTCTCGTCGGGGTTGGGGCTCGTCACCCGAGGAAGCATATCGACCCGCCCAGACAGACCCGACGGACCGGACCTCACCTGGACAGGTGGACGAACGTCTCGACGTTTCCGGCGGGGCCCGGGAGGTGGCTCTCGTGGCATCCGAGGCAGGACCAGCCCAGGGCCTCGGCGGCGACGACGACCGTGGTGACGGCCTCCTCCCGCAGCGCGGGATCGGTGACGACCCCGCCACGCCCCAACCGTTCGCGCCCCACTTCGAACTGGGGCTTGACCATGAGCAGGGCGGCACCGGTGTCGGCGACCACGCCCAGGACCGGTTCGAGCAGCAGGGTGAGCGAGATGAAGGAGACGTCCGCCACCACGAGGTCGACCGGGTCGCCACCCACGTGGGCGAGGGTCAGGTCGCGCAGGTTGGTCTGCTCGTGCACCTCGACGTGGGGGTCGTCCCGCAGGACCGGCGCGAGCTGGTCGGTGCCGACGTCGACGGCGTAGACGCGGCTGGCTCCCCGGGACAGGAGCACCTGCGTGAAGCCCCCGGTCGACGACCCCGCGTCCAGGCAGCGTGGGGGCACCGCCAGACCGGTGTCGTCCAGCACACCCAGCAGCTTGTACGCCGCCCGCGACACCCAGCCGTCGTCGTCGACGTCCAGTCGATGGCTCTCATCGACCAGGGCGGAGGCCTTGGTGACGATACGCCCCTCCACGCGTACGCGCTGGTCGGCGAGGAGGGTCTGGGCGTGCGTGCGCGAGCGGGCGAGCCCGCGTGCGACCAGCGCCTGGTCGAGTCTCATCCGCGCGGTCGGGTCGCCTCGTCGAGGGCGGCGTGGAGGACCTCGTGGGCCGATGCGAGCCGCTCGTGGTGCGACGCGAGGTCGAGCTCGTCGAGGTCGGCGAGCCGCTGGAGCGCAGCGTCGATCTCGGCGTGGCCGGTCTGGGGCGGTTGGTCGACCATGTCAGCGCACCTGGTCGAGCGTGTCCACGGCCGCGGTGCCGTCGAGGTCCCTGTCGCGGGAGACGAGGGCCAGAACGCAGCGCAGCGCGTCGAGCTGGGAATCACGGGTGTCCCCCGCGCCGTCCACGACGACGGTCGTCCCGTCGATGCGGGCCGTCGCGTGACCACAGCGCGCGACATCCGCCTCGACGACCGCGTAGCGGGCGGGCTCGAGGAGCGCGCGGAGGTCGTGGCCGAGGTAGGTCGGCTGGTTCGCCGCCTCCAGCAGGTCGTGCTTGCCGTGCGCGCCGGTGAAGACGAACAGGCTGTCCATCCCGATCCCCGCGGCGCCGTCGACGTCGGTGTCGAGCCGGTCGCCGACGAAGATCGCGTGCTGGGCCTCCAGCCTGCGCGCGGACTCATCCATCAGCGGCGCGTGGGGCTTGCCCGCGACCACTGGGTCGACGTCCACGGCGTTGCGCAGGGCGCCGATCTGGGCGCCCGCGCCGGCCACGAGGCCGCGGTCGGTGGGCCGGGTGGCGTCGGTGTTGGTGGCCACCCACAGCGCACCGGCCTGGATCGCATGGGCGGCCTCGTCGATCAGCGGCCACGGCAGCTGCGGGTGGTAGCCCTGGATCACGGCGGCCGGCCGGTCGTCGGCCCTCTCGACGCAGCGGAGCCCGACCTTCTCGACCTCGGCGCGCAGCGCATCGGTCCCCACGACCAACACCGCAGAACCTGCCGGCAGGCGGTCAGCCAGGACCCGTGCCCCGGCCTGCGACGAGGTCACCACGTCCGCTGCCGTCGCCGCCACGCCCAGCTCGCTGAGGTGCGCGGCCACCTGGTCGGGGGTGCGGGCCGCGTTGTTGGTGACGAACCCCACACGCACGCCGCGTGTGCGCAGCACTGCGACACCCTCGGCGGCCCCCTCGACGGGCGCCGGGCCCAGGTAGATCACGCCGTCGAGGTCGAACAGCGCCACGTCGTACGCGGTCACCAGCGCGTCACTCATCGAAGTCGTCCTTCTCGTCGACGTGACGGGCCGGAGCCGCCACGTCCTCCTCGGCGCGGTCGGCCACGGGGTTCTCATCGCCGGAGACCACGTCACCGTCGGAGCCCGCGCCCTCGTCCCCGTGCGAGTCGACCTCCTCGCGGTCGTCGTACTCCTCAGACTCGTCGTACTCGAGGACGAACCCGTCCAGAGCGGCGACGCGGTCGGCGGCGTCGGTGCCGTGGTCGACGTCCAGCTGCGCCGCGGCCTGGAACCAGTCGCGCGCAGCGGCCTCGTCCCCGCCGGCCAGCAGCAGGTCCGCGTACGCGTAGCGCACCCGCGCCCGTGCCCCCGGCGGCACCGCGCCCTTGTTGGTCGCCTGGATCTCGCCGCGCAGGAGGCGCAGGGCCTCGTTGCGCTGTCCCATGTCGGAGCGGGCGCCGGCCTCGACGATGCGCATCTCCACGCGGGTCGCCGGTTCCAGCTCCAGCTTCGCCGCCTCGCGCGCGATCTCCAGGGCCTCCTCGGGCCGACCCAGGGCACGTTCGCAGTCTGCCATCACCGGCAGGAACTCCTGGTCACCCGTCATCCGGCGCAGGGCGCGGAACTCGCTGAGGGCCGTCTGGTACTCCTCCGCCGCGTACGCGGTCTCGGCAGCCGCGGCTCGCACCACGGGCAGCCGCGAGGCGAGGCGGCGAGCAACCATCGCGTGACGGTACGCCAGCTGCGGATCCTCGTCGATCACGAGGCCGGCCATCATCAGGTGCGGTCCGACCTGGTCCGCGAGGTCACCCGAGAGCCCACGCAGCTCGGCGCGTACGCCACGCGGCAGCTCACGCAGGTCGAGCCCCTGAGGCAGCTCTGGCTCGTCGTCCCGCTTCTCCAGGCCCGGCGGCACGTACTTCCCTTCGCGCTCCTCGCGGGGTCCGCGCCGGTCGTCTCGGTTGAACCCACCGCGGAGCTCGCCACCGCGGCTGTCGCGGTTGGGCCCTCCACGGCGTTCACCACCGCGATCATCGCGACGGTCGCCGCCACGACGATTCCCGCCACGGTCGTCGCGCTTGAACCGGCCACGGTCGCTGCTGCCGTCATCACGGCGACCTCGGCTGGCACCACGATCGACGCGACGCGGCCGGCTCTGGCCACCCCGGTCGAATTCACCCCGTCGGTCGTTTCCGCGCTCTTCGCGCTCCGGGCGGGGGTCGGACTGGTTCTCGCTCACCCGACAATCCTGCCGGACCGGCGCCGCTCGTCCAACTCCGACGCGAGTTCTTCTCCTCTCCGCGCAGGCAGGCAGGGCGTCACCGAGCGAGGAGCCCGCCGGTTCAGGGCCCAGGTCCGGCCCGTAGGCCGCACGACAAGGGTGCGGGCATGCAAAAACACCCGTGAGGGCCAACCAGGGTTGGCCCTCACGGGTTCTGTGTGTTTGTCCGGCGAC
>NZ_BAAGXC010000031.1:0-27761 GCF_054780035.1 Mariniluteicoccus endophyticus | reverse complement strand
GCCGCACCCACGTCCACTACCGGGACGAGGACAGCGACCGCGCTACACCACTATCGGGGACTCAACTCAGCACCTCGAGCAGAGCAGCGTGCGGGTGCTCGGTGACACCGCGCTGGTGACGGGGGTCGTGTGCGACCGACTCGACTCCGGTGAGGAGTTCCGCATGCTTGGCACGATGACGTGGGTCCGGGACGCGGACGGATGGCGCCTGATCGCAGGGCATGCCGGCCCACGGCTGTGATGACGCGCGCCGTCTCGACCGCGGTCTTGTGGCCCCGTGTGGCGACGGCTGACCATGATCACCAGCGTGGGAGCGGGCAAGCTTCCCGCCTGAGCCGTGTGCGTGGTGGCATGGGGCCATGGGCCTGACGAACCTGGCGCGCGCCATCCCCGTCAGGGAGCCACGCGAGCCGTGGAACCTCAACATCCACTACGACCGCCTGCTCGCCGACCGCGTACGCCCGGGGCAGCGCGTGCTCGAGGTGGGCTGTGGCGACGGCTTCCTCAGCGCCCGGTTGGCCGACCAGGGTTGCGAGGTGGTCGCGCTGGACGCCGACACGGGGGTCCTGGGACGCGCCCGGGAACGCTGGCCGGACCATCGCATCGAGTGGGTCAAGGGTGATGCGCTCACCCACCCGTTCCAACCGGAGTCGTTCGACGCCGTGGTGTCGAACGCGACCCTGCACCACCTGCCCGACGCGGGCGCGGGACTTCGTCGGTTCGCCGAGCTCCTGCGTCCCGACGGCACGCTCGGGGTGGTCGGGTTCGCCACGAACGGCCCGCTGGACTGGCCCATGTCGCTGGCCGGGTCGGTGGGGATCTTCGTTCTCACCCGCGTGCGCGGAAAGTGGGAGCACACCGCCCCGGTGGTCTGGCCGGCGCCCCACACCTACGGCGAGGTACGCCGACTCTCCGGCGAGGTGCTGCCCGGCCGCAGGTTCCGGAAGCTGTGGCTCGGGCGCTACCTGCTGACCTGGGTGCGGCCCGACGCCTGACCACCCTGTCATCATGGGCGCATGGACCTGCGCTCCCTCGGCGACGAGAAGTACGCCAGCCTCACGACGTTCCGCCGAACCGGTGTGCCGGTCTCGACCGCGGTCTGGGTGGCACCGGACGGCGGCGCGCTGATCATGATCACCGGTGCGGGGGCGGGCAAGCTCAAGCGCCTGGCGCACACGCCGCGGGTGACGCTCCAGCCGTGCTCGATGAGCGGAAAGGTCGCTCCCGGCGCCCCGGTGGTCGAGGGGATGGCGACGGTCGTCACGGACGAGGCCGAGATCGACCGCTACAAGGACGTGCTGCGTCGCAAGTACGGCCTGCACTACCGCGCGTGGACGTTCGTCGAGCGCCTGTGGCTGCGCGGCGAGCCCGAGCGCGTCGGCATCCGCGTGGACCCCGCATGAGCGACGACGTACGCGCCCGCTCGTTCGGCGCCGGAGCGGCGGCGTACGAGACCGGCCGCCCCGAGTATCCCGCCGAGGCGGTGACGTGGATGCTCGAGTCGGTGCTGGACGGCGAGCGTCCCCTCGTGGCCGACGTGGGTGCGGGCACCGGCAAGCTCACCCGCGCGGTCCTGGCGACGGGCGCCGGGGCGGTCGCCGTCGACCCCGACCCGAAGATGCTGGCCACGCTCAAGCAGACCGTTCCGGGAGTCCCCACCCGCGAGGGAACCGCCGAGGACCTGCCGCTCGACGACGCGAGCGTGGACGCGGTCGTGCTCGGGCAGGCGTGGCACTGGGTCGACCCCGTACGCGGGTCCCGCGAGATCGGCCGGGTCCTGCGTCCGGGTGGCGTGCTGGGACTGGTCTCAAACTTCCGCGACCCTGAGGACGAGCTGGTCCAGCGCCTGTTCGACGTCCTGCCGATGAGTCCGGCGGAGGAGCTCGTCACGGGTCCCGGCCCGCAGGTGGCCGAGCCGTTCGGCGCACTGGACCAGCGCGACTGACGGTGGGTACGCCCGATGACGCGCGACGCGTTCGAGGCGATGATGCGTTCGCGCAGCTTCTACCTGACGGGTACGCCGCAGGAGCAGCAGGTCGCCGACGCCGGCCTCGCCGAGGTGCTCGACGACCTGGGCCTCCACAGCGCGGCGACGGTCGACCTGCCCTACGTGACGCGGGCCTACCGCGCGGGCCGGGCCTGACTCCTCGTCTCCGGCCGCGGGCGGCCTCCGCTCGGAGAACGAGATGGACATGCCGCGGGCGGCCTCCGCTCGGAGAGCGAGAGGGACGAGCAGCTCCTCGTCTCGCTGGCGCTCGCTCGGAGAACGAGGCGCTCGTCCTGCTCCGGGCGGAGGCCGCCTGGCCGAGCTAGTTCTTCTCCACCACCTGCGTCTTCATCCCCTTCGGCACGGTGACGCGGAACGTCGGCTCGCACACGCCCACGTAGCCCCGGCCGCAGGCGCTGCGCAGGGTCAGCGTGTTCCCGGTCAGCGACCAGTCGGGGGCGGTGGGTGTCTTGCCGATGGCCGTGACGGTGCGGACGACCTTCACCTCGTGGGTGGCGGCCTCCTTGACCTCGACCCGGCCGAACTCGTTGGCGATGGTCAGCTCGCCCGTCGGCGCAGGGAAGGTGGTGGAGACGGGGCGGCCGGGGTCCACGGGGGCGGGGCCGCAGGCGGGCAGCACGAGCACTCCGGCGGTGGTTGCGGCGGCGATCAGGGTTCGGTTCATGGTCTTCTCCTTCATCGGTGGGGTTCCAGGGTTCGGGTCGCAGGGACGGGTTCAGCGGCGCAGGGACGCGGTCAGCAGCGCAGGGACGTGGTCAGCGGCGCAGGGTCTCGGTCACGGGCGCGGCGTACGCCCGGGCGGCCGGCGGCGCGACGGCCGCGCAGGTGGTGATGAGGGTCAGTCCGGCGACTCCGGCGAGCAGCCCCCACGGCGTACCGGCGAGCGCGCGCCCGGCGGGCACTCCGGCGGCGGCCGCGGTCGTCAGCACCGCGACGAGCGTGGTGGCGGCGCCGAACAGCACGGCGGTGAGGGCATACACCAGCCCCTCGTACACGGCCGCGCGCGCCACGGCCGTGCGGTCGGCGCCGACGACGACGAGCAGGGCGGTGTCGCGCTCGCGTTCACGACCCGCGAGTGCAATGACGGCGACGCCGCCGACCCAGCCGACGAGCATGACCCAGCCGAGGACGATCAGCACCTCGTCGAGCGTGACGTCACCCCCGCCGCCGTTGCCGGCGCCCATGAGCACGCCGACGAGCGACAGCGTCATCGCGAACGGCAGGACGGTGGTGATGCTGCGCGCGGAGCGGGCGCGGCACGCCTCGCGGGCGACGAACCAGGCGGGGTCGACGGACGGCACGAGTGCGGTCCACGCCCACAGCAGGCCGCGCAGCACCCAGCCGCCGACGAGCAGCAGCGCGATGATCAGCAGCAGGTTCCCCGACAGCACGGCGGCGGCCCGGTCGTCGGGGCCGTCGGCCTCGCCGCTGGCGACCAGCCACGCGATCAGGCCGATGAGGGACAGCGTCCCCAGTGCCGTGAGCGCCCTGAACCAGCCCACGCGGGCCACCGGCATGTCGGCCTCGCGCAGCGCGGCCATCTCGGGCGTACGCGCGGCGCGTCGTGCCGCACCCCAGCCGCCGGCCAGCGCGGACAGCACCACGAGGCCCAGCCCGACGAGCGGCGGCCACCAGTCCGCGCGCAGCGACAGGCTGGCCGGAGCCAGTCCGATGGACGCCCACTGGCCGAGTGCGACGTGGGCGACGGCGGGGCTGCCGGGCAGACCGAGCAGCCAGCCGAGGACGCCGACGACCACCAGCTGGGCGAGCAGCACACCGCGGACGACCCGGCGGGGTACGCCGAGGACGACCCACAGCGCGTGGTCGCGGGACCGCGTGGCGAAGGTCAGGGTCGTGGTGGTGCCGACGACGGCCATGCCCGACAGCACCGAGCCGGCGACGATATTCGCGCCGAGCGCGTTGAGGCCCTCGGTGGTCTCCGCGTCGCCGACGGCGGCGTCGAGCGCGGTCGACATCGACACCAGCAGGCCGGTGATGCACGACGAGGCGACGGCGAGCGACACCAGCGTCCACGCCCACAGGCCGGGGCGGGACCTGAGCTCGGACCAGACCAGCGACCTCATGCCGCCACCTCTTGGGCCCGCAGCACGGCATCGGCGACGCGGCGGTCGTCGCCGCCCGGGATCTGCTCGCGGATGCGTCCGGCACCCATGACGACGACGTGGTCGGCGATCGCGGCGGCGCGCGGGTCGTGGGTGACCATGACGACCGTGGTCCCGCGCGCCGGCAGCTCGCGCAGCCAGCCGAGCACGCGGGCACCGGACTCGACGTCGAGCGCGCCGGTCGGCTCGTCGGCGAAGACCACCGACGGGGCGGCGGCGAGCACGCGGGCGACGGCGACGCGCTGGCGCTCGCCGCCGGACAGCTGGTGGGGACGCAGCCCGGCCCGCTGGTCGAGGCCGACGCGCGCCAGGGCCTCCTGGACCACGTCGGGTGCGAGGGGGTTGCCGGCCAGACGTGACGGCAGCGCCACGTTGTCGCGGGCGGTCAGCGACGACACCAGGTTGTAGTCCTGGAAGACGAAGCCGACGTTGGCCGCGCGGTGCCTCGCGCGGCGGGCCGCGGGGAGGGCGGTGATGTCGGCGCCGGCGAGGAGGACCTGCCCGCCGGTGGGCTGGTCGAGCCCTGCGGCGCAGTGCAGGAACGTCGACTTGCCCGACCCCGAGGGGCCGACGAGCGCCAGGAACCGGCCGCGGGGCACGACGAGCGACACGCCGTCGACGGCGCGCACGGGCGGCAGGCCGTGGGGTTGTGCGTACGCCTTGGTGAGGTGGCGGACGTCGAGGGCGGGTGGGGACATCTCCTGCGTGGTCATGTCCCCAGTCCAGCCGCGTGACGGCGTACGCACACGGGGGCGCGGTCCCGACCATGGTGGGGCCAGCCCTACCTTCTGCGCGGGGCGGCGCCACACGCCGTGTCGTTCGCCTAGCGTGGACCCATGCCCCTGACCGGTCTGCGCATCGCGCGTCCTCGACGCCTCGCGCTGCGCGTGGTCTTCGAGCTGGCCGCCGCCGCGGTGTGGCCGCTGCAGGTGGTCGGCATCATGCTGCTGCCGCTCGCCCCATTCACCGCGATCGCGACGGCCGAGGTGGAGCGCTGGCGGGCCCGCGCCTGCGGCGAGGACGTCGCGCCGCTGCACCCCGCCGACGGCGCCCCGGCGTGGGCGTGGCACCGTGCGGCGACCCGCGCGCTGTGGCGTACGGATGCCCCGATCACGCTGGCCTCGCTGGTGCTGGGCGCCGTCAGCGGGTTGGCCGCGGTGCTCGGCGGCCTCGGCGGCGCCGTGCTCGTGGCCGCGCCGGTGTTCCACGCCACGAAGGTGTACGTGAACGTCGGCCCGTGGGTCGGCGACACCGCCGCCCGTGCGTGGACGATGGTTCCGGTCGGGATCACGGTCCTCGCCGGCACTCTGGCGGTGCTGCTCGGCGCCTCGGTCGCCCGCGACGCCGCGGTACGCGTGCTCGGCGGTCAGGAGGCCCAGCGCCTGTCGCGCGAGCTGGGCAGCGTACGCACAAGTCGCGCCGCCATGCTGGAGGCGTTCGACGCCGAGCGGCGTCGCATCGAGCGCGATCTCCACGACGGCGCCCAGCAGGACCTGGTCGCGCTGTCGATCACGCTCGGGATGCTCGAGCACACGGCGGCGTCGCTGCCCGGCGCCGAGGCGGGACGCGTGCAGACGTTGGCGCGACGTGCCCACGAGCAGGCCGAGCGCTCGCTCGTCCGCCTCCGCGAGACCGTCCACGGCATCCATCCGCGCGAGCTCACCGACCTCGGCCTGTTCGCCGCGCTGCGGCAGCTCGCCGACCGCTCGCCGCTGCAGGTCGACCTGCGGGCGTCGGGTGACGACGCCTCCGTCCCGCCCGCCGTGGCGGCGGCCGTCTACTTCGTCGTCGCCGAGGCGCTCACGAACGCGACGGTGCACGCGGGCGTCGAGCGCGCCGAGGTCGGTGCCGAGGTGGGCGACGGCCTACGCGTGGTCGTCCGCGACACCGGTCGCGGCGGTGCACGCCTCGACTCGTCGGGCACCGGCCTGGCCGGGCTGCGCGAACGCGTACGCGCCCTCGGGGGCGAGCTGGCGGTGGACAGCCCGGCCGACGTCGGGACCACGATCACCGCGACGGTCCCGCTCTCCCCCACGTGGGACGACGAGGCGATGATGGGCGCATGAGGATCTTCCTGACCGAGGACGCGGCGCTGATCCGCGCGGGGCTGCAGGAGCTGCTGGAGTCGGCGGGCCACGAGGTCGGCGGCGTGGCCACGGACGCGGTCGAGCTCGTCACCGGTGTCGAGGAGGCCGCCCGTGCAGGCGCGCTGCCAGACATCGTCGTGACGGACGTGCGCATGCCGCCCAACAACAGCGACGACGGCCTGCGCGCCGCGGTCCGGCTGAGGGAACGGCACCCGGGCCTGCCGGTGCTGGTGCTGTCCGCGTACGTGTCCGGCCCGTACGCACGGACCCTGCTCGACGACTCGGCCTCGGGTGGCGTCGGCTACCTGCTGAAGGAGCGCGTGGGGCACGTCGCCGACTTCCTGTCCTCGCTCGAGGTCGTCGCCGGTGGGGGCGTCGTCGTCGACCCGGAGGTCGTCGCCCACCTGACCGCGCCGCGCTCGGACGACGGGCCGCTGGCCCGGCTGACCCCGCGCGAGCGCGAGGTGCTGCAGCTCATGGCCGCGGGCCTGTCGAACTCGCAGATCGGCGAGAAGCTGTTCCTGTCGCAGGCCGCCGTGGGCAAGCACGTGGCGAACGTGTTCGCCAAGCTCGACCTGCCGCCCAGCGAGGAGAACCGCCGCGTACGCGCCGTCCTGCTGTGGCTGCGGCACAACGACCGTTTCAGGTCCCGGCGATAGTGGGCGAAGGAGCCATGTTCGGGTCGAATCCTTTGGCCCTCAAGAGTCGCCAGAAGACGTCCCGCCACTTCCCAGAGTGAACCACTCTGTCGAACCCTCCACCTGACCCTGCCAGCAGATCACGGCGACTTCGACGGCTAAGCTCTCCCCAATCCTCGTACATCAGGTAAAGCGCGTTCCCGTAGTGGAAGTTCTCCAAGGCAACCATTGTGGGTGTGTACTGAAACCCCACGTACCTGCTAAGCCCCGAGGCGCCCACCAAGATCCGTCCCGGATTCGTGGCCCTAATCATTTCGATTCGCTCGATCATCACGTCACGATCGAAGCGATCAGCAGCCATCGCCAGTCCCACGGCACGCTCGTAGACCTCAGCACTCGAAGCGTCGGGTGGCAGGAGCGCCCACTGCACGCGCTGAGGCTTCCCACTCCACGCGCGTCAATTCAGACGGGCGGGGAACGGGCGTACCCCTGATCCCTTCACCGACCAGCGAAAGAGCCATCAGTAGGTCGGCATCAAAACTGTCGTCACCGACAACAAATACTGGCTCCGCCTCGAGGGTTACCAAGTATCGACCGTCATCCCTGCGATCGACCTTGAGGCTCAGGCCCCGGCTTTCGCTGGGACGCGCCCCATCGAGCGCGAGGGCCGCTTCCACAACGCCGCGTACACCCTCGAGGCCGGTCGGCTGAGCGACGTGCACCTCAAGCGCTACCTGCCCGACGAGCCCGGCTACTGGGAGGCCACCTGGTATGCGGCCGGGCCGACCAGCTTCGAGATCTTCGACGTCGCCGGGGCGCGCGCGGGCGTGCAGATCTGCACGGAGATGTGGTTCTTCGAGCACGCCCGCGAGTACGCCCGTGCCGGCGCCCAGCTGCTGCTCGCCCCGCGCGCGACCCCCCACGAGTCCCGCGACAAGTGGCTGGCCGGCGGACGCGCGGCGGCGGTGAGCGCGGGGGCGTGGTGCCTGTCGTCCAACCACTGGATCCCCGGTGGCGGAGCCATCGACCACGGCGGGCTCGGCTGGGTCGTCGACCCCGACGGACAGGTGCTGGCGACGACGAGCGAGGACCAGCCGTTCGTGACCGTCGACATCGACCTCGCGACGGCGGACGCGGCGAAGAGGACCTACCCCCGCTACGTGATCTGAGTCGCCCCTTGCCCTTACCGGCTGGACCGTCGACACTGATTTTGTCGACTTGTTTTCTGGAAGGACCGCCCATGACCACTGACTCCCACGCGCGTACCGCGCCCGTCTCGCTCGTGGCCGGCGCCAGCCGCGGTCTGGGCCTGCTGATCGCCCGCGAGCTCGGCCGCCGCGGCCACCACGTCGCCCTGTGCGCCCGCAGCCAGGGCTCGCTCGATGAGGCCGTACGCATGCTCGCCGAGGACGGCGTACGCGCCACCGCGTACGCCTGCGACGTCTCCGACGAGGCCGAGGTGCTGGACATGGTGGAGCGCATCGAGACCGAGCTCGGGCCCATCGACACCTCGATCCACGTCGCGGGCAACATCCAGGTCGGGCCGCCTGAGGCGGTGACACACGCCCACTTCGAGGAGGCGATCGACGTGATGCTGTGGGGCCCGATCAACGTCGCGTTGGCCGTGCTGCCCCGTATGCGCGAGCGCCGTCACGGCCGAGTCGCCACCATCACCTCGGTGGGTGGGATGGTCAGCGTCCCCCACCTGCTGCCCTACTCGACCGCGAAGTTCGGCGCGTACGGGTTCAGCCAGGGCCTGCGCGCGGCGACGTCGGGCACGGGCGTCACCGTCACGACGGTGACGCCGTGGCTCATGCGCACCGGCTCCCACCTGAAGGCCAGGTTCTTCGGGGACGCCGCCAAGGAGTACGCCTGGTTCGCCCCGGGCGCGTCGCTGCCACTGGTCTCGGTCGACGGGGAGGTGGCGGCCCGACAGATCGTCGACGGCACGCTGGCCGGCCGCGCCCTGGTGCCGATCTCCCCGCTGACCCGCGTCGCTTCGGCGGTCCAAGGGGTGCTGCCAGGCACGACGGCGAGCCTGCTGGGACTGGCCGCGCGCCTCCTCCCGTCGGGCGAGAGCTCCGAGACCGTCGAGGGCCAAGTCGCCCGGGAGCGGCTCGGCTCCCGCGTCGTCAACGGGCTGACGACACTGGGCGACCGCATGGCCCGCCGCACCAACGAGAACCCTGCCGAGGAGTCACGATGAGACGTCGCACCAGCCCTTTTACCCCGCTCCTGCTGAAGCTCGAGGATGCCCGGGTGCTCGACCGGGGCGTCGACGCGGCCCGGCCGCTGATGTCCGCGCTGACGGAACGCCCGCTCGTGAAGGACGCGCTGCAGGGCCGCTGGCTGAGCCATGCCGTTCACCCGCTCCTGATCGAGGTGCCGATGGGCACGTGGATGAGCGCCCTCGCCCTGGATGCCACCGGCGTCGACGAGGGCGGGCGTTCAGCCGAACTCCTGCAGGGCATCGGCATCGCCGCAGCGGTGCCGGCCGCACTCACCGGGTGGGCGGAGCTCGCGGAGGCTGGCACGCGGGAGAAGCGTGTGGGCGTCGTCCACGCCGCAGCCAACGGCGCGGGCGTGGCGCTGCAGGCGGCGTCATGGCTGGCCCGCCGCCGCGGAGATCGCGGCAGGGCACTGGCCCTGTCGGCCGCCGCCATGGGGCTCGTCGGCGCCGCCGGCCTTCTGGGTGGCCACCTGGCCGTCGCCCGGCACGTGGGCACGCGCGACCCCGCCCTGGACGAGCCGGAGGCCCACCCCGCATGGTGACAGCCCGCGCGCGCGGCAACGGGAGCCCACGTTATTTCCAATGAATAACAGATTGCCATACGGGATATCGCAGTATCAGCTCTCGCTTTTCCAGAACGGTTGCCGCGCCCGGCGAGGCGTGAGGTACGCCCCCTTTCGATTCGGCCGATATCGAGATGTGCCACCGAGCAGAAAAAGGGCCCGGCGCGAGTGCGCCGGGCCCTTCTGTCTCGCCTGTCAGGCGTGCTGGTCCTCCTGGCCCTCACCGGGCTGGACGGTCCACTCTGGCGGGACGTCCTTGCCGGACTCCTCGTCGGCCTCGGCGTCCTCGAAGGTCGCCTGGACGATGCCCTGGGCGTGGTGGGACGGCGCGTACACCGCGTAGAGCTGCATCGGCTCGTCGCCGGTGTTGATGACGTCGTGCCACATGCCAGCCGGGACCTGGATCGACCAGCCGTCGGAGACCTCCTGCTCGAAGTCGAGGTCGTTCTCGCTCGGGCCCATCACACACTTGCCCTGACCCGCGTCGAGGCGCAGGAACTGGTCGGTCTCGGGATGGGCCTCGAGGCCGATCGACTTGCCGACGGGGATGGACATGAGCGTGACCTGCAGGTATTTGCCGGTCCACGCCGTGGTGCGGTAATTCTCGTTCTCCTTGGTGGCGGTCTCGATGTCGAATGCGTTCGGCTTCGGGCCGTTGTCGTTGATCTTCATGGGGGCTCCCTTCCTCTTCCCCTCCAGCCAACCAGACGGCTCCGACATTCCCGCGCGGGGTCAGTCGAACGGCGGCCGGAGGCCGCAGCAAGGCCCGCCGACGGCGAGGCTTGCCCCCACCGACCCCGCGCACGCGGGTCACGGGGCCGTCAGGTCCCGGCGACGTCGCGCACGAGCGCGAGGCTCGCCATCACGACCTGGTTTTCGGCCGCCGTCCGGTCGACGCCGGGTCGGCCGTCACCGGGCTGCACGCCGTACTGGCCGAAACAGGCGTGGTTCGCACCCTCGACGCGGACGATCTGCGCGGTCGGCGGCAGTGCGGCCCGGCTGGCGTCGATCTTCGCGGGAGTGCTCAGGCGGTCGTTGCTGCCCGAGACGGAGACTACCTCCAGGTCCCTGCGGTCGGCGACCGACGCGGCGGGGTACGACGCCCACAGCAGCAGGCCGCGTACGTCCTCGTGCTTGCCCGCGTACGCAGAAGCGACGACACCGCCGAGGCTGTGGCCGCCGACGACCCAGCGGGAGACCTCGGGGTGCGTACGCCGGATCGCGTCCGGCGCGTCGGCGGCAAGGAAGGCGATGCCCAGCGGCGGTTTCACGACCACCACCAGATAGCCCTGGGCGGCGAGCCGCTCCAGCAGCGGCAGGTAGGCCCGCGGGTCGACCTTGGCACCGGGCTGGAACACCAGCCCGACCGAGGCGTTGCCGTCGGAGGGCGTGAGCGTGATCGTCGTCGTGTCCGCGGAGACCTGCACTGCCCGGGTGCCGCGGGCGGCGATGTCCGCGGCCTGCGCGGAGGCGGGCAGGGGGCGCAGCCAGACGGTGATCCCGAGCACGGCGACCGCCAGCACCGCCCCGAGGACGCGGCGGACGAGCGCGGCGGTCGTGTCCTTCCCGGGTCGGCGTGCGCGGGCGAGCGTGAGGATGCCAGTGACCGCGACCACGGCGAGCAGGGCGGGGTATGCCGGGTGGCCCGCCACCAGCGCACCGCCGAGCAGCACGGCGACGGCCAGCGGCACCGCCACCGCCGAGACGCCGATGACCAGGCGGAGGACGAGTGCGGAGCGGGGGATGCCGCGCCGCGGCGCGGGGGCGTCGCTCATCGCAGATGGCTCGCGCCGTTGAGGTCGATCACCGCACCCGATGCCCACTCGGCGGCCGGGCTGGCGAGCGCCACGACGGCATCGGCGATCTCCTCGGGGCGAGCGACTCGGCCGAAAGGGCTCTGCCCGCGCGTGGCGTCGCCGAGCTCGCCGTCGAGGTGGGCGCCGGCCATGTCGGTCTCGATGAACCCCGGCGCCACGCTGGTCACGGCGATCCCGTGACGGCCAAGCTGGAGCGCCATCGACTGGCCGAGCGCGTGCAGGCCGGCCTTGCTCGCACCATACGCGGGCGCGCGGGCGATGGCAGCGCCGGCGCCCCGCGAGGAGCCGGTGACAAGGACGCCGCGGGAGGGACTGGTCGGATCGGTGCGCATGGGCCAACGCTAGACGAGGCACGGCGCCGACGAGCAGGGCTTACCGGAAGCCGAGCGGCTCGACCAGGGCGGTGATGACGAACGGGCCGATGCCGGTGCCGAGGTAGATGAGCCGCAAGAGCGTGCCGATGCCGACACCGGCGGGATGGGTCGGGGCTGCGTCGGTCGTCACCTCTGCACGCTACGTCGCCGACCACCCGGGTGGGCCGCCCGCCTGACGCAACGGTCGGTCTCAGCCCTCGAGCTCGACCGTCACCTCGACGGCCACGGTGTCGCCGAGGCGGAGCGCGCCCATCATGGCGCTGAAGGGCTTGATGCCGAACCGCTTCTGGGAGATGTCACCGGTGAGGGTGAAGGTCGTGCCGTCGCCGGTCACGGCGAGCTCCTGGCGCTCGCTGCGACCGTTGAGTGTCAGCGGGCCCTCGACGCGGCCGGACTCCCACGTGCCGTCCACGGCGGTGGAGGTGAACGCCAACTCGGGGTTGGCGGCGACGCCGAGCGAGGACTGGGCGTTCTTCTCGATCTGGGCGCGGTCGGAGTCGGAGACGGGCTTCGCGCCGCCGGAGCTGTCGCGCACGCGGATCGAGTCGAGGTCGGCCGTGACGCGCAGCGACGAATCCGCCGGGGTCTCACCGACCGCCAGCGTGCCGTGCCACCGATCGACGACGAGTGTCAGGTCGTGACCCATCTTCGCCATCGCGCCCTCGCACGTGGTGTGCAGCAGCAGGTCACCGGAGTCGGGGCCGAGCTCATAGGTTCCAGTCATCGGAGTCATGGCTCCATCGTGCGGGTCGGCCCTCAGGAGCCGGTCACTAGGGTCGGTCCCATGAAGATCTGGGTGAGCGGGACCGAAGGCAAACTGGGCGGCGAGGTTCGCCGCCAGCTGGGCGCCGAGGGCCACGAGGTGGTGGCCGCCGACGTGCGCGGCACCCCGCAAGTCGACCTCGAGGACCCGGCGGCCGTCCGCGCCTCGATGCGCGGCTGCGACGCGGTCGTCCACTGTGCGGGCGTCCCCTCGCCGGAGGACGTGGCGCCTGCCGACCTCGTGCGGACCAATACGATGACGACGTTCAACGCCCTCGAGGAGGCGTACGCGGCCGGTATCCGCACCGCGGTTCTGGCCTCCAGCGGGTCCATCTACGGCACGGCCTGGGGCCCGGCGGAGCTGCGGCAGCCGTACGTGCCCGTCGACGAGGACAGCCCGCTGCAGTACGTCGACGCGTACGCCCTCACCAAGGACTTCGTGGAGCGGATGGGGCAGATGTTCGCGCGCCGCGGCATGACCGTCACCGCGCTGCGGTTCCACTGGATCATGGCGCCCGGCGAGCGCGAGTCGCTGGGGCTGGACGAGGCGACCGAGACGAAGAACCTCTGGGGCTACGTGTCGCTGGCCGACGCGGCGCGGGCGTGCGTGCTGGGGTTGGCACCGGGCGGCGAGCGCGAGCGCTACGAGGTGTGCGTGGTCGCGGCCGACCGCACATGGAGCGAGACGCCCACCGTCGAGCTGCTCGACCGGTTCTCCCCCGGTTCCGAGCGCCGTGGCGACCTGGCGGGTGGCGTTGGGCTGTTCGACGTACGCCGCGCCGAGCGCGTGCTCGGTTGGTGCCCGAGCGAGTGACTCAGGCCCTGAAGAACGGGATGCCGACGTGCGTCGGCCTTCCGCCACCGGCGCGTACGCCCCCGACGATCGACACCACGATGTGGGCGAGCGTGACGACGAGCCAGAGCGTGATGGGGATGCCGATCGGGAAGAAGGAGTCCGCGTACGGGCTGGGGCGGTCGCCCGCGAGGGTGAACAGCAGCACGAAGTGGGTGCCGACGAGCAGCACCGTCGCGATCAGGTAGGTGAGGCCCCAGTTCGCGGCGCCCCGACCGATCTCGACCGCCACCGGTCCCTTGCCCTTCTGGCTGCGGCCCACGACCACCATGACCGCCCCGGCGACGACGGAGCTGAGGAACGGCACCAGGGCGAACACAAGCAGGCCGGCCCACCACGAGATCGCGCCAGTAGAAGCCGCCGGGACCACGACAGGCCGCGTGTACGCATGCGGGCCGTACGGCATCTGCGGCTGGCCAGCCTGCTGCGGCGGCCCCGCGTACGGCTGACCGGGAGGCTGCTGACCGGGAGGGGGAAGCGACATGGCGCCGACCCTATCGACCCCTGGTCCTCCTGCTGGCCCGGACGCCGCGTCAGCCCGGTAGCGTTCACGTCAGACCAGCGAGGAGACACCATGAGAACGACCCATCCCGCCGACTCCCACGATCTCATCCGGGTGATCGGTGCGCGCGAGAACAACCTGAAGGACGTGTCGGTCGACATTCCCAAGCGCCGGTTGACGGTGTTCACCGGCGTCTCCGGCTCGGGCAAGAGCTCGCTGGTGTTCCACACCATCGCGGCCGACTCCCAGCGCCTGATCAACGAGACCTACTCGGCGTTCGTGCAGGGCTTCATGCCGAATCTGGGCCGCCCGGAGGTCGACCGCCTGGAGGGCCTGACGACGGCGATCATCGTCGACCAGGAGCCGATGGGCGCCAACCCGCGCTCGACCGTCGGCACGGCGACCGACGCCAACGCGATGCTGCGTCTGCTGTTCAGCCGCCTGGGCGACCCGCAGATCGGCCCGTCGAACGCGTTCTCGTTCAACGTCCCGACGGTCTCCGGCGGTGGGGCGATGACGGTCCAGAAGGGCGACAAGACGATCTCGGAGAAGCGCACGTTCCAGGTCAACGGCGGCATGTGCGCCCGCTGCGAGGGCATGGGCCATGTCACCGAGCTCGACCACGACGAGCTGTTCGACCGCGAGAAGTCGCTCGAGGAGGGCCCGTTCAAGGTGCCCGGATACTCGATGGACGGCTGGTACGGCCGCATCTTCAAGGGGTCCGGCTTCTTCGACGTCGACAAGCCGATCAAGGACTACACCTTGCGCGAGCTGCACGACCTGCTGTGGAAGGAGCCCGTCAAGCTGAAGGTCGACGGCATCAACCTCACCTACGAGGGCCTGATCCCGAAGCTGCAGAAGTCGATCCTGTCGAAGGACAAGGACGCGATGCAGCCCCACATCCGCGCGTTCGTCGACCGTGCGGTGACGTTCCAGACGTGTCCCGACTGCGACGGCACGCGCCTCAACGAGACGGCGCGGTCGGTGAAGGTACGCGGCATCTCGATCGCCGACGCCTGCCGCATGCAGGTCTCCGACCTGGCCGAGTGGGTACGCGGCATCGACGACGCGTCGGTACGCCCGCTGCTGGCCTCGCTGTCGCACACGCTCGACTCGTTCGTGAACATCGGTCTGGGCTACCTGTCGCTCGACCGGCCGGCGGGCACGCTGTCGGGTGGTGAGGCGCAGCGTACGAAGATGATCCGCCACCTCGGCTCGTCGCTGACCGACGTGACGTACGTGTTCGACGAGCCGTCAGCGGGCCTGCACCCGCACGACATCCAGCGGATGAACCAGCTGCTGCTGGAGCTGCGCGACAAGGGCAACACCGTGCTGGTCGTCGAGCACAAGCCCGAGATGATCGCCATCGCCGACCACGTCGTCGACATCGGTCCCGGCGCGGGCACGGCGGGCGGCGAGATCTGCTTCGAGGGCACGGTCGAGGGCCTGCGGTCCTCCGGCACGGTGACCGGCCGCCACCTGGACGACCGCGTCCACGTGAAGGAGACGGTGCGTACGCCGACCGGCAGGCTCGAGATCCGCGGGGCGAAGACCCACAACCTGCAGGACGTCGACGTGGACGTGCCCACGGGCGTGCTCGTCGCGGTGACGGGCGTGGCCGGCTCGGGCAAGAGCTCGCTGATCCACGCGAACCTGCCCTCCGACGACATCATCACCGTCGACCAGACGGCGATCAAGGGGTCGCGCCGGTCCAACCCCGCGACCTACACGGGGCTGCTTGAGCCGATCCGCAAGTCGTTCGCGAAGGCGAACGGGGTGAAGCCGGCGCTGTTCTCGGCGAACTCCGAGGGCGCGTGCCCGGTGTGCAACGGAAATGGCGTGATCTACACCGACCTGGCGATGATGTCGGGCGTGACGACGCCGTGCGAGGCGTGCGAGGGCAAGCGGTTCATGCCGGAGGTCCTCGAATACCGGCTGGGTGACAAGAACATCGCCGAGGTGCTGGCGCTGCCGGTCACCGAGGCGCTCGCGTACTTCAGCTCCGGCGACGCGAAGACGCCGGCCGCGGCGAAGATCCTGGAGCGCATGAACGACGTAGGCCTGGGCTACCTGCGGCTGGGCCAGCCGCTGACCACGCTGTCCGGCGGTGAGCGCCAGCGCATCAAGCTGGCCACGCAGATGGCGAGCAAGGGCGGGATCTACGTGCTCGACGAGCCGACGACTGGCCTGCACCTCGCCGACGTCGAGGGCCTGCTCGGCCTGTTCGACCGGATGGTCGACGACGGCCGCACCGTCATCGTCATCGAGCACCACCAAGCCGTCATGGCGCATGCCGACTGGATCATCGACCTCGGCCCGGGCGCCGGTCACGAGGGTGGTCGCGTGGTGTTCGAGGGTACGCCGGCCGATCTCGTCGCCGGGAAGGAGACGCTGACCGGCCAGCACCTGGCCGAGTACGTCGGCGCCTGAGTCAGCCGTAGCGTTCCGCGAACGCCGCCAGCAGCAGTCCCGCCTTCGCGACGTCGGCGGCGTTCGCCTCGGCGATGAGCCGCTCGAGCTCGTCGGGCTCGAAGTAGCCGTGGTCGCGGTACGCCCGCAGGCGCTCGGCCAGTGCGACGGCGTCGAGCTCGGGGTGGAACTGCGTCGCGTACAGGTTCGTGCGGATGCGGAACATCTGCACCGGGCACCGCTCACCGGTGGCCAGCAGCACCGCGTGGGGCGGCAGCGTACGCACGGCCTCCTTGTGGCCGACGAACGCGTCGAACCGCGACGGCAGGTGCGCGCACAGCGGGTCGCGCACGCCTTCGTCGGTGAGCATGATCGTCACCGCGCCGGGTGCCTCGCCGTACGTGCGGTCGATGACCGCGTCCTGGTGGGCGCCGAGCGTGCCCACGCCGTAGCAGGCACCGAAGAACGGCAGGTCACGGCGGACGACCTCGTCGAGCATCCGGCCCAGGTCGCGCTCGACGCGCTGCTGCAGCGGTGACTTCTCCGAATCGGACGCGTTGAACGGGCTGCCGCCGACCACGATCCCGGCGTACGCGTCGAGGTCGACGTCGAGCGGCTCCTGCTCCAGCCGTACGCGGTGCAGCCGCGCGGCGGGCACGCCCATGAAACGCACGAACGATTCGTGCTCGGCATCGGCGATGTCGTCGTCGGCGCGGGTGCCGACCAGCAGGAACGGGCGGGACATGCCGCCCATCATCCCGCCTCGGGACAGGTGATGCCGCCAGGCATCCGGCGGTGGACGCTCACGGGGCCGCGGCGCCCCGGACGACGATCCCCACGAGCTCGTCCAGTCCGGCCACGGCGGCCGCGGGGTCCTTGCGTCCCTCGCGAACGCGGTTCAGCTCGACCAGCGTGCCCGACACGATGAGCCGGGCGGCGGCGTCGGCGCGGGCCGAGGGCACGCCGTCGGCGGCGATGACGCGGGC
Organism: Mariniluteicoccus endophyticus; assembly: GCF_054780035.1. Taxonomy (NCBI): domain Bacteria; kingdom Bacillati; phylum Actinomycetota; class Actinomycetes; order Propionibacteriales; family Propionibacteriaceae; genus Mariniluteicoccus; species Mariniluteicoccus endophyticus. The sequence continues at coordinate 10,409 of NZ_BAAGXC010000031.1, read as the reverse complement.
GATCTTGCCCTCGAGCTCATCGAGGATCGACAGCACCTCGGCGCGGTGCGGCCCGGGCGCCCCGAAGATCAGCTCGCGGGCGACCCACGTCGCGACCTCCCGACGTTCCAGGGACACGTCGACGACCGGTCGCACGAGTGCACGGATGTCCTGCTCGGTGTCGCCGGACGGCTCGCGCGTACGCGCGTTCGCGGCTGACTGCCGCCAGTAGTCGGCGGAGACCATCATCAACAGCTCGGGTTTGGTGGCGGCGTACTGGAACACCGTGCCCGCCGCGACGTCTGCCGCCTTCGCCACGTCGGCCATGGTCATGGCCGCGTACCCCTTCTCGGCGATCAGGCGCCGCGCGGCGGCGAGGATCTTGGCGCGCTTCTCCGCTTTGGCGCGCTCGCGTCGTCCAAGGGGTTGCTGAGTGATCACCAAAGGATTGTATCCGACTCGATTTCGAGTACACTCAATATTGAGCCAACTCAAAGGAGTCAAAATGTACTACAGCTCAGGCAACTACGAGGCCCTCGCACGTCCCCGTCCCGTTGACGGTGCCGCCGACAAGCACGCGTACTTCGTGGGAGCCGGACTGGCCTCCATGTCGTCGGCGGTGTTCATGATCCGCGACGCCGGCGTGCCCGGCGAGAACATCACCATCCTCGACAAGCTCAAGCTGGCCGGAGGCGCGCTGGACGGCATCAAGGAGCCCGAGCGCGGCTTCGTCATCCGCGGCGGCCGTGAGATGGAGGACCACTTCGAGTGCCTGTGGGACTGCTTCAGCACGATCCCCTCGCTCGAGATCGAGGGCGCGTCCGTCCTCGACGAGTTCTACTGGCTCAACAAGGACGACCCGAACTACTCGCTGCAGCGCGCCACCGTCAACCGTGGCCAGGACGCCCACACCGACGGGAAGTTCGATCTGACGCCCAAGGCCCAGAAGGAGCTCACCAAGGTTTTCCTCGCGACCCGCGAGGAGATGGAGGGCAAGCGCATCGACGAGGTCCTCGGCCGCGACTTCCTCGACTCGAACTTCTGGCTCTACTGGCGCACGATGTTCGCCTTCGAGGAGTGGCACTCGGCCCTGGAGTTCAAGCTCTACCTCCACCGCTTCGTCCACCACATCGGCGGCCTGCCAGACTTCAGCGCGCTGAAGTTCACCAAATACAACCAGTACGAGTCGCTCGTCCTGCCCATGACCCGCTGGCTGATGGACCAGGGCGTCACCTTCCAGTTCGAGACCGAGGTCACCGACGTCGACTTCGAGTTCGCCGGCGACACCAAGCGCGCCACCCGCTTCCACTGGACCCACCGCGGCGAGGAGGGCGCCACCGACCTTGGCCGCGACGACCTCCTGCTCATGACCATCGGATCGCTCGTCGACAACTCCGACAACGGCGACCACCACACCCCCGCGAAGCTCGACCGCGGCCCCGCGTCCGCCTGGGACCTGTGGAAGCGCATCGCCCGCAAGGACCCGTCGTTCGGCCACCCCGAAGTGTTCTGCTCGTCGATCGACGAGACCAAGTGGGAGTCGGCCACCGTCACCACCCTCGACGAGCGCATCCCCGAATACATCCGCAAGATCGCCAAGCGCGACCCGTTCAGCGGCCGCGTCGTCACCGGCGGCATCGTCACCGCCCGCGACTCGAGCTGGCTGCTCAGCTGGACCGTCAACCGCCAGCCCCACTTCAAGCAGCAGCCCGCCGACCAGATCGTGGTCTGGGTGTACGCGCTGTTCTCCGACACCCCCGGCGACTACGTCAAGAAGTCCATCCAGGAGTGCACCGGCGAGGAGATCACCCAGGAGTGGCTCTACCACATGGGTGTCCCCGTCGAGGACATCCCCGAGCTCGCCGCGACCGGTGCGAAGTGCGTGCCCGTGATGATGCCGTACGTCACGTCGTTCTTCATGCCGCGCAAGGCCGGCGACCGCCCCGACGTCGTCCCGCCGGGCGCCCAGAACTTCGCGTTCATCGGCCAGTTCGCCGAAACCAGCCGCGACTGCATCTTCACGACCGAGTACTCGGTGCGCACCGGCATGGAGGCGGCCTACACGCTGCTCGACGTCGAGCGCGGCGTCCCGGAGGTCTTCAACTCGACCTACGACGTACGCACCCTGCTGGAGGCGTCGGCCCGCTTGCGTGACGGCGAGCCCGTGCACGTGCCCGGACCGGCCGCCCTGCGCCGCCGCGTCCTCGACCGCCTCGACGACAACCAGATCGGGAAGCTCGTCCGCTCCGCGGGCCTGCTCTGACCCCCACGCGCGACGCCCGGCCGGTCCACGGCCGGGCGTCGTCACCTATCCTCGGCACGATGGAGCCCCTGCTCGAGCACACCTACGCCCACGACGTCCCCGCGCTGTCGCTGCGCTGGGAGGCCGCCGACTGGCCCTCCCCCGAGGCGGTCGTCGTCAACGACGACCTCGCCGATGAGCTGGGCCTCGACCCCGACTGGCTGCGCTCGCACGCCGGGGTCGCCTTCCTGACCGGCCACGGCGAGCACGCCGAGGGCTTCGCCCAGGCGTACGCCGGCCACCAGTTCGGCCACTACTCGCCGCGGCTGGGCGACGGGCGCGCGCTGCTGCTCGGCGAGCTCGTGGACCCCCACGGTCGCCGCCACGACCTGCACCTGAAGGGATCGGGGCGTACGCTGTTCTCCCGCGGCGGCGACGGGCTGGCCGCGCTGGGCCCCATGCTGCGGGAACACCTCGTCGGTGAGGCCATGCACGCGCTGGGCATCCCGACGACACGCGCGCTGGCCGTGGTCACGACCGGCGCGTCCGTCGCGCGCGAGACGTTGCTCCCCGGGGCGGTGCTGTGCCGGGTCGCGTCGAGCCACCTGCGGGTCGGGACCTTCCAGTACGCGGCCGCCGCCGGCGACCGCGCGGTGCTGCAGGCCTTGGCCGACCACGCCATCGCGCGGCACCACCCGCATGCCGCGGACGCCGACGTGCCCGCGCTGGCCCTGCTCGACGAGGTCGCGCGGGCCCAGGCCGAGCTCGTCGCACGCTGGATGGGCGTCGGCTTCGTCCACGGCGTGATGAACACCGACAACACGACCATCTCGGGCGAGTCGATCGACTTCGGTCCGTGTGCGTTCATGGACGCGTTCGACCCGGCCACGGTGTTCTCGTCGATCGACCACCAGGGCCGCTACGCGTACGCCAACCAGCCGCTGATCGCCCAGTGGAACCTCGCCAGGCTGGCCGAGGCGCTCCTCCCGCTCGTGGCAGACGACCCGCAGGACGCGGTCGAGCCGGCGACAGAGGTCCTACACCGGTTCGGCGGCTGCTACGAAGAGGCGTACGCGCGGGTGCTGACCGCGAAGCTCGGCCTGCGTACGCCCGACCCCGACCTGAACCGCGACCTGCTGGAACTCCTGACCGCCGAGCGCGTGGACCACACGCGGTTCTTCCGCGCCCTGGGCGACGGCGACGCCGCCACCATGGTCATCGACTGGCCCCGGTTCGAGGCCTGGGAGCAGCGCTGGCTCGCGCAGGCCCCCGACCGTGCGGCGATGGCTGCGACCAACCCGGCCGTCATCCCCCGCAACCACCTTGTCGAGGAGGCGCTGTCCGCCGCTACCGCGGGCGATATCGCACCGTACAAGCGGCTGCTGACCGCTTGCACCGAGCCGTTCGCGGCCCGGCCGGGCGACGAGGACCTCCTCGAGCCCGGCGAGGGCGCACACGTGACCTACTGCGGCACGTGACCAACGGTCGCCTAGCGTGGAGGACATGAATCGCTCGATCCGCGCGCTGGCAGGCATCGCCGCCGCTGTGGCCCTCGCGGGCTGCACCACCCCGGCGTCCCCGGCCCCGACGAGCCCCACGACCGCCAGCCCAGTCGCGACGACCCCTACCAGCCCCCAGGAGCCCCCCGTGGCACCGTCCCCGATCCCCGCCGAGCTCGTCGGCACCTGGCGCTCCACAGGCACCACGGGCCCCCGCACCCTCGTCGAGGGCAGCGCCGTGACGCTCAACATCCGCCCCGAGGCCGACCAGTTCGGGCTGCGCACCGGCTGCAACACCCACACCGGCCAGCTGGGGGTCACCGGCGACCAGCTACGCACCGGCCGGCTCGGCTCGACCCGCACGGCGTGCGAGCCGAAGCTGATGGAGCAGGAGGCGTGGGTGCTCGACCTGTTCACGAAGGGCTCGACCTGGCAGCTGGTCGATGGCGGCATCACGCTAGAGGTCAGGGGCGGCGACCAGACCATCCGCTTCGGGCAGATCCCCCAGAAGAGCTGAGGGCCGATCAGCGACCCTCCGGGGCCCGCCCGGCGGGCTGGCGAGGCGTCGGCAGCAGCGGTTCCGGCCGCTGCAGCGGCACCTGCGTCCGGCGCCCGGGTTCGAGAGTGACGGGTTCGCCGTCGACGAGCACGTCGAGGGCGCTGCCGGCCTCGTGCGGCAGCGACAGGGTCGCGCCGTCGGGGGTGATCGCGACGACGACGAGGTGGTCGCGCCAGGCCAGCCGAAACTCCAGGCGCGTCAGCCCGCTCGGCAGCCGCGGCGCGAGCTGCAGCCGCCCCTCGGCGCCGCCGCGCTCGCGTACGCCGCCGAACCCGTTGACCATCGCCAGCCAAGCCCCCGCCAGCGAGGCGATGTGGAGGCCCTGATCGGTGTTGCCCTGCAGGTCCTGCAGGTCGACCAGTGCGGCCTCCCGCCAGTACGCGGTCGCGAGGTCGAGGTGCCCCGCGCGGGCGCAGACGACCGCCTGAACACCCGACGACAGCGACGAGTCACGGACGGTGCGCGCCTCGTAATAGTCGAGGTCGCGGGCGATCTGTTCGGCGGTGAACGCGTCCTCGCACCACCACAGCGCCTGCACGAGGTCGGCCTGCTTGACGACTTGGTGGCGGTAGATCGTGAAGTAGTGGGCGTTCTCCTGGATCTTCTGGTTCAGCTCGTCGAAGTCCCACTCGGCGAAGGCGGTGAAGCCGGTGCAGGCGGGGTGGACGCCCAGATGGTCGTCGAAGGGGACGTGCACGTGCGCGGCGGCCCGCTGCCACAGCTCCACCTCGTCGTCGGTGACGCCGAGCCGCTGCGCATCGGCCGGTGAGGCGGTCACGGCGTCGGCGGCCGCGCGGAGGTTGCGGGCGGCCATGAGGTTGGTGAAGACGTTGTCGTCGACCGCGCCGGTGTATTCGTCGGGGCCGGTCATCCCGAACAGGTGCCAGCGGTCGGCGACGTCGAACCGGCCCAGGGAGGCCCACAGGCGCGCGGTCTCGACGAGCACGTCGAACCCGCCGACCTCGGCAGAGTCGTGGCCGGTGATGGCGGCGTACAAGTCGTAGGCGCGGGAGATGTCGGCGTTGAGGTGCATGGCGGCCGTGCTGGCCGGCCAGTACGCCGACACCTCGGTCCCGCTGATGGTGCGCCACGCGAACACCGCCCCCTCGACCTGGAGCGTCTTCGCACGTTCCCGCGCCTGGGGCAGGGTCCCCGACCGCCAGCTCAGCAGGCGTGCGGCGGCGCTGGGATCGAGGTAGGACAGCGCCGGCAGGGCGAACCCCTCGATGTCCCAGAACGTGTGGCCGGAGTAGCCGGACCCGGTCAGGCCCTTCGCGCCGAGGGGGGCGTCGTCGAGGCAGACCGACGCCTGCCACAGGTGGAAGATGCTGAACCGGACACCCAGCGCCAGGCGGTCGTCGCCCTCGATGACGACGCCGGCACGTTCCCACAGGTCGTCGAGGGCGGTGCGCTGGCGGCCGACGAGCTCGTCCCAGCCGAGGTCGTACGCGTCCGCGGCCGCCGCCCTGGCGTGTTCGAGGATCTCGTCTGCCTCGCCGTCGCGGGCCACCGCATAACCCAGCACCTTGACGACCTCGAGCGCGCCGCCGTCGAGCAGGTCGGCGGTGAAGGTGGTCACGACCTCGTCGGGGGCGACGCGGGTCTCGGTGTGCACGTCGGATCCGTCGGACCGGTGGCGCACGGCCGCCCCGACGGTGAACCGGCGACGGCGGCTGCGGTGCACGAATGCACCCCCGTCGGGGTCGTCCCGGTGCGCGAGGGCCTCGAACGGCGCCCGCAACGCCTCCTCGACGCGCGGGTCGCCGTTGTCGACGACGGACGTGACGGCGTTGGCGACGAGCTGGGAGCGTACGCCGACGCGCACGGCCGCCTCGGTCTCGACCCGCCAGCGGATGGCGGCGACACCGGGCAGGGCCGCGGAGACGAGCCGCTCGGTGTGGAGCGTCACCGTGGCCGCGGGCAGCCGCCAGGTCGTGGTGCGGCGCAGCACGCCGTCGCGCAGGTCGAGGACGCGCTCGTGGTCGGACGGCTCGATCTCGACGGTGTCCAGAGGGACGCCGTCGACGAGCAGACGGATCGCCGAGCCGTCGGCCACGGGGATCATGGCCTCACCCGTCTCGGGATGACCGAACCCGCCCTCGGGGTAGGACAGCGGATGGGTCTCGTGGACCCCTGCCAGGAAGGTGCCGCGGCACTCCTCGTCGGCGGCCTCGTCCAAGGAGCCGCGGATGCCGAGGTGGCCGTTGGCGACGGTCAGCGCCGACGCGGCTGCGGCCGCACCGCCGCCCAGGTCGGACTCGCGTACCTGCCAGGGGTCGACGTCTCGGTTCATCGCCCAAGTTTATCGACTTTTCAACCACTGCCCGCAGCCGCCCGCCCGGGCGGTGGTCAGTGGGCCGCGGCGTGGTCCTTCTTCTTGAACGGCAGCACGTGCATGATCGCCACGGCGATGCCGCCGATGACGAGGCCCACGACGGCGGAGCACAGCGTGTTGACCAGCCAGCCCAGGAAGCCGCCGACGCCGGCGACGTGATGAGCGGGCGCCTCGAGGTGGTGGACGAGGTCGTAGGGGGCCTTGAGCCCGAGTTTGTACGCGCCGTCGAGCAGGATGTGGCCGCCGACCCACAGCATCGCCGCGATGCCGACCGTCGAGAGGATCGACAGGACGACCGGCATGGCCTTCACCAGACTGCGGCCGATGCGCTGGGAGCCCTCGTTGTCACGCTTGGCCATGTGGAGGCCGACGTCGTCCATCTTCACGATGAGGGCGACCACGCCATAGACGAGCAGGGTGATGAGGAGGGCCACGGCGACCAGGACGATCGTCTTGTCGACCAGTGGCATCGTGGCACCGCCGGAGACGTTCACGGTGTTGAGGGAGATCACCATGATCTCTGCCGAGAGGATGAAGTCGGTGGTGATGGCGCCCTTGACCATCTTCTTCTCCATCTCGGGGTCGGCGGTGGCGGGCACCGGTGCCACCGCCTCGCTGGCCGCATCGTCCTTGCGGTGGAACAACGCCTCATAGAGCTTCTCGGCGCCCTCGTACGACAGGTAGAGGCCGCCCAGCATCAGCAGCGGCGTGAGCACGAACGGCAGGAAGTGGTCGAGCAGGAGCAGCAGGACGATGAGGATGGCCTTGTTGACCAGCGACCCCCGCGCGATCTTCCAGATGATCGGCAGCTCACGCGCCGGGGAGAACCCCCGCACGTACTGGGGCGTCACCGCGGCGTCGTCGACGACCACGCCGACCGCCTTGGTGCCAGCCGCGCTGGCCATCTTGGCGATGACCGCCACGTCGTCGAGCAGGGCAGCAAGTCCACCGGCCACGGCACACTCCAGTTTCTCGGCGGTAGAAGGGGATTTCTGTGAGGCAGACCTTATCAGCCGTGGTTGCGCTGCTCCTCGAGCGCGAACACGGGCATCCTGTGTCCCGCCCGGCGGGCGTACTCGTCGAAGGCGGGCCAGACACGCAGCACCGCGTTCACCGAGAAGAGGATCGATGCACGGTCCCCGGTGGCCCTCCGCAGCCGCTGGTCGAGCCCGACGATCAGCGGGCCGCCCTGACGATCCAGGGCTGACACCCGACGAGCTGGGCCACGGGGGTCAGGAGGTTCGGCACCCGCCCAGCTCAGGGACCGCGGCGTCGTACGCCGAATGCGTGCGATGCTGGTGGGGCCATGCCCACACTCAGCCTCCGCCACGCCCTCCACGTCTCGGTCGTGGTTCTCGTCGTGCTCGGGGTCGTGCGCGCCTGGCAGGACGCCGCGCTCCCCCACGGCACGACGCGGGCCTGGGTGGCCACGGTGCTCGCGGTGGCTCTGGTCCTCGGCTATGTCGCCGGCCAGCTCCTCGAGCCGCGTGCGACGGCCCGCATGAGGCTCGTCTGGGTGTCGACCCTCGTGGCTTGCTGGGTCGCCGGCTCGGCGATGACCGAGGGGTTCCTGTGGGTCGCGTTCCCGTTGTTCTTCCTCGTCTTGTCGGTGGTCCCCGGCCGCTGGGGCGTCGCCGCCGTCGGATCGATGGTGGTCTGGTCGGTGGTGGCGGCGCTGGTGCGGGCGCGCCTCGACGGGGCGGCGCGCGGCCTGCCCGTCGGCATGTGGCTCGGCCCCCTGCTGGGTGCGCTGTCGGCGGTCGGCGCGTACGCGGTGTTCGGTCAGCTGCGCCGCGACGCCGAGCGCAACCGCGCCCTCGTGGCGGAGCTACGCGCCGCCCAGGACGAGCTCGCTGCGGCCGAGCGGGCTCGCGGCGTGCTCGCCGAGCGGGAGCGTCTCGCGCGGGAGATCCACGACACGATCGCCCAGGGCCTGGGCTCGATCGTGCTGCTGGCCCGCACCGCCCGCACGACCGACGACGTGGCCGGGGCTCTTGCGGGGATCGAGGCGACCGCGCGGGAGAACCTGGTCGACGCCCGCCGGCTCGTCCGTGATCTGGGGACGGGGAACCCGTCGCTCACCGATGCCCTGCAGCGGCTCGTCACCGACACCGCCGTACGCCAGGACGCGCTCCACCGCCCGCTGGAGGTGTCGCTCCGAGTCGACGGCCCGGCCCGGCACCTCGACGAACGCCGCATCACCGCCCTCCACCGAGGAGCCCAGGCCTCGATCGCCAACGTCGTCCAGCACGCGGGCGCGTCGCGCTGCGTCCTGTCGCTCACCTGGTGGCCCGCCCACGTGACGCTCGACATTGCCGATGACGGTCGAGGGTTCGACACGTCGGCGCCTGCGGGGACGGACAGCTTTGGGTTGACGGGTCTCCGCCGACGGCTCGCCGAGGTCGGGGGCACCATGGAGGTCGACAGCAGTCCGGGAGAGGGCACCACGGTGAGCCTGTCCGTCCCGCTCGAGGAGGAACGATGAGCGTACGCGTGGTTCTGGTCGACGACCATCCGGTAGTGCGGGAGGGCCTTCGTACGCTCTTGGACGCCGACGAACGGCTGTCCGTGGTCGGGGAGGCCGCCTCCGCCCACGAGGCCGAGGTCGTCGTGGGCTCGCTCACTCGCGCGGGCCGGACGCCTGACGTGGTTTTGATGGATCTGCAGCTCGGTGACGGCCCGTCCGGCGTCGAGGCCACCCGTTCGCTCACGTCGGCCCACCCGGACGTACGCGTCGTGGTGCTCACCACGTTCGACTCCGAAGCGGACATCTTCGGCGCCCTCGACGCCGGCGCCACGGGCTATCTGCTGAAGGACGCCCCCACGTCCGACTTGGTGTCGGCGGTTCTGGACGCCGCCCGGGGCCGGACAGCGCTCTCCCCCGAGGTCTCGCTCCGCGTGGTGGACCGGCTACGCCATGGCGACGGCGGGCTCACGGCTCGCGAGTCCGAGATCCTCCAGCTGCTGGCGACAGGTCTGTCCAACAGGGAGATCGCTCGCTCGCTGTTCCTGTCCGAGTCGACGGTGAAGGGACACCTCGTCGGTCTCTACGACAAGCTCGGCGTCGACAACCGCACCGCGGCCACCGCGGAGGCCAAGCGTCGTCGACTCATCCGCTGATCCGCGTACTCTTGGCCACATGGCAGAGGTACGCAAGCACAAGCCCGGCTCGAACCCCATCATGGAGGCCATCACCAAGGCCATGGGCGAGCCCGTACGCCCCGTCGCCCCCGGTGACAAGCCGAAGGCCGCCAAGCCGGCGGCGAACACCCCCCGCGTCGACATCTTCACCGCACCCACGACCGGGTTCACGGTCCCTGCGCCGAAGAAGGCCGCGGACGAGGACTGACGAGACGAAGGACGGGGTACGCCACTAGTCCCCCGACCACGTACGCGGCCAGGTCCCACACCACGAACGTCGTGCCCAGCAAGAGCCTGGCCGGCGGGAACGCCGCGGCCGCGCGTGCGGCGAGACCCGCGTACTGGAGGGCCTCGATGCACCAGCTCACCACCACGCCGACGACCGCGGGTACGCCGGCCCCCCACCCAGGACGCACGAGCGCGACGGCCAGGGCCACGGCCACCGTGTAGAGGATGCTGCCCGTCACGTCCCCGACGAGGCCGGGCAGAGCCCGCCCGGCCAGCCCGAGAACGATGGCACAGAACAGGGCCCGGACGAGACGCGCACGCATGTGCCGAACCTAGCCGCACCCTCAAAACATGTGGGTATGCAAAAACACCCGTGAGGGCCAACCAGGGTTGGCCCTCACGGGTTCTGTGTGTTTGTCCGGCGAC
>NZ_BAAGXC010000030.1:0-104954 GCF_054780035.1 Mariniluteicoccus endophyticus | reverse complement strand
TGAAGGGGCTGCCCACGGCGATCACCGCGATCTGGCCGGAAGCGGTGGTGCAGACCTGTGTGGTCCACCTGATCGGCAACAGCCTGCGGTATGCGTCGAAGGCGGACTGGTCGAAGATCACCGCCGCGTTGAAGCGGGTCTAGGTGGCACCGAACCCCGACGTGGCCGCCGACGAGTTCGAGGCCTTCGCCCAGGCGTGGGAGGGCAAGTACCCGGCCATGGTGCAGATGTGGCGCCGGTCGTGGGAGGAGTTCATCCCGTTCCTGGACTTCCCGCCCGAGATCCGCAGGATCATCTACACCACCAACGGCATCGAGTCGCTGAACGCCCGGTTCCGGGCCGCCACCCGTCGACGCGGCCACTTTCCCGACGAGGAATCCGCACTCAAGGTCCTCTACCTGTCGATCCGCCACAAGGAACCCAACCGCCCCAACCCGACCGGTCAGGTCTCCGGTTGGAAGAACATTCTCAACATCTTGTCACTGACCTACGGCGACCGCCTGGGTCTGAACTGACCAACCTCACTTACACAAAGAATCTGACAGACCCGAGAAGGCGGCGCCGGGCATCGGAGAAGCGCTCAATAACGCCGCCTCGTCTGCCAGTGCAAAGGATTCAGTCGACGACGGAATCGATGAACTGATTGACTCCGCCAGCGCTTCCCCTCAGTCAAAAGATAGCGCCAAGTCCCACAAGGAATACGAAAAAGACGGGGGGAAGAGCAGGCTGTAAAAGACTTTGAGAAGTTGCGTGACGAATACGGCTTAGAGGAGTACTCCTCCGGGAAGGCTCGTATCCTAATATTGAAAGATGGGCGCCGAATCGCGTACACCGACTACAGCGGGACGAGGATGGGTGAAGGAGGGGTCCGGCCCCCCTCTCGTCCCAGCATCAGGATTCAAAATAAGGGGAATGGCCTAGATGTCAAAATCCGATACAACAAATGATCCAACTGGCCCGAAAGAGCATCACGGCGGGATGTGGCCGATCGACGCGACAGCCCACTACCCCGGTCGTAAAGACGGTTTCGACTGGTACGGGCTGCCGTTCTATCCGATCCCCGGTGGCGAAAGTGCCTTCGTCCTGCAGCCCTATCGCAGCATGGAGACGGGCGATCTGATGACCTGGGCGGAGGTCGGCAGGATCTCCGGCCTGTCTCTCCCGGAGACGATGGATACCGATCCATGGGGGGAGTTCGTCTGGGATCTGACTGGTGACCAGGCGCTGTGGCTGCCCCCGGAGGGCGCGATGCCGGTGGAGATGTTGGAGCGTGTCGTCACCCATCTGGTCGATCTCGGAGAGATTGAAGACCTTGATGTCGAGGTGGGATTCTTCGACCCTTGCATGACGATGCTTGACCGGATCGATGAGTTCCGCACTGATTCGGGGATGGTGAGGTTGCGTGATCTGCTGGAGAACGGGCCGATTCCGATGTCGATCTGGGACCCCGCGGGACGGTGGTACATCGCCGGGGCTTATGAAGACCAGTCGAACTACGTGAGCGGCTCTGTTGAGCTCATCGAGCGGATCATGCAGGACCCCACCCTCGAGGCCGTCCGTTACGACCCGCCTGCCCACTGGAAATGGTTCTACGACTTCTACCATCGGTCCCACCTCCCCCTCCGGTAGAGCTACCGCGCAGTCCTCGGTGTTTTGTGAGGTTCGACCGTGGGTTATGGGGTGCAGGGTTGTGGCTCTGCGGTGTCTGTGGAGCGTGTGGTCGCGTTGGTTGGCTCGGGTTGAGTTCGTGACGGCGCTGGTGATGGTGTTGACGCCGTGGCGGAGTTCCTACATCCACTGAACGCGAGAGGATCGAGGCATGATTGAGCAGCCCGCCATGGTCCTTCCTCTCAGTACGGCGCTGGTCGTGGGGTTGCTCGCGCTGCTCGGTGTGCTCGTCACCCAGGGTGTGTTGATCTACAGCAGCGTCCAATCGCGTAGGGCGGAGCAGCGAGCCGAATTGCTGCGCAATATCCGGTGGGCCGCAGAACTGGCTGGTGACCAGGAGGAGCGCAAGGCTGATCTCGGGTTGGCGGCGTTGAAGTCGATCCAGTCCGAGAACAAGTTGACCACGCCAGATGCCGAGATGATCGACGCGATCGTCTTCTCGTTGGTCGACGAGGAGATCGATGAGTTCAGCGGGGACGACATCTTCGAGCTCGAAGGCCCCGACGATGTGGAGGAGGGCGACTTGGGGGAGGACGACCAAGGGGGCGAGAGGATACGGGACTCCCGCGACGGCCTACGCTCACGTACACTCGATGAGGAGGAGGAAGCATGAGCGCCACCAAGATCATCGCCGGTGAGAGTACTGGAGCCGCGTCGCCTGAAAACGGCGCCGCGCGCCGACCGAGACGCGTCATCCGCGTACGCCCCTCCCAAGTCAAGGCCGCCCAGATGCTGCTTTACAGCGGCCACGACAGCCCTGCCCTGAGGGCTCTGGCGAACGCCCGTCGCACGTCAGCTGGCAGGTGAAGTATCCGGCCATGGTCGCGATGTGGCGGAAGTCATGGGAGGACTTCATCCCGTTCTTGGAATTCCCTGCAGAGATCCGCCGATGACGCTGGGGGCGGGGTCGTGTTCTGGTCCGCCGTCAGGGACGCCGTCGAGCTCTCCCGACAGGTGCGTGAGGCCTGCTGCTGGTCCATCCCGTCGCGGAGCGGGGCTGGCACTGACCCTGCTCAGCGTTCCACCGCGTTGAGCCAGCGGCGCAGGATCGCCACGAGCTGGTCGCGGTCGTCGTCGTCGAGCGCGGCGACGAGCCGGTGCTCGTTGGCGAGGTGCTCCTCGACGAGGCGCTCGATGAGGGCGAGACCCTCGGAGGTCAGGGAGATCTCGCGGCCGCGCCCATCGGTCGACGAGGTGTCGCGCCGGACGAGCCCGGCGCCCACGAGGCGGTCGATGCGCTTGGTCACCGCGCCGGAGGTGACCATGAGCTGGCTGCTCAGCTGGCCGGGTGTCGCACGGTAGGGGTCGCCCTGGCGGCGCAGCGTCGCCAGCACGTCGAACTCGCCGTCGCTCAGCCCGGCGGCGGTGAAGGTGGGGCGGAGCTCGCGCTCGAGCAGCTCGCCGAGGCGGTGGACGCGGCCGATCATCCCCATCGGTGCGGGGTCGAGATCGGGACGTTGCTCGCGCCACTGGGCGAGCACGCGGTCGACGGCATCCTCCATGGGGAGGGATCCTAGCGGCAGATTTGGAATATATCTTCCTTGGAAGGCATTCTCTCTTCCGTGGAAACGAAACAGTCCCCGCTCGCGGCCGGCGCCCTCGCCGTGCTCGCCCCCATGGCCTGGGGCAGCACCTACGTGGTCACCCAGACCTTCCTGCCGCCCGGCCGCCCCCTCCTCGCGGCCGTGCTCCGCGCCGCGCCCGTCGGGCTGGTCTTCCTGCTGTTCGTACGCCGGCTCCCGCCGCGCGGCTGGTGGCTCCGCGTGCTCACCCTGTCCGCGCTGAACATCGGCGCGTTCTTCCCGCTGATCTACCTGTCGGCCTACCGCCTGCCGGGCGGCCTCGCCTCCACCATCGCCGCCAGCTCGCCACTGGTCATCACGTTCCTCGCCGCCGTCCTGATCAACGAGCGCGTACGCCGCCGCAACGTCTCCGGCGCCCTCATCGGCCTCGTCGGCGTGGGCCTGCTCGTGCTGCGCGGCGTGAGCAACCCCGACCCGATCGGCCTGTGCGCCTCCGCGGGCGCGATGCTGATGTCGGCCGTCGGCCTCGTGCTGGTCAAGCGCTGGCAGCCGCCCGCCGACCTGATGACGCTCACGACCTGGCAGCTGCTGTTCGGCGGTCTCATGGTCGTCCCCGTCATGCTGCTCGTCGAGGGCGCACCGCCGGCGCTGAGCCTGACGAACGTGCTCGCGTACGCGTACCTCGCCCTGTTCGGCACCGGCATCGCCTACCTCGTCTGGTTCAACGGCCTGCGCAACCTCCGCGCCGCCACCGTGTCGATCCTCGGCCTGTTCAACCCGGTCGTCGGCACGCTGCTCGGCGTGCTCGTTCGCGGTGAACGGTTCGGCCCGGTGCAGGCCACCGGCCTCGCACTGGTGCTCGCCGGCGTGCTCGTGGCGACAGTGCCGCGCGGACGCCGCTGGCGCCGTACGCCCGCGCGGGCCGCCGGGGCCGAGCCGGACCCGGTGGCCGCGCGGGGCTGAGTCAGCCGCGCGCCGCGGCCTCGAGCGCGGCGACGTCGATGCGGACCATGCCCCACAGCGCCTCGGCCACGCGCTGGGCGCGGGCCTGGTCGCCGGAGGTCAGCTCCTCCCAGACCCGCGGCAGGACCTGCCACTGCAGGCCGAACGGGTCGACGATCCACCCGCAGGCGAGCTCGTTGCCGCCCGCGGCGAGGAAGCCGTCCCAGACGCGGTCGAGCTCGGCCTGGTCGTCGACGACCAGCCACATGGAGTGGGCCATGGTGAACCCCTGCGGGCGGGCGGAGGCCATCATCTGGAACGGCGTACCGGCGATCTGGAGCGTCCAGACTCGGACCTGGCCGTCCGGCTGGTCTGCGTTCTCGAACGTCGTCGTCTCGACGACGCGGGTTTCGGGGATCAGCGAGGTGTAGAGGTCGATCGCCTTCTCGGCGTCCTCGGGGGTGAACCAGAGGCAGGTGCGTGCGGTGGTCATGAGTGATTCTCCTTGGTCGTCGAGATGGTCTCGGGGCGGGTCAGTCCACGGGCCTGAGGTCGGCACCCAGGTCGGCCATGCGCAGCGGCACCGACGTGTGCTCCTGGGCGATGCGCCAGCCCTGCGGGGTGCGGACGAGCACCCAGGTGAGCCGGTTCCAGAGCCGGTGCTCCTCGCCGGTGTCGTCGACCCCGGCGTACAGGACGTCCATCGACAGGCCGGCGACGTCGGACTCCCCGGCAACGGTGACGACGAGGTTCTCGGTGCGCAGGCCGAGCGAGCGCTGCATCCCGCCGAGCCAGGCGCGGGTCTGCTCGTCCCAGCCGCGGCGGTCCTGCCGCCACGCGAAGGCGTCCAGGACGACGGCCTCGTCGGCGTACAGCGCGAGCATCGCCTCGGCGTCGCAGGCGTCCACGGCGGAGACGTACGCGGCGGCGACGTCCTGCGGGGTGGTGGTCGGGTGGGCGGGGTTCGTGTCCATGGCCACCAGCCTGCAGCAGGCCCGCGTACGCCGGCTTCTCCGATCGTGCGCACCAGAGATGTCGGTGGCTGTGCGTAGCGTGCATCATAGGAAGTGAGGAGGGGACATGACGAAGGACGTCACGACGACTTCAACCACCACGCTGATGAATCGCAGCGAACTGTGCGAGCACAGGGATCACCTCCTGCGGCGAGCGGGTCGGTCGCTGGAGGACCTCCGCGCGGCGGCTGATCGATATGAGCTGGACGCCCGAGAGCGCACACTTCTTGATGACATCGAGGGTGTGGAGTGGCTCCTCCGCGAGCGATGAGCGAGGGGACGGATTTCGTCCAAGCCGTCCAGGCCTTTGCAGACGAGTTGTCCGACACCCTCTCTGTGGTCACGAGTACGGCGCCTCGCATGGACATCAGGCCGTACCTGGACGCAGGCGAGGCGTTGATCAGACAGGAGGACGAGCAAGGTCTCGTCCTCCTGGCAGGTGGCAAGCAGATCTTGTCGCTGCAGCTTCTCTACAAGTTGACTCGAGATCGAACGGATGAGCACCTTCGGGTGGTGGAGTCCCAGTTGCGGGTCATGCCCGTTCCCGGGAGGCGTCCGGTTTTTCGCTACGAATACGACAGGGAGAAGGAATCGGGAACGCAACCGGCGGCGCACATCCAAGTCCACGGCAACCATCCCGAATTGCAGGAGCTCATGTTGGGAGCAGGGCGTGGAACGACTCGAAGCAGCGAGCGATCAGGAGTCCCCGACATCACTGATCTTCATTTCCCTGTTGGGGGCACACGATTCCGCCCCTGCGTCGAAGACCTGGTGGAGTTCCTGATCCACGAGTTCCGGATCGAGCCCTCGATCGAGCGGAATTCTGCTCTCCAGAAACTCGCCGAAGGGCGCGCCCGATGGCGTGAGAAGCAGTTGCGATCTGCCGTGCGTGATGCGCCGTGGGTGGCCCGCGAAGTGCTCGCTTCCCTCGAGGAACCTGCGTGTGAGCCGCGGGTCCCTCCCGAGTGGTTCAGGCTCTGACCTACATTTCCTCCGAGCGGTAGTCCTCGCGGTCGCCCTTGACGTGGAGGAAGTCGAGGTAGGCCTCGCACACCTCGTCGGGGTGGCCGCGCATCATGAGCTTCCCGTGGTCGAGCCAGATGCAGTCGTCGCACAGCTCCTTGACCGACGACAGGCCGTGGGACACGAAGAACATGGCGCGGGACCGCTCGCGCAGCTCCTCGAGCTTGGCGGCGGCGCGCTCGCGGAAGCCGGCGTCGCCCGTCGACAGCGCCTCGTCGACCATGAGGATGTCGGGGTCCATGTGGACGCCGACCGAGAAGCCGACGCGCGCGTTCTGGCCCGACGAGTAGGTGCGCATCGGGCGGTCGATGAACGAGTCGGTGTCGCCCTCGGCCCAGCGCCCGATCTGCTCGGTGCGGTCGCGTACCTGCTGCTTGGTGAAGCCCGCGGCGAGGCCGCCGAGGAGGATGTTCTCGCGGCCGGTGAGGGCGGCGTTGAACCCGACGCCGAGGGCGAGCATCGTCGAGGCCTTGCCCCAGGTCTCGATGTGGCCCGAGGTGGGCGGCAGGATGCCGGCCAGCGCGCGCAGCAGCGTGGACTTGCCGGCGCCGTTGGCGCCGATGACGCCCATCGTGGTGCCGAGCTTCACGTCGAACGAGACGTCCTTGAGGGCCTCGACGGTGTGGACCTGACGGGTGCCGCGGCCGAAGCGCACGACGGCCTGCTTCAGCGTCGGACGCTTCTCGAACGTCGTCTTGTAGGTGATCGACAGGTTCTGCACGCGGACGGCGAGGTCGGTGCGGTCGGGCTCGAGGGTGAACCCGTCGCGAGTCGTGCGCGTACGCCCCGTGTAGGGCGCGGGACCGCCGATGACCGGCTCGTGCTCAGAAGATGCGGACAGCGAACTCACGCTCCCTCGAGATGAAGAACAGCGACCCGACGACGAACGTGCCCACCGCCCAGGCGGTCGCCACCACCCAGGTCTGCCAGGCCGGGAAGACGCCGTGGAGCAGCAGCGACGAGTAGCCGCCGAGCATCGAGTACGCCGGGTTCAGCGACGCCAGCTGGTGCATCCAGTCGCCGCGCTGGAGCAGGTCGACGGTCCACAGCACCGGCGACAGGTAGGTCCAGATGCGGATGAAGTACGGCAGGAAGTTGTTGGTGTCGCGGAAGTAGACCTGCATCGTCGCGAAGAACGCGGCCAGCCCGGCGCCGAACAGGACCATCATCAGCAGGAAGTAGGACGCCAGCAGCATCTTCGGCGTCCAGTGGATGCCCTGGGTCACCAGCAGGATGACCAGCGTGACCGGCAGCGTGGGCAGGAACCGCGAGAACGCGGTGTGGACGGCGCCCAGCGGGATCAGCAGGCGCGGGAACGCCGTGTTGAGGATCAGCTTGCCCGCCGTGGTGACCGACGTGGCGCCCGCGTTGGCGCAGGTCGTGACCAGCGTGAACACGAACAGGTTCGTGGTCAGGTGGGCGAAGTATTCGGGATGGGCGGTGGCCCGGTTCGACAGGATGCCCACGAGCAGGAAGTAGACGCCCGCCATCAGCAGCGGGTTGAGCACCAGCCACAGCTGGCCGAAGAACGTGTCGGAGCTCGTGGCCCGCATGTTCGACCGCGACAGCTCGAAGGCGAACTCCCGGCGTGCCCACAGGTCGGCCACGTACTTCCGCATCGGCGGGAGGCCGTTGCGGTGGGGGCCGAAGTGGAAGTAGACGCCCGGCCGTTCAGCCGATTCGCCGGCCTGGTCGGCCTTCGTCGGGGTCGAGCTCACGTCACCGTCCTGGGGTTGGGGCCGGGCCGCGTACGCCCGGAGATCGCCTGCCAGTCTGCCACGCGGGGCCCCCGGAGCAGCGCAACGAGACGGCGTGCTCACGACATGGCGTCATCTTGCGGGAGGGCTCTCGGCGGGCGGGGCCGGAGCGCCGGCGGCAGGGGGGCGGAGCCCGGTGCCGGAGCCCCCTCCGGCACCGGGCCAGTCCCCCCACCGGCGCGGACGCCCCCGTCCGCACCGTGGATCGCATCGCGATGGGCTCGACGCTACGGGATCGTCCCGCGCGATCAAGACCTCACCGGGGTGGAACCCTCCGGTACGCGTCGCCGCTCAGGACCGGCGACGCAGCAGCACGGCCCCACCGACCAGCAGGGTGACGCCCCCCAGCGCGAGCGCGCCCAGGTCGTCTGCACCCGTGTCGGCCAGGCCGCCCTCGGCGGTTTTCGAGTCGACCTCGGTGCCCGGGCTGGTCTCGTCGTCCGTGGCCACGTCGTCCATGGGTGCGTCGCCGGTCGGCGCGTCGTTCACGGGGGTGTCGGTCACGGGGGTGTCGGTCACGGGGGTGTCGGTGACAGGGACGTCTGCGGGCGGCTCCGTCGGAGTCGTCACGGGTGTCTCGACCGGCGGGTCGACAGGAGTCTCTGTCGCCCTGGGGGTGGCGGTACGCGAGGGCTGGACGCTCGGCGTGGCCGTCACGATGGGCCGGCCCGGCGTGTTCGTGGCGCGCGCAGTATTCGTGGGGCGCGCAGGGTTCGTGGGACGCGCAGTGTTCGTGGGGCGCGGGGGCGGCGTCAGGAACGTCGGCGTGGTGGAGGGACGGACCGGCGGTTTGGCGGTCAGCGAAGGCCGTGCGCTCGCAGAGGTCGTGCCTGTCGGCTTCGCGGTGGTGGTGGGCTTCGCGGTCGCGGTCGCGGTCGTGGTGGGCTTCGCGGTGGTGGTGGGCTTCGCGGTGGTCGTGGGCTTCGCCGTGGTCGTCGGCTTCGCCGTGGTCGTCGGCTTCGGCTGGGCGGGGGCGCCGATCTTCTTGGCCGAGGTCACGTACGAGGCGATTCTCGACTTCGGCGCCACGTACTCGAAGTGCATGGCGTCGGGGCGCGTCTTGTAGTGGCCGCCCCAGTAGAAGCCGTGCTCGGTCCAGACCTTCACCACCTCTGGCGGCAGGTCGCTGACGAACTTGCTGCCCATCGGGTTGGAGTTCCAGTTCAGGTCGACCGCGCGCCCGTAGGAGTGGTTCGACGGCGTCGTCGTGGAGCCGCGGACGAAGCGGCAGTTATAGCCGCCGGTCTCGGACTTCTTCAGCTTGTAGTGGTGCACCTCTTCGGTGATGCGCAGCAGCTCGTCGACCAGCGGGGCCAGGTCCTTGCGGACCGTCACGCGTACGGTGCCCTGCTCGACGGTCTGGAGCTGGACGTTGCAACGCACCTCACCGCCGACGACGCGCACCTCCGCGGCGTCGTCGAACCCCTGCGGGTGAGCGACGTACTTCTGCACCGGATCCGGGTACGCCGACCGCGGCGCGGCGTACGAGGTGGCGATGGTGCCGCCGAGAGCGAGCGCGGCTGCTCCGGCGAGGGCGACGACTCGGGTGCGGGGCTTCACGGTGCGACCTCCTGAGGGGAACACCACGACCGTAGGCACTCCGGTGGCGGCGGGCTGCCTCGAGCGGGCCGGATGTTTCCACCTCGTGCCCCTGCGGCGTGTCGGGTCAGCGACGCTGGCGGTGCATCTGCTCGACGAGTGCGCGGAGCTCGCGTACCTCGTCGTGGAGGTCGGAGACCTTCTCGCGTGTGATGCGTTCGCGCTCCTCGTCGTCCTCGTCGTCGGTCTCGTCGACGAGCCACGAGGCGAGCGAGGCCGTGATGGCGCCTAACAGGGCCATGCCGGTGATCATCAGGCCCACGGCGACCGCGCGCCCGGGCCAAGTGACGGTGCGCAGCTCGCCCACGCCGATCAGGGTGGTCAGGGCCCACCACAGCGCCTCGGGGAACGTGGTCAGTGTCGCCTCGGGGGCGTTGCGCTCGAGGTCGAGCGCGCTCAGGGCGCCGATGTAGCAGATGGTCGCCGCCGTGAGGATCGCCGTCACGAGGAACCGGCCCCGCAGCGCCCGCCCGGCCGCGCGCTGGAACACCGTGATGAGGCTGACCAGGCGCAGCAACTGCAGCGGGCGCAGCGCCGGCAGCAGCACGAACGCCAGCTCGTGGAGGTGCTTGAGGAACCACTTCAGCCGGTTGGGTGCCAGCCGCAGGTTCACCGCGTAGTCGATCGCGAACACCAGCCACGTGACCGCCAGCACGGCCTGGGTCGCGGTCCGCGCGGGCCCCTGCAGGTTCGCGATCACCTGGAACGTGTACGCGAGGACGAACGCCACGGCCGCGCCGAGGAGGGGCCACTGCGTGCGGTCACGCCACTGCTGCTGGGTCATCGGGTGAGAAGTCTACGGCTCGCTGCCCTGACGCGCGGTCGGGACGAGACCTGCTCCGAAATCCCCGTCCTGGTCTCCGGGCGGAGGCCGCCTGCGGCCGGAGCGAGGAGCCCGCCCGGGAGCCGGGGTCTCAGGCGCGGCCGAGGACGGTGACGAGGAAGTCGGAGTCGGCGTCGAAGGGGCGCAGGTCCCAGGTGGACAGGCCGACCTGGACCTCGAGGCCCGCGTGGGCGCAGTCGTCGAGGTAGTCCTGGAACTCGTAGCCGCGGCCCCGGCCGAACCCGACCACGAGGCGGCCCGCGGGGGTGTCTCCCTCGGCGGGGGCGAGGTGGAGCGCCAGGCGACGCAGCACCTCGCGGCGGGTGTCGGGGTGGAGGAACGTCATGACGTTGCCCGCACACACGATCGCGTCGAAGCCGTCGAACCCCTGGGCGTGCAGGTCGAGCTCGGCGAGGTCGCCTACGAACCATCGCGCGGACGGATGGTCGGCGCGGGCCACGTCGATCAGGTGGGGGTCGAGGTCGACCCCGACCACCTGGTGGTTCTGGGCGGCGAGGTAGCCGCCGATGCGACCCGAGCCGCAGCCCGCGTCGAGCACGCGCGCACCGCGCGGGACCATCGCGTCGACGAGGCGGGCCTCGCCGACGATGTCCTGGCCCGAGGCGGCGATGTCGCGCCACCGCTGGGCGTACCGCTGGGAGTGCTCGGGGTCGGCGTCGATCTTGTCCTGCCACTGGCTGCGCTTGGTCACCCGCAGATCGTACGCGGTCGCCACCGCTCAGGCGGCCGCGAGCAGCAGATCGCGGTGGGCGGCGAGGTGGCGTACGGCCCTGGAGCAGCGGCGCCGCACCACCTCGGGCGTCACGGCCCGGGCGGCGGCGACCTCGTGGCTGGTCCGGCCCTCCGCGTACACCCCGGCGAGAAGGACGAGGGTCTCGTCGTCGATGAGGCCGAGCTCGCGGGCGGCCCGCAGGACGCGGTGGGCGCGCAGGTCGACCGGTGCCGGGCCGTCGGCGGGTGGGGGCCCGTCGTGCTGGTTGGCCACCGCGGCGACGGCCCGGCGGACCAGCGCGGCGGCGATGCCCCGGCGAACGTGTTCGGCGGCACGGATCTCCAGCCAGAGCTGGGCGACGTAGTCGTCGACAGGCGCCCGTCCGTCGGCGTGGGCCGCCGCGGTGATGCGGCCCAACAGCCCCTGCAGGACGACGCGGGCGGCATGGGGACAGCCGGCCCGGTCCTCCGCGAGCAGTGCGCGGAGGGTGGCGTCACTGCTGCGCGACAGTGCGGCGAGCACGTCGTCACCGGTGACGCAGCCCGCGAGCGCGTCGTGGCGACGGGACCAGCCGCACACCGTGGGGACGAGCGTGACGGTCAGGCGCTCCCACTCGAGCGTCAGGGCGGTGGTGGACATGGGACCTCCTCGGGCCGGTTCGTGGACTGGTCCCATCCCAGCGGGCAGGTGTTGGTGCCCGTGTTGTCCGTGCCGGTCCCGGTGTTGTCCGGGCCCGGGACGCTGTTGTCCCGGTGTTGTCCGAGCGCGCCGCTGCGGGCGATCAGCCCGGCACGCTCACGAAGCCGTACGCGATCATCGCCAGGCCGGCGGCGATCGCGACGGCCCCCGCGCCCGGGCGCCTGCGGAACAGCGCCACGACGCCCCACACCAGCGGCACGAAACCGCCGACGAACAGGCCGAACTCCCCCCACCGCGAGGTCGCCCGGTGGCCGAACATGCCCAGCAGGACGACGATGACGCCGGTGGCGGTCCACATGCGGATCGGGAACGACCGGTCGACCTCCTTCGGGGCGGGGGTGGCGCCCTGCCCGTAGGGGACCGGGGTGAACGGCTGCGCCGGTGGGCGTGTGGGGGAGGGGTACGCCGGAGGCGGGCCGGTGGGTGCGACGTCGCCGGGGCGCGGGTCCTGCGGTCCGTGGCCGCTCGTCAGCCCTCGGTCGTCAGGCGGTCCGGGCTGGGTGGGCCAGCTCACGGTCAGCGCCCCGCGATCCCGGTCTCGTACGCGAAGAGCACGAGCCCCACCCGGTCGCGGGCCTGCAGCTTCGACAGCAGGCGCCCGATGTGGGTCTTCACCGTGCCCTCGGCCATGTAGAGCCGCTGGCCGATCTCGGCGTTGGTCGCGCCCACGGCGATCTCCTTGAGCACCTCGAGCTCACGCTCGGTCAGCACCTCCAGACGCGGGTCGGGGCCCTGGTCGGCGGGGTTCGTCGGCAGCGTCGGCACCACGTGGTCGAGGAGGCGTCGGGTCGCCGATGGTGCGACGACGGCGTCGCCGCGGGCCACGTCGCGGATCGCGTTGAGCAGCTCGTCGGGCTTCGCGTCCTTCAGCATGAACCCGGATGCCCCGGCCTTGAGCGCGGCGAAGACGTATTCGTCGAGGTCGAACGTCGTCAGCACCAGCACCCGCGTACCCAGCCCCGCGCCGACGAGGCGGCGGGTGGCCTCCACGCCGTCCATGACGGGCATGCGGATGTCCATCAGCACCACGTCTGCCGGGTCGTCGAGCAGCGCCTTCACCGCGGCGGCACCGTCGGAGGCCTCGCCGACGACCTCCATGTCGTCCTCGGCCTCGATCAGCATGCGGAAACCGCTGCGCACGAGCGACTGGTCGTCGGTCAGGAAGACGCGGATCATCGGTGGGTCCTCTCGGTGGGTTCGGGATCGGGGTGCGACACGCGCGCGGGTCGTGGCTGTGGGGTGACCCTGGGCTGGGTGCCGGTGGGGTGGGCGGGGACGACGGCGTCGACCTGGAAGCCGCCTCCCGGGCGCGGTCCGGTCCGCAGCGTGCCGCCCATGGCGGCGACGCGCTCGGCCATGCCCTTCAGGCCGTTGCCGCGGCCGTCGAACGTCTCCGGGACGCCCACACCGTCGTCGGTCACGGTGACACGGATGTCGTCGCGGGTGTGGTCGATGACCACGTCGGCGGTAGCGCCGGGCCCGGCATGCTTCAGCATGTTCGTGATGGCCTCCTGCACGACGCGGTAGACGGTCAGCTGGACCGCCTGGCTCGCGGCGTGCGGGGTGCCGCGCACCTCGAGGCGTACGCGGTCGCCGGTGCGCGCGACCATCTCGGGGATGTCGGCGAACGAGGGGGCGGGGGCGTACGCGGGCCCGTCGCCGTCGGCGAGGCCGTCGGAACCGGCTCGCAGGACGCCGACGATGCGGCGCATCTCGTCAAGGGCCTCGCGGCCGGTGTCGGCAATCGTGGCCAGCGTCTCTTGGGCGCGCTCGGG
This sequence comes from Mariniluteicoccus endophyticus, assembly GCF_054780035.1. Classification (NCBI taxonomy): domain Bacteria; kingdom Bacillati; phylum Actinomycetota; class Actinomycetes; order Propionibacteriales; family Propionibacteriaceae; genus Mariniluteicoccus; species Mariniluteicoccus endophyticus. Next base: position 91,399 of record NZ_BAAGXC010000030.1, on the reverse strand, counting down.
CCTCTTCGTCGCGAGCGCGCGACCGCCCTCGGCCTGGACGACCATGACCGACAGCGAGTGGGCGACGATGTCGTGGAGCTCGCGAGCGATCTCCTGGCGGACGGTCACCTCTGCCATGCGGGCGGCCTGCTCGCGCTCGGCGAGCTCGATGCGGTGGCGCTCGGTCTGGGCGTGGACCTCCTTGAGCTTGGTGATCTCGGCCTCTCGCAGGCGGCGGCCCACGACGTAGGGCGTGATGACCATGCCGAGGCAGACCAGGCAGGCGAGCACGAGCGAGTTGACGTCCCAGCCGAGGCCCGAGTTGGCCCACGACAGCGGCCCGATCACCGAGGCGACGAGGCCGACGACGACGGCCCAGCGCGACGGCTCGGCCTCGACGAAGCGCGCGACGGAGAACACCACGAGCGGCACCACGCCGAGGCAGGGCAGTGGGGAGGTCTCCCAGGCGACGTGGAGCATGCCGCCGAACGTGACGATGGCCAGCATCGCCAGCGGGTAGCGGCGACGCAGCGCCATCGGGACGACCATGAACAGCGTGATCAGGAACTGGAACGGCATGCGGGCGCTGCCGACGCCGTGGACGAGCGCGGTGAAGGCGAACGAGGTGATGAGCGCGAGCGCGGTGAGGATGAGGTCGCCGCGCCAGCCGATGCCCTCGCTGGTGACGTCGGGCTGGCCGGGTCGCGGGGTCCTCGTCTCGCTGGGCTCGTTCCACGAGCGGTCCGGGTCACTCATCGCGGTCCCAGCCTAGGCGGAGCTGCGGTCGGCCTCCATCGTCCCGTGGTCTGCCGGCGCGTACGTCGACTGCTCCTGCGGCCCGAGGGGTGGACGCAATTTGAAAGACATAGGAACGGCCTATACCGTCATCGACGTTTCCAATGAAATCATCCAAGGAGTCCTCATGTCGTCCCTGTTCCTCGTCGAGATCGTCCCCACCGCCACGACCGACGACGGCGTACGCACCGTCATCACGGCCGTCGGCGACGCCGCCCGCACCGCCGGTGCCGAGCTGATCGAGTCGCAGGTCACCGCCGACCGCGGGCGCGTGTTCGCCGTCGTCGAGGCCCCCGCAGCCGACGCGCTCACCTCGCTGGCGCTCGACGGCGCCGCCGAGGTCTCGGAGCCGGCCGAGGTGCGTCTCGTCGGCGCCGACCTCGCCGACATCAAGGCCCAGCGCCCCGAGGCGGAATACCTGGTCGAGTGGGACATCCCCGCCGAGATCGACATGGACACCTACCTGTCGCGGAAGAAGGCCAAGTCGCCGCTGTACGCGAACGTCCCCGAGGTCTCGTTCCTGCGCACCTACGTGCGCGAGGACATGCAGAAGTGCCTGTGCTTCTACGACGGTCCCGACACCGACGCCGTCGTCCGTGCCCGTGAGGCCGTCTCGACCCCGATCGACCGCCTGCACGCCCTCGGCCACATCGACTCCCTCCTGGAGAGCCGATGACCGCCACGCTCCCGCTCGAGACCGCTCAGGTGCTGCGTGCCGTCGCCGCCTCCGCCGAGGACGTCGACGCCAACCGCACCCCTGCGACCGCGCACGTGCCCGCGCTCGCCGAGGCCGGCCTCCTCGACGTCGGCGTCGACGACCTGCTGGCCGGTGACGCGAGCGACGTGCGACCGGCCGCCGAGGTCATCGCCGCGCTCGCCGAGGAGTGCATGCCGACCGCGTTCGGGCTGTGGGCCCACCGCATGGCCACCGACTACGTGGCTCGCGGCACGCGCGGCCCCCGCAGCGAGACGCTCCTGGCCGACCTGCGCGCCGGCCGGGCCGTCGGCGTGACCGCGATGGCCGCCGGCCTGAAGGCGCTCGCCGGCGTCGGCGAGCTCGCCACCACCGCCACCCGCACCGACGGCGGCTGGGTGCTCGAGGGGTTCATCCCGTGGGCGTCCAACCTCGTCGACGACGCCGTGCTGGTGCTGCCCTCGCGCACCGACGACGGCGGCACGCTCGTCGCCTGGGTGCCGGTCGCAGCGCAGGGGGTAGGCGTACGCCACCTGTCGGGCCTGCTCGCGCTCGACGGCACCGCCTCGGGTTCGGTGCGCCTCGACGGTGTACGCATCGACGACGACCAGGTCCTCTCCCGGGACCTCACCGGGTTCGCCCGCGCCTTCCGCCCGACGTTCCTGGTGCTGCAGACCGCGTTCTGCGCCGGCCTCGTACGCCGCTCCCTGCGCGAGGCCGAGGCCGCGCTCGACCGCGGCGACAACACCGTGTTCGGCGGCGAGGTCGCCGCGCTGCGCTCCGACGTCGACGAGTTCCTGTCCACGTGGTCGCGCCTGGCGGCCGACACCGGCTCCGCCGGGGTGCGCGAGCTGCTCCAGCTGCGCCTGGACGCCAGCCACCTGGCCGGGCGCGCCACCCGGCTGGAGGCCACGCTGGCCGGCGGACGCGGCTACCAGACGAGCACGGGCGCGTCGCGCCGCTTCCGCGAGGCCGCGTTCCTGCCGGTCCAGTCGCCGTCGGAGGGGCAGCTCCGCTGGGAGCTGTCACAGCTGTCATGACCGCGACCCTCCCCGCGCCCGTCCCCGGGACCCGCGAGCCCGTCGTCCGGCTGCGCGACGTCACCGTCCACCGCGGTGACCGGCGCATCCTCGACGGCCTCGACCTCGAGGTGCCCCGCGGCACGGTCCTCGCCGTGCTCGGGCCCTCGGGCGCCGGCAAGTCGACCCTGCTGAAGCTGTTGACCCGCGAGGTCGCGGCGACGCGGGGGAGCGTCGAGCTCGCGGGCGGCACGTCGGCGCGCGAGGGCGTCGTCCACCAGGACCCCCACCTGTTCGGCTGGCTCACGATCGCCGAGAACGTCGCCGTCGGCCAGCGCTTCGCCGCCAACCGCCGCGACCCCGGCCGGGTCACCGAGCTGTTGGCGATGCTCGGCCTCGACCAGGTCGCCGACCGGTGGCCCGACGAGGTCTCGGGCGGGCAGGCCCAGCGCGCCGCGCTCGCCCGCGCGCTGGCCATCGGCCCCGACCTGCTGCTGCTCGACGAGCCGTTCTCGGCGCTCGATCCCGCGTCGCGCGGCCAGCTCCAGGCATGGCTGCGCGGTGCCGTCGAGCGCGACGGGCTCACCGCGGTCGTCGTCACCCACGACATCGAGGAGGCGCTCGTGCTCGCCGACCACGTCGTGCTGCTCGGCAGCGGCGGCCACGTCGTCCGGAGCTGGGACCTCGTCCCGGCCGCCGACCGGGCGGCGGCCGTCGTCCACCCGGTCGCCAGCGAGATCCGCGCCGGGTACGCACGGCTGGGCGCCGCCGCACCCGAGCCAGACGACGAGGAGTGGTCGGGCTACGCCGACACCGCCCCGGGCGTCACCCGGGGCGCCCCTCCGCCCTCTCCCGGTCGGAGTGGGGAACGATGACTGACCGCATGTCCCGCCGCGGCGCGCTGCGCCTGGCCGCCCACTCCACCGCCGCCGCCGGCCTCGGCGCCCTCGCCGCTCGCGGTGGCTGGCTCGCCCTCGGCGGCGACGCGCCCGCCCGCGCCGTGGCCTCCGCCGGGCCGGTGCTGGACCGCGAGCTGCGACTGGGCTACCTGCCCATCACCGACGCATCGGCGCTGCTGGCAGCCCACGAGCAGGGCTTCCTCGCCGCGCACGGCCTGCGCTCGGCCCGGCCGGTGCTGTTCCGCTCGTGGGAGTCGCTCGCGCAGGCGTTCGTCGTCGGCGAGGTCGACGTCGTCCACCTGCTGATGCCGTTCGCGCTGCAGCTGCGGCTGGCCGCGCGTACGCCCCTGAAGGTCGTCGCCCAGGGCCACACCAACGGCTCCGCGCTCACCGTCGCCCCCGACATCACCGACACCGCCCAGCTCGCCGGCCGCCGCGTCGCCATCCCGTCGTGGTGGTCGGTGCACTCGCTGCTCACCCAGCGCCTCCTCGCCGCCGCCGGCCTCACCCCCGTGGTCAGGCGTACGCCGTCGGCGGCCGGGCGAACCGTCGAGCTCGTCGTCATGGCACCCGCCGATATGGTGTCGGCGCTGGCGACCGGCGCGATCTCCGCGTACGCCGTCGCTGACCCGTTCAACGCCGTCGCCGAGGCGCGCGGCATCGGGCGCGTCCACCGCTTCCTCGGCGACGTGTGGCGCGACCACCCGTGCTGCGCGGTGGTGGTGCGCGAGGACCTCGCGGTGAACCAGCCGCGCGCCGTGCAGGCCCTCGTCGACGGCGTCCTGGACGCCCAGGCCTGGCTCGGCGGCCACCGCGCCGACGCGGGGGAGATGCTGACGACCCGCTCGCAGCTCCTGCCCCAGCCGGAGCCCGCCGTCGCGAAGGTCTTCACGCGCGAACCGGGCGCGTACGCCGGCATCAACCGCCACGCCGACTGGCACGGCGAGCGCATCGGCTTCGACCCGTTCCCACACACGTCGGCGACCGCCGAGCTCGTCGGTCTCCTGCGGTCGAGCCTCGTCGACGGCGAGACCGGTTTCCTCGCCTCGCTCGACCCGGCCGCCGCCCACCGCGAGCTGGTCGACGACCGGTTCGTCCGCGCCGCGCTGCAGCGCGGCGGTCTGCCCGTCCCCGCACCCCGACAGGAGCTGGTCTCCCCATGAGTCCCCATCCCGGCGCGACCTCGTACGCCGCGCCCCCATACTCCTCCCTAGCGGTGGCGCCGACCGGCCGCACCCGGAAGGTGCGGTCACGCGGCTGGCTGCCGGTGGCCGGTGTGGCCGCCGCGCTGACCGTGTGGTGGCTCGTCACCCGCGTGCTGTTCGTCGCCCGTCCCCTGGTGGCCCAGTTCGCGCCCGACCGCGCGCTCGACGGGCTGGTCGAGCTCTGGCGCACCGGACTGCTGGTCGACTCGGCCGCCACGAGCGTGTTCCGCCTGCTGGCGGGCCTCGTGGTCGCCGCGGTGGTCGGCATCGGCGCCGGCGTGCTGCTGGGACAGGTCTCCTGGCTCGACGCGGCGACCCGGCCGGTGCAGCTGTTCCTGCGCATGGTCTCGCCGCTGTCGTGGGCGCCCGTCGCGATCATCGCCGTCGGCGTCCGCGACGCCCCCGTCGTGGCGCTCGTCGCGGCGGCCGCGGTGTGGCCGGTCCTCGTCGCCACCGCCGATGCCGTGCGCGCCGTCGACCCCGCCCACCGCCAGACCGCACGGCTGCTGGGCGCGACGCGCGCCGAGGTGCTGCGCGACGTCGTCGTGCCGAGCATCCGGCCGGCCGTGCTGGCAGGCGTGCGTCAGGCAATCGGGCTCGCCTGGGTGGTGCTGGTGCCGGCGGAGATGCTGGGCGTGACGTCGGGGTTGGGCTACCAGATCCTCAACGCGAAAGACCAGCTCGCCTACCACCACGTGACCGCGCTGATCCTCGTCATCGGCACCCTCGGCTTCACCATCGACGCCTGCGCCCGCTGGGCACTCGCCACCCGTCGCGAGCGCCGAGAGGTGGGCCGATGAGCACCGTCGTCGCCGTCACCGCCGGGCACGGTCCATCGTCGTCGACCGCCCGCCTGGGCACTACGCTCGCGGGCGCCACCGCCGAGGCCCTCGGCTCGGCCGACGTGCGCCACCTCGAGCTCCGCACGTTCGCCGGGGCGGTCACCGAGACCGTCATCAGCGGCGTCCCGACCCCGGAGGTCGCCGACGCCATCACCACGCTGCAGGCCGCCGACGCGCTCGTCGTCGTCACGCCCACGATCAACGCGTCGTTCTCGGGCCTGCTGAAATCGTTCCTCGACACGCTGCCGCTCGACACGCTGCGCGGCCTGCCGACCGCCATCGCCGCCACCGGCGGCACGCAGCGCCACACGCTCGTGCTCGACCAGGCGGTCCGGCCCATGCTGGCGTTCTGTCGGGCCGTCGTGCTGCCGACGTGCCTGTACGCCACCGCCGATGAGTGGGACGGCCCGCGCCCCGGGCCCGAGCTCGGCGTACGCATCGCCCAGGTCGCCGACGAGCTCGCCGCGTTCAGCCGGCTGTCGCTGGCCCGCACGGCCTGATCGACCGTGTGCGACGGCCCGCCTCCCCGGAGGGAGACGGGCCGTCGTCGCGTACGCGCGTCAGCGCCGGTGATCGCTGGAGAGCACCGAGATGCCGGGCTCGCCGTCGTGGACGACCTTGCCGGGATTGAGGTTGCCCTTGGGGTCGACGCCGTCGAACAGCGTGCGGATCATGCCCTCGCCAGCCGGCGAGATGTCCTGCGCCATCCACGGGCTGTGCTCAAGACCGACACCGTGGTGGTGCGACAGCGTGCCCTGGTTGTCGATGAACGCCTGCTGCACCGCGCGCTTGACGTGGTCGTACTTGTCGAGGACCTCGTCGCCCATGTCGGCGATGGCGAACGTGAAGTACAGGCATGCACCCGAGTGGTAGTTGTGGGACAGGTGGCACATGATGTAACCCTTCACGCCCACCTCGGCCATGGCGTTCTCGGCGGCCTCGATGACGTTGTTGTACAGCGGCACCAGGCGCGAATAGGGCGCGGCGGTCTCGGACACATCGGCGGCGGCACCGCGGTCGAGCAGGAAGTCACGCAGGTAGGGCGTGTCGAACTTCTTCTGGTCGTACAGCTCGCCCGGGCCCTTGCCGACGACCATGCCGCCGTGATGGGTGACGATCTGCTTGACCGTGGCCTTCTGGCGGGCGACGTGGGCCTTCGTGCCCTCGTAGCCGATGAAGCTCATGCACAGCTTGTCGAGGTCCCAGCCGCGTCGCTCCAGCAGTTTGAAGATGCCCTCGGTGGCGTACTTCTTGATGCCTTTCTGCTCCTTCTGAGTGGCGAAGGAGAACGCGGTCTCGCGGGCGTCGGAGACGCGGGCGACAAGCACCGACGCGTCCGACTGAGAGATGTCGCGCATGCACGCCACGCCCGATTCCCAGTCGGGGAAGAAGTACGCGAGGACGACGCGCTCGTCGGCGATGCGGCGCACGTTGACGGTGACCTCGGTGATGACGCCGAGGCGGCCCTCCGAGCCGAGGATCATCTCGCGGACCGACGGGCCGGTCGACGACGACGGCAGCGGGTTGAGCACGAGGGTGCCGTTCGGCGTGACCATGCGCAGGCCGCGGGTGATGTCGGCGATGTCCCCGTAGCGGTCGGACTGCATGCCCGAGCTGCGCGTGGCGACCCAGCCGCCGAGCGTGGAGTGGGTGAACGAGTCGGGGAAGTGGCCGATCGTCCAACCGCGGCGGTTGAGCTGTTCCTCGAGCTGCGGGCCCAGGGCGCCGGCCTCGATGCGGGCCAGCTGGGCGTCGTCGTCGATCTCGATGACGCGGTTCATGCGGCCGAGGTCGAGCGAGACGATCTCGCGGGTCTCGTCGGCCAGCGGCTCGAGCGCGCCGACGATGTTCGAGCCGCCGCCGAACGGGATGACGACGGCGTCGGCGGCGACGCACGCCTCGACGACCTTCGCGACCTGGGCCTCGTCGGCGGGATAGACCACGACGTCGGGGATGCGCTTGAGGTCGTTGCGGCGCATGCGGATCAGGTCGCGCACCGACTTGCCGAACGTGTGGACGACGCGGTCCATGTCGTCGGTGACGACGTACTTGTCGCCGAGCGCGTCGACGAGCGTGCCCTTCAGGGGGTCACCGAGCTGGGAGGCGGGGACGGTGATCTCGTCGAACTTCGGCGGCTTGCCGGCGGGTGCGTTCAGGTCGAGGCCGACCTTCTCGAGCACGAACGGGGCGAAGTTGGGCTTGTCCTCGTGGTGGAAGCCGATGCCTTCCACTCCCCAGCCCCACCACTTCATGTGCTTGACGCCGTTCATCGGTCACCTTTCTGGTCGCCGGGGTCTCCGGGCTCTGCTGCGGGCCCTGCCGGCCCGTCGGTCTCGGTGTCTTCTGGGAGCTCGCCAGTGGCGACCTCCCGCTCGATCTGCTTCTGCTCGATGTCGCTCATCCTGGGCAGCGCGAACCTCGCGGCGATCTCGTCGTGGAGCTCGGCGATGCGGGCGGCGATGCGGTCGGAGAACTGGTGGGCGGTCTCGCCCTGCTCGGCCCACATGGGTGCGTCGAACACGACGTGGACGCGGGGGCGGCCCTGCTTGGGCCAGTTGGTGCCGCGCGGCATGGCGGCAGCCGCGCCGACGATCGCGATGGGCAGGCACGGCACGTCGCGGCTGATGCACAGCGACGCCGCGCCCGGCTTGAAGCGGCCCATGGCGCCCGTGCGGGAGCGGGTGCCCTCTGGGTAGAGCAGGAGGGGTACGCCGTCGCTGAGCAGGTGGCCAGCCAGGCCGCGGTTCTTCGATCCCCGCCCGCGCAGGCCCTTGCCGCGCTCGACCGGGAACGCGTTCAGGAACAGAGCGGTGGGCACGGCGCGGTACCAGTGCTCGAAGAAATAGTCGGCGGCCGCGCCGACGGCGAGGTTGCGCGACAGGCGGCGCGGCAATGAGCCGATGATCAGCGGGGTGTCGAGGTGGCTCGAGTGGTTCGACACGACGATGAATGCGCCGTCGAACCCGGCGAGACGCTCCTTGCCGTGGACGCGTACGTCGCAGACCGACCAGACGAGTGGCTTCAGCATCAGCTGCTGTGCCACGAAGCGCGCGCTCGCGCGGGTGCGCGAGGTGTAGCGCTTGCGATTCGTCACGGCGACAGACTAGTCGCGAAACCCGTTCCGACGCCCATCTGGCGGCGCGCCTGTGGGAGTCCTCCAACGATGCGCGGCGACCCGTTGTCCGAACCCGACAACGGCTCGCGTACGCGTCAGTGGCGCGACGAGGTGAGCTTGCGGCTGACCCAGCGGATGGCGCCGCGCGGTGCGATGCGGGCGAGGCGTACGGCCGCCGCCCACTGCGGCGTCGGCACCGAGATGACCTTGCCGGCGGCGACGTCGGCAAGGCAGCCGCGCACGAGCGTGTCCGCGTCGACCCAGGCCGCGTCGGGGATCGACTTGGCGTTGATGCCGGCACGGTCGTGGAACTCGGTGTGGACCCAGCCCGGGCACAGCGCGGTGACCTGGACGCCGGACCCCTTCAGCTGGGTGGCCAGTGACTCGGTGTAGGCCGTCACCCACGCCTTGACCGCCGAGTAGTGGCCCATCGTCACATAGCCGGCCGAGGACGACGTGTTGATGATCGTGCCGTGGCCGCGGGCCTTCATGGCGCGGGCGGCCGCGTTGGCGAGCACCAGCACCGCACGGCACATCACGTCGAGGGCGCGCTCGTCGGCGGAGGTGTCCTCGCCGAGCATCGTCGTCCGCAGGCCGAAACCCGCGTTGTTGACGAGCATGTCGATCGGCTCGTCGTCGGACAGCAGCCGGTCGGCGATGCGCTGGGTGTCGCCGCGGTCGGCGAGGTCGGCGGAGATCGTCGCCACCTCGACGCCGTAGGTGCGGGTCAGCTCGTCTGCCATCTCCGCCAGCCGGGCCTCGTCGCGGGCCACGAGCACCAGGTCGTCGCCGCGGGCGGCGAGGTGACGGGAGAACGCGGCGCCGATGCCGGAGGTGCCGCCGGTGATGAGTGTGCGCATGGGCAGCAGTCTAGGGTCCGTCGGCGTGCCCAAGGGCGACCGCGGCCAGCCGTCGAGGTGCCCCGGGTGGTCGGGTCACCAGCCGCGCAGCGTCTCCTCGAGGGGTTGGGTGGGTCGGCCGATCAGGCGCGCAAGGTCCCCGGGCGTGGCGGCGAGCAGGTCGCGCCCGGTATCGGCGCTGAGCTGGGCGACGAACCCGGCGGTGCCGGCGTCCAGGCCAGCGTCTTCGAGCATCTGGCGCTCCTCGTCCTGGCTGATCGCGCGGTAGCGCACCTCACGGCCGAGTACGCGCCCGGCGGTACGCGCGAACTCCTCGAAGTCCCAGGCGGAGTCGCCCGAGAGCTCGTAGGCACGGCCCTCGTGGCCCGCCTGCGTGAGGACGACGGCCGCGGCCTCTGCGTAGTCGGCCCTGGGGGCGCTCGCGACCCGGCCGTCGTGGGAGGCGTTGGCGATCTCGCTCGACTGGCGGGCGGCCTCGAACACGGGCAGGTAGTTCTCGGTGTACCAACCGTTGCGCAGGAAGGTCGCGGGCACGCCCGATTCACCGATCAGGCGCTCGGTCTCGATGTGCTCGGCAGCCAGCACGTGGTCCGTCGAGGGCGCGCCGAGGATCGAGGTGTACACGAGATGGGAGATCCCCTCCTCCTTCACCGCGTCGACGACGGTGCGGTGCTGTGCGAGACGTTTGCCGGGCTCGCTGGCCGAGATCAGCAGGACGCGCTCGGCGCCGCGTACGGCATCCCGAACGCCCTGGGGATCGTCGAGATCGGTCTGGCTGGTCTCGTAGCCTTGGCTCTTGAGCTCGGCGAGGCGTTCGGTGTTGCGGCCGACCGCGCGGATGTCGGACGGTGCGACCTCGCGGTCACGCAGCGCGTCCAGCACGTGGCGGCCAAGCTGGCCGGTGGCTCCGAAGATGACGATGGTCATGGGATCGCTCCTGGGGTCGGGCGGCGTCGGCCCGGTGCCGATGCAGTCTTGTGTGAAAGTTCAACTACATGTCTCGCCGAAAGATTCCCGGACGAAGGATTTCTTGACGCCTGTCCTGCGCGCGTCAATGACCCACGAAGCGCGCCACCTAGTCACTACTGCCCTGGAGGCGCTCGGCCAGCCATGCCATGTCGGCGCGGTGGCCCTCCCCCTCGACGCCGCCGGGTGTTTCGAGAACGACCGGGGCACCGGCGTTGCGGACGACGTCGACGATGCCCTCGGGGTCGCACTGGCCCTGGCCGAGCGTGGTGTGGCGGTCGGCGCCGGAGTCGAATGCGTCGCGCGAGTCGTTCACGTGGAGCAGGTCGATGCGGCCGGTGATGGCCCGTACGCGGTCGACCAGACCGATCAGGTCCTCACCGCCGGCGTGGGCGTGGCAGGTGTCGAGGCAGAAGCCGACGGTGTCGCCCCCCTCAGCGGCGTGCACGGCCTCCCACAGGCGCTCGATGCGCTCCAGCCTGCGGGCCATCGCGTTGGCGCCGCCGGCGGTGTTCTCGATCAGCACCGGCACGGGCATCTCCAGGCCGTCGATGCACTTGCGCCAGTTGTCGAAGCCCGTCTCGGGGTCGTCGTTCGCGGTGACGTGGCCGCCGTGGACGATCACGCCCGCCGCACCGATCTCGGCAGCCGCGTTGACCGTCTGCTGCAGCAGCTTGCGGCTGGGGATGCGTACGCGGTTGTTCAGCGTCGCCACGTTCAGCACGTAGGGCGCGTGCACGTAGAGCGCGATTCCGTGCTCCTGCGCCGCGACCTTCAGGGCCTCCGCGCCCCCGGCGTACGCGACCCTCGGGCCCTTCCAGCCCTGCGGGTCGCCCAGGAAGAACTGCGACAGCGTCGCGCCCCGCGCGACGGCCTCCGCGATGGGGTCGGTCTGGTCGACGTGGGCTCCGATGTGCAGGGTGTGCATGGGCCGAGCCTATCGGCGACCCATGGCCCGGAAGGCGGGGAGCGCGAGCGGCGCGAGCGTGACGAGAAGGTACGCCGTCCCGAGCACCAGGAAGGTAGGAGCGAGCCCCATCCGGGTGCTCAGGGCGCCGCCCAGCAGGCCGCCGAACGGCATGAGCGACCACGCGCCCGCCGTGAGCAGCGAGCTCACCCGGCCGACGAGCGCATCGGGGGTCCGCTCGAACTGCAGGGCGGAGATGATCGGGTTGAGGACGCCCGAGGCGAGCCCCGAGACCGCCAGCACGGCGAGGACCCACGTGAGGTCGACGTCGAGGGCCAGCACCGCGTACCGCGGCAGGCCGGCCAGCACATAGCCCGCCGTGTAGACCGGCAGCCGCGGCAGCCTGTCGGCCAGGACCGTCGCGAGGAGCGAACCCACCACGGCGCCCGCGGTCAGCGTCGCCAGGGCGAGGCCGACGACCCCGGCCCCGTGGCCGTGCGCGCCGGCCCACAGCGGGACGAGCACCGGTGCCCACGACTGGTCGAGCATGTTCGTGACCGCCACCATCACCAGGATGGCCACCAGCACCGGTTCGGTGCGCAGGAACGCCCAGCCCTCGGCGAGCTGCCGGACGTAGCCGACATCCTCCTCGATGTCACGGGGCGCGGGTGTCAGCCGGGGTCCGACGACCAGCCCGACCAGCAGGGCACTGGCCGCGAAGCCGAGGGCGGTGACCGCGAGCGCGTTCGCCGCGCCGACCACCGCGATGAGGACCCCGCCGCCTGCCAGGCCGAGGGTGGTGGCGAGCCGCTCGGTGGTCCCCGCGACGCCGGTCACGCGTTCGATGGGCTGGCCGCCGGCACGCGTGACCGCGGGGACGAGCGCGTACTTCGCCGCGTCGGCCGGCCCACGGCACGCGCCCAGCAGCGCGACGAGCACCAGCAGCCCGGGGAACGTGAGGCGGTCGGCGAGGTGTAGCAGCGGGATGGCCGTGGCCACGGCGGCGCTCGCCAGGTCGAGGCGTACGCCGGCCCGGGCTGCGCCGAAGCGGTCCAGCAAGGGGCCCGCCAGTGCCTTGAGGATCACCATGGGCGCGAGCTCGACCGCGACGACGAGTCCGGTCTGAAGGGCCGAACCCGTGCTGGTCAGCACGAACCAGGGCAGGGCGAGCGCGGTCAGCCGGCTGCCGATGACGGAGACCACGTCGGCGAGCGCCCAGGCCGCGAACACGGTGCGACCACTGGGTGTGGGGTCTGCGGTGGCGTGATCTTCGTGGACGAGTGGAGGCTGCTCGGGTTCCGGGACCCGGTGGGGTTTCACGGCTTCTCCCTGGGGGTTTCTCCGGGGGGCTCGTGGCGGTGCGGGATCCGCCCCGGGCGGGGGAAGGCGTGCAGCTGGAACATGACCTGCTCGCGGTCGGTGGCGTCCTCCTCGGCCGCTGCGTCCCCGGAAGCGCCGTCCTCCTCCTCGTCCGCCTCCAGCATCGCCGCGGTCAGCAGGTCGGAGATCTGGAGGACGAGGGCGCGGGCGCGGGACGGTGGCAGGCGCATCATCCAGTCGCTGTGGGTGGAGGCCTGCTTCCAGACGTCGGGGAGCTCGTCGAACTCCTCCGCGCTCTCCTGAAGCACCTGGGTGTGGCGTACGACCACCGTCTGCAGGAATGCGCCCGCTGCCGGCGAGGTGCTGTCCTCGACGCGCGTCGACCGGTGGGCCGCCCGCCACCATCGTTCGCGGGTCGTGCCCAGCTCGGGTGCCTCCACCACGAAGCCGTGGGTCGCGAGCTGGCGCAGGTGATAGCTGGTCGCCCCGGAGTTGAGGCCGAGCTGGGCCGCCAGCCCCGTGGCGGTCTGCGGGCCGTCGGTGCGCAGCAGGCCCAGCATCTTGAGGCGGACGGGGTGAGCCAGCCCCCGCAGCTGATCCGGGGTGGGCACATGTCCAAGCTGTGGCATAGATGCAAAGATATGCTTGCAAACAATCATTTGCAATAGGCGGACGGCACTCTGCGACGATGAGCGGGTGATCGGACAGCCGCGGATCGTCTACTACGCCCACCACCACGGCAGCGGCCACCTGCGCCATGCCCGCCGACTGGCCGACAGCGGCGTGGCCGAGGTGGTGACGGTCGGCGCACCCGGCGCGGACATCCCGCTGCCTCCCGACCTCGACCCCGACCGCCCGCGCCGGCAGCCCGACGGCTCCCCGTTCCACTGGACGCCGACCGACCCGCTCGTTCGGGCAAGGTTCAGCGCGTTCCACCGCGCGCTCGACGACATCGCGCCCGACGCCGTGCTGGTCGACGTGTCCGTCGAGACGGCGGTCTTCGCCCACCTCGCCGGATACCCCGTCGCCCACCGCCGCATGCCCGGCGAACGCGACGACCCGGCCCACCGGCTGGTGTACGCCACGGTCCCGGCCCTTTTCGCGTACTACCCGCAGGCCGTGGAGGACCCGGGGTTCGCTTACGCCGACCGCACCCGCTTCATCGGCATGCCCGCCGACAGCGAGCCGGTGCGGGGGATCGATGCCGACCCGCGGGCCGTCGTGGTCGTCTCCGGCGCGGGCGGCGACGGGGTGCCGTGGCAGTCGCTCGTCCGCGCCGCACGCACGGTACCCGATCGCGAGTGGCACGTCCTCGGCCCGGTCGCACCCGCGGGGGAGGTGCCGACCAACCTCCACACGCACGGCTGGGTCGACGATCCCGGACCGTGGCTGGCCCGGGCGGGTGTGATCGTCTGCGGCGCGGGGCACAACACTGTCGCGGCGGCCGCGGTCGCCCGCAGGCCCGTCGTCCTCGCGCCCGAGCCGCGCCCCCATGACGAGCAGCTCGTCTTCGCACAGCGCGTCTCCGCGGCGCTCGGCACGCCTCTGGTCACCGACTGGGCGAACGCCGACTGGGCACAGGTCCTCGCGTCACCCGGCGACGCCGACGCGCTCGCCGAGGGCCTCCTCGTCGACCGGGCCACGTACGCCTCACAGATGCGCGCGCTGCTGAGCGAACTTGTGGGCTGATGAGGGGCGGCGAGCTGCGCGCCGAGGGCAAGCATCGTTCGTGTGGATGCGACTGCTCCTCGCGGCCCCGTACCCCGCGTTCGTCCTGCAACCCTCCACCGCGCTGGCGGCTCTCCTGGTGGTCACGGCATCGCTGGGCCACGGCAGCGGCCTGGCCCTGCAGGAACGGTTGGTCGACCTGACTCCGCACGCCGTACGGAGTCGGGTCCAAGGCGTCGAGAGCGCGGGCCGGATGGCGCTGCAGGGCCCCAGTGTCCTTCTCACCGGGGGCCTGGCCGAAATCCGGCCGCCTCACGTGGCCATGGCGGTCGTCGCGGTGCTCTCGCTGGCGGTCACTCTCGCGACGATGCGTGGCGTACGCCGCCCCATGGCAGCGTCGGAGGCGGCCGACCGTGGCTAGAACCGCGCGTCAGGGAGGCGCGTCGCCGCGACCTCGGCGTACGTCGGCTCCCGCAGCACCCGGAGCTCGTCGGGGCCGACCTCGATCAGCCCGCGCTCGCTGAACGCCGTGAGCCAGCCCTCCATCGGCCAGATGCCCCAGCGCTCGCGGAACCGGCGGGCGTTGGTGAGGATGCTCGCGAAGTGGTGCAGCGGCGGGCGGTGCACGGCGTGCGCCTGGTGCAGCACCGACGCGGTCGACCACCACAGCCCCATCCCGGCGTCGCGGCACCGGAACGCGAAGTCGGTGTCCTCGCCGCCGTAGCCGGCATACGACTCGTCGAAGCCTCCCAGCGCCGCGAAGTCGGCGGCGGTGATCGCAAAGCCCAGCGACCAGAACATGTGCCACTCGGTGGACGGTCCGGGGGCGAGGTCGGCGCGGGCCGGATGGGGCTCGGCGAGCGGGACCGGATCGGCGGGCGGTGTCCAGCCTGGCGGCAGGTAGCGCGGCTCGGCCATCACCAGTCGTCCCGGACGGCATTGCGCGGCCAGGCGCGCGATGGCCCCGGGGCCGGGCAGGCAGTCGACGTCGAGGAACACCAGCACATCCCCGGTCGCGGCGCGTGCGGCGGCGTTGCGCCCGGCGGAGAGGTCCAGGTCGGGGGTGTCCAGGTGCACGGTGCCTACGCGGGGCGGCGGTGCGTCCCACGGCTCGTCCGGCTGTCCCACGAAGGCGACCACCGCCTCGTCCCAGCCGGGCGTGCGCTGGAGCGCCTCCTGCTGGCGCAGCAGGTGGGTGTCGCGGTCTCGCGTCAGGACGAGCACACTCGTACAGTTCACTTTTCAAGAGTATCTTTGCCGATATGACGATCACGGAGCGTAGGTGAAGATCGCGGTCCTGGGGCACCTCCACTACCCCATCCGCACCCCATACTCAGGCGGCCTCGAGACCCACACCGCCCAGACCTGTGCCGCGCTCGCGGCCCGCGGTCACGATGTCACGCTGTTCGCCAAGGAGGGCTCCGAGGTCCCCGGCGTACGCGTGGTTCCCGTCCTGCCCGCCCACTTCTCCTGGGACACCGGCAGCGCCCGCTCCCGCGAGGAGCAGCTCGACCGGGCGACCTCGCTGGCTTGCGCCGCCGCGCTTTCCCACGACGTGGTGCTGAACAACTCGCTCAGCCCCGTGCCATACACCGTGCTTCCGGACATGCCGATGCTGACCGTCCTCCACACGCCAGCGACCCTCGAGCGCGTCACGCCCGTCGTCACCGCGTCCACGTGGCGGCCGGGCGCCCGTCACGCCTGGGTGTCGGTCTCCGAGGCGAACGCCACCGGCTGGCGCGCACTCCTGCGCGGCGTGCGCGTGGGCGTCGTCCACAACGGCATCGACATCTCCGGCTGGTCGGCCGACGTGACGCCCGAGCCCGGCCTGGCCGTCTGGTCGGCCCGCATCACGCCCGAGAAGGGCCTGCACGTCGCCATCGATGCCGCCCGCGAGGCCGGGTTCGCCCTCGACATCGCCGGCCCGATCAGCGACGCGGCGTATTTCGTCGCCGAGATCGCGCCCCGCCTCGGTGGCCGCGTACGCCACGTCGGCCACCTCGACCACGGCGCCCTGGCCCGACTGCTCGGCCGGGCCGGGGTCTTCTGCGCCTCCCCGCTGTGGGATGAGCCGTTCGGCCTCGCCCCGCTCGAGGCGATGGCCTGCGGCACACCCGTCGCAGCCCTCGACCGCGGGGCCATGCGCGAGCTGCTCGGGACCGACGGCGGCGTCGTCGCCCGCACACCCGCCGACCTCCCCCGCGCGCTGCGGGCAGCCGCGACCCTCGACCGGGCGGGCGTACGGGGCCGCGCCGACCGGTTCAGCCTGCAGGCGATGGTCGACGCCTACGAACGCCGGCTCGTCTCACTGCAGCAGCGACCGGTAAAGGTCCTCGTGCGCCGCGCAGACGTCGCGCCGCTCCGCCAACCGCTCGGCGGGCTCGAGGCGGGGATGTGAGTCGGCCTCCATCACGGCCCTGACCGCCGCCTCCAGCGAGGCCTGGTCGAGGCCGTCGCGGTCGAGCTGGTACGACAAGACCGGGCGCTGCTGCGCGTAGTAGCCGCACGTCGGCGCCACCACCGCGGTCCCCAGGTCGAGGCAGGCCTCGAGCCAGCCGCTGTGCGTGCCCCACCGGTAGGGCAGCACCGATGCGTCCAGAGACGACAGGTAGGCCCACAGCTCGTCCTCGTCGAAGTATGGGTGGACCTGCAGGTCGATCGCCCCGGTGGCGGCCAGCTCGCGCAGTCGCGGCGTCAGCCTGCTGGCGTCCTGGTGGCCCCCGCCCTCGAGCACCTCGGGATGGGTGTTGACCTGCACGACCGGTCGCTCCGGCGTCGCTTCCGCCGCCGCGACGAGCCCCTCCACCACCTCCAGCGGCGCCATGTTCGGGCGCAGGCTCTTCAGGTGCACGCCGAGCCGCTTCGGGCGGTTGTGCACGCGGGGCTCGGCGGCCCGGCGCTCCAGCTCGGGCAGGTCGACGACGTGCGGGTGCGGCAGGACCACCGGCGTACGCCCCCAGAGGCGCTCCACCTCGGCCGCGGCGCCCGGGGTGAGCGTGATCAGCGCATCGGCGGCCGGCACCAGCACGTCAAGCGCGGCGCGGTGGGCGGCAGGGTCGGTGTGGTGGGGGTTGGTCAGGTCGTGGACCGTGTACACCAGCGGTTTGCCGTTGCGGCGCAGGTCGCGCGCCACGCGCTCGAGGTCGGCCGGTCCGAGGGCGTCGAAGCCAAAATGGATGTGCATGAGGTCGAACGTGTCGGCGTGCCCGTCGATCCAGCCCTCCTCGAGCATGGCCGGCGGCCACCAGCTCGACTCCTCCGTGCCGTCCCCGCGGCGCGGCCGGGGGTCGGGCAGGCGTACGAAGGTCTGCGGCTCCTCCGGCAGCGGTCCGCAGTGGCGGATGTAAACTTGACTGTGGGGGACCGACGCGATCCGCAATGTCTCCATGGAGAGATATCTACACCCAACGCGACCGCTTCGGGCGCAAGCCCGTTAGCGGCGCCCGACGTGGTCGAGACGGCCGGCGAAGCGAAGATCCATGGCGGGTGATGTCGATGCGGTGCTCGGCGGCGACGTGGAGGCGTACGTACCGAATCGACCTCCGCGTGCCGTCACAGCCAGATGGGATAGACGACCCCGTGACCGTCATCCGCAGCGCCGGCAACCGCGTCGCATAGCCGTTGTCCTACAACCACCTGCACGGGGTCGACCGGTCAGACCGTGGTCACGGTTCGCGTACGAGCCCCAGCAGTGCGTCGACGTCGAGGTGCTCGTCGACCGCATCGGCGAGCCGTTCGACCATGGCCTCACGCTGAGCGGCGAAGCCCGGCGTACCCTCCCGCGGGCGCCACGGCGAGCCGATCCCCTCGGCGACGGCGGTGAGCCATCCGCGGCGGAACCCGTCGCACTCGAAGGCGCCGTGCCACAGCGTCCCCCACACCGAACCGGTGCGCCAGCCGTCGAGGAACGGCTCGTCGCCGGTGCCGGTGACGGTGCCGTGGTGGATCTCGTAGCCGTCGACGGGGACCCCCCGCCACGTGCCGTGCGGCCGGGCCAGGGTCTTCTCGGCGCCGAAGTCCACGCGGGTGTCGAGCAGCCCCAGGCCCTCGACGGTCCCGGCACCCGACTCGACGTCGTCGTCGAGCTCGCGGGCGAGCACCTGATAGCCGCCGCAGATGCCCAGCACGGGCCGCCCCTGCGCGGCGCGGCGCGCCACGACGTCGGCGATGCCACGCTCGCGCAGCCACACCAGGTCGGCGACGGTCGCGCGCGTGCCCGGCAGCACCAGCACGTCCGCCGTCGCACACGTCGTGGGGTCTGCGGTCACGGTCACCTCGACGCCCGGCTCGGCCGCCAGCGCGTCCACGTCGGTCGCGTTCGACACGCGTGGGAAGCGGACCACGGCGACCGACAGCGTCGCGCCCCCGTCGTGGGGGCGGTGGTGCCAACCGCCGATCGCCAGCGCGTCCTCGCCGTCGAGCCACACGTCCGGCAGCCACGGCAGGACGCCGTGGAACGGCACGCCGGTACGCCGGGTGATCTCGTCCAGGCCCGGCCGGAGCACGTCGGGGTCGCCGCGGAACCTGTTGATGACGAACGAACTGAGCAGCGCCCGGTCGGCCTCGTCGAGGAGCGCCCACGTGCCGTACAGGGCGGCGAGGATGCCACCTCGGTCGATGTCGCCGACCACCACGACCGGCAGGCCGAATCGGCGCGCGAGCCCCATGTTCACGTAGTCGCCACCGCGGAGGTTGATCTCCGCCGGCGACCCGGCACCCTCGCAGACGACGAGGTCGACGCGCGAGGCGAGGTCGGCGTACGCCTCGAACGCGGCCTCGGCCAGCGTGCGGCGACCGGTGGCGTACTGGCCGGACTCGAGGGTGCCATAGGGCTTGCCGCGAAGCACGATGTGGGAACGACGGTCCGTGCCGGGCTTCAGCAGGACCGGATTCATCGCCGACTCGGGCTCCATCCCGGCGGCGACGGCCTGCAACCACTGCGCGCGGCCGATCTCGGAGCTGTCGGCACAGACCATCGAGTTGTTCGACATGTTCTGGGCCTTGAACGGCGCCACGCGCAGCCCGCGCCGCGCCAGCGCCCGGCACAGTCCCGTGACGACGAGGGACTTGCCCGCGTCCGAGGACGTGCCCGCGACGAGGATGCCGTTCGCGGGGACGGGACCGTTCGGGCCGACGGGGCCGTTCTTTGCTGGAGGGGTCTGGCTCACCGGGTCATCCAAGCACGGACCCCCGCGGATCACTCCACCCCGCGGCCCAGGCACGTTGCCGCATGGAGTCGACGATCGTGGCGAACTCGCGGCGCAGGTCGGGCTCCGGCTCGGCGGGCGGGGAGTGGCGTTCTTCTTGAGCTGGTCGACGGTGCCCACGGCCCGACAGCGAGATGGCCCCGGCTGGCAGCATGAGGTGCATGACCGATCCCTCACACCACCGAGCCGTGTTCCTCGACTTCGACGGCACGTTCGCCGACCACGGCGTCGTCCCGCACGCGCATGCCGAGGCCGTCCGCGCCGCCCGCGCGAACGGCCACCACGTGCTGGTGTGCACCGGACGGCCGCTGTCCATCGTCGAACCGGCCGTCCGTCAGCTCTTCGACGGGGTGGTGACCTCGGCGGGTGCGCGCGTCGACATCGACGGCCAGACCTTGTGCGACGTACGCATCCCCCAGCCGATCGCCCGCCACACGGTCGAGGTGCTGGAACGGCACGGGGCGGCGTACTGCCTCGAGGCGCCGGACGCCATGTGGGCGCCGCAGCGGTCGATCGACCTGCTCCGCGAGCGCATGGCGATGATGCTCGACGCGGGAGACCCGGCGGAGGCCTCCGGTGCGCAGACGATCCTCGACGCGCTCGCCGTCCCGGACCACCTGCTGACCTGCTCGTACGCGAAGGTCTCCGTCTGGGACTCGCCCGTCGGGATCCTCCAGCTCGCGCAGGAGGCTGGCGACGAGCTGCGGGCGCTGCCCAACTCGATCACCGGCGACGCGGCCCGCTCGGGCGAGCTCCAGAACGCGCGCGTCGACAAGGCCGACGGTGTCGCGGTCGTCGCCCGCCACCTCGGCCTCGCCGTCGAGAACACCGTCGGTGCGGGCGACGGGATGAACGACGTCGGCATGCTCGAGGCCGTCGGCACGGCCATCGGCATCGAGGGTTCGCCCGAGGAGGTGCTCGCCCACGCCGACCTGGTCGTCCCGGGGCCCGGCGGCCTCGGCCTGGTGGCGGCGTTCGAGCAGCTCGGCCTGATCTAGCGCTTGCCTGCAGCGACCGCTGGGCACCGTAGGGTGGCCGCATGGCCGACCACGTCTCGCAGCAGCGCGTCATCGACGCCCCCGCCGACCGGATCTTCGCCGTCCTCACCGACATCCGCCATCACCCGGCGATCGACGGCTCCGGCGCCCTCCAGGGCCGGCCCGAGGGACCGAACCCGCTCGTGCTCGGATCGCAGTTCAGCATGGGCATGAAGATGCACGGCATGCCCTACCGCACGACCAACACCGTGGTCGAGCACGAGCCGGACCGCCGCATCGCCTGGCAGACGGCCTCCCGCGTACGCGACCGCATCGTCTTCGGCGGCCAGGTCTGGCGCTGGGAGCTCGAGGCGCGCCCCGACGGGGCCACGCTGGTGCGGGAGACCTTCGACTTCTCCCAGATGCGCTACAAGCCGCTGATGAACGGCGTCATGCGGGTCGACCGACTGTCCCTCGGCAGCCTCGAGGGCTCCCTGCGGCGCCTCGCGGCGCTCGTCGAGACGGCCTGAGGCTCATCCGCCGCATACAGACGCCGCACAGCGGGCCCATAGGCCCGGCCGGTGGAGTGGGAGACATGACTATCCCCCCGAAGACCACCACGACCACCACGACCACCACGACCACCTCGACCACCGGGACGACCGGGCGCTCCTTCCTGCGCCGCGCCGTCGCCGCGGTCACCGCCGCCGGTGTGATCGGCCTGGGCGGCGTCTCAGTCATGCCGCAGACCGCCGGGGCGGCTGGCGTCACCACGCGCCAGGCCGCGTACGCGACGGTGCCCGCGTCGACCACCGTCGCCGCGGACAAGGGTCGCACGGACGACTGAGCCTTGCGCCTGCGTGGCAGGATGTCAGGGACCCAAACCCGCCCGTCACGACAGGACGCCGATGAGCTTCGATGCGCTGCAGGAGCTGCCCATCGGTCTGACCATCCTGGCCCTGTTCGTCATCGTGATGTGCCGGGCCAACGCGACCTACTGGCTGGGCCGGGGTGCGGCCGCCGGCTCGCGGCGGACCCGGCTGCGGAGGTTCATGGAGGGCCCCACCATGGCGAGGGCCGAGGCGTTCTCGGCGCGGTGGGGCGTCTACGCGGTTCCGCTGTCATTTCTCACGATCGGCGTGCAGACGGCGGTGAACCTCTCCGCGGGTGCCACCCGCATGCCGCTGCGCCGCTACCTGCCGGCGGTCACCCTCGGCTGCATCATCTGGGCGGTCCTGTACGCGACCATCGGGCTAGCCGCCTTCGAGGCGCTGGCCCTCGCCCTGGTCGGGTCGCCGTGGTCGCTGGTCGCGCTGGCGGTGGCGGTGGCGGTCGTCGTCGCGATCCGGGTCGTACGCCGCCGCGTCCAGGCACCCGGTCCCGACCGGCCCTAGGCGCCCCCCGCCAGCGCCGTCGGCGGTGCCCGGGCCGTCGGTGCCGGGATCTATGTCGTCGCCGAGTGCGAGCCGCGTGAAACTGGGGTGCGGCACGGTGGCGCTGCGCGGCGGGTTCGGCTGCGGCGTGGAGCGCGGTCCCCTCGAGCGCAGCGCGACCGTGACCTCGGCCGGGGAGTCCTGGCGAATCGCCGGAATCGCTTTGGGACATGAAGGAGCCGGGCGCAGCCCCTCGGGGGATAGGGCGCGCCCGGCTCTGATCACACACTACCGGCCAGTCATGTGTTGACGAAAGTTCAACGCTGAAAAACTTTCTGTGTCGACCTCAGGACGGAGGGCAGACCCAGCCCGTCGTAGGGCGATCCGACCAGGTCGACGGGCAGGTCGGCGAGCTGCTCACGGACCCGGGCGAGGCGCGCGGCGTGGCCCACCTCGAGCTGCGGGTACGCCCCAGTCCACCGGGTGACGAGGAAGTCCTCCGGCTGGGACTCCAGGCCGATGAGGGCCGCGTACTCGCGGTGGACGCGCGCGGCGACGTCCTGGTCCTCCAACAGCCCGAGGGTGGTGTCGCCGACGCGCCCCACCGAGGCGCGGACCAGATGGAGGTCGTCGTGACGCAGGTGGGTCCACTTGCGGGACAGGTTCGTCGCGGCCTTGAACAGCCTTCCCGTGCCCGACGGCAGGAGGACGCCGTTGGAGTCGCGCAGGGCGGGCACGTCGCGGCAGGCCTCGCGCGGGTACGCGAGGACCACTGTCGCCACGTCGGCGACCCGGCCCGCGGTGAGTCCCGTCGTTGCCTGCGGGGCGTGCGGGGCGAGGAGGTCCGCGGCGACCCGGGCGGGCACGGCGAGCAGGACGCGGTCGGCGTCGAACGTCTCGCCGTCGGTGTGGACCCGCCAGCCTTCGCCGTCACGGGTGAGCTCGCGTGCGGGCGTGCCCGTGCGTACGTCCAGATCGGCGGCGAGGGCGTCGGTGAGCGTACGCAGCCCCGTGGGGAAGGACGCGAACATGGGCAGCGCGGAGGCGCCGGCCGGCGGGCGCTTCGCGAGGATGATCGACTCCCCCTTCTCCGCGCGGGGGAGGAGCTGGGCCGCCGTGGAGCGCAGGGACAGCCTGTCGATGTCGCCGGCATGGAGGTTGCCGAGCAGCGGGTCGACGAAGATCTCGGTGATGGCGCGGCCGAAGCGGCGGGTGGTGAACTCGCCGACCGAGATGTCGTCGGTGACGCGGCGGCGCGCCATGATCGGCTCGAGACCGGCCCTGACGAGCTGGGCCGGGTTGAGCATGCGCGACCTCAGCACGGGCAGGATCTTCGTCGGGCCCGTCGGACCGACCCCCGCGGGCAGCGGCTTCAGCCCGCGCGGGGTCGCCAGCCACGAGGTCCCCTCATTGGCGCCGACGACGTCGTCGAGGAGGCCAAGCTCCTGCACGAGCTTCTTCAGCGGGGGCGCGCCGAGGTGCATGGCCTCAGCTCCGGTGTCGACCGGGAGGCCGTGCCAATCGACGGTCATGATCTGGCCGCCGACCCGGTCGGACGCCTCGAGGACCGTCACCCGGTGGCCGGCCCGGGCGGCCCGGCGGGCGGCCGCGAGGCCAGCCAGTCCGGCTCCGACGACGACGACACGTTGCACTTCGCTCACCCCCCGACCCTACTGCGGCGGGCTGAGGGGCGGCCCGCGACGCCCGTCTCGGCGTTCAGGTGGTGAGTGAGCGACTTCTCATCCCGTAGGCGTGATCGACGCCCCACGGGCACGCCGACTCGCCTAGTCTTGAACGCTCGAGGAGTCACCCGACAGGCCCGCAGAGACACGCGGGTATCGCTCGGCATCGGACCACGCCGAGCGGACTCCCAGACAGGATCCCGAAGAACACGACGAAGGAAGGTTCGATGCTCGACATCTTCGATGTCCGCGCGGTCGCGGTCACCGG
Source organism: Mariniluteicoccus endophyticus (assembly GCF_054780035.1). Taxonomy (NCBI): domain Bacteria; kingdom Bacillati; phylum Actinomycetota; class Actinomycetes; order Propionibacteriales; family Propionibacteriaceae; genus Mariniluteicoccus; species Mariniluteicoccus endophyticus. The sequence goes on along the minus strand of NZ_BAAGXC010000030.1, from coordinate 67,623 downwards.
CGTCGCGTCGGTCGTTCTCGGTCTCACGACCCTCGTGTCCAGCATCAACGACGCGACGGGCCAGCCCCGCGGACTGGCGAACACGGGCTCGCCGGTCTCGCCGCTGGTCGTCGGCATCATCGTCGCCGTCGTAGTGCTCGGCGCCGTGTTCCTCGTGCTGGGGCGTCGCCGATCGAAGGGTGAGTGACACCGGTCCGTCGCCTCTGCGTCGGTCGAAGCTTGGCCGCCGGATCCGCCAGAGCCCCGCGGATCTGCCAGGGCACGTCAGGTCCGACAGGGCACGCCCGACCCCTTCCAGGCGCCGGTGGTGATGCCCCGCACCCGACGCGAGGTGTCGAGAGCGGTGGTGAGGTCGCTACCCGTCATGCGAACAAGTGTTCCAATCATCTCGGACAATTGCCGTTCGCCGCCGCCACGAGGGTCCATATCTGACACGAGGTAACCGATTGTTCACCTTTTCTTCGCCAGGATTCCCCCGTGCGTCGCCTGACACCGCCTCTAGGTTTGCTGCCGCGGGCATGACCCGCGGTCAGGGCAAACACCCCGGCCTCGTTCATTGGCTGCCACCCCAGGCGAAGGACGACATGAAGACCGTTGAAGCTGTCCGCCCCGACACGACGGGCGACACCTCCCAGCCCTTCGGGGCGCCCCCCGCCCCGGCCGTGCGCCCGCGGCGCCAGCCCCGCTGGATCGCCACCGGGATGTTGGCTATCTGCCTCGGTGGACTGGGGGCGTCGATGCTCTACGTCGAGGCGACCGGCGCTCATGACGTACTTCAGGTGACCCGCCCCATCCCTCGCGGAGACCTGATCCGGCCCGGCGACCTGCGACCGGTGTCGGTGGGCAGCCTTCCCGGCTCCGCGACCGTCCCTGCAGACCAGCTCGGCCAGCTAGAGGGGCGCCGAGCACTCATCGACCTCGCCGGGGGCGCCATCCTGCCTGCGGACGCCATCGGCCAGCCGCCGGTCGATCGCGGCCAGACCCAGATCGGGCTCCGCCTCGCCCCCGGCCGGTTGCCCGTCGGAGATCTCCCACCCGGTTCGGCCGTCCATCTCATCGCGGTCGAGGACCCCCGTCTCGTCCAGGCGGGCCAGACCACCCAGTCGGGCGGTCAGAATGGTGGCCCGTCCGGACAGTCGACGAACCCCGCCAGGCCCGCGTCCTTGGGGGCCGTCGTCGTGAGTGCGCCACGTCCGGGCCCCGATGGTGTCGCCATGCTGCTCGACGTCAAGGTCCCGGCCGACCGCGCCAGACACGTCGCCGAGCTCGCCGCCGCCGAACGCATCGTCCTGGTCAAGGAGGGCTGATGCTCGTCCTCGCCTCGGCCTCGGGTGCGCCGGGAGTCACGACGCTCGCGCTCGCGCTGACCCTCGGATGGCGCCGCGACGCACTCCTCGTCGACGCCGACCGTCAGCCGGGTCAGGCCATCCAGGCCGGCTGGCTCGGCGGAGCCAGCGTCGGAGGCCGTGGGCTGTCCGGCCTCGCACGGGTCCATCGTGAGCGTCGGTCCATGACCGATGAGCTGCTCCACCACTGCGTGCCCCTCTCCGAGGGGGTCCCGCGCCGCCTGTTCCTGCCCGGCTTCAACCACCCCAGTGCGCCGGGGCTGTTCCAGCCCCTGTGGCCCGATCTGGTCGCCGCGCTCGAGAGGGTTCAGGAGACCGGGCTCGACGTCGTGGTCGACGCCGGCCGGGTGTCCGAGGGGCTGCCCGCGCCGCTCGTCGCCGCCGCCCGCACGACGCTGCTCGTCACTCGCACCGACCTGAGGTCGTTGGCGGCCGTGCGTCTCCAGATCCCCCAGATGCTGCAGCGGCAGTCCCAGTCACGCCCGTCCGCCCGGATCGGGCTCGTCCTGGTCGGTGAGGGCCAGCCCTACACCGGTCGTGAGATCGAGGCGCAGTTCGGCGTACCGGTCCTCGGCGTGGTCGCCGACGATGCGACCTCGGCACGCCACCACTCCCACGGCGAGCCGCGCCCGGCGCGCTTCGAGAGCCGTGCGTACGCCAGGTCGGTCCGGGCGCTCGCCTCGAGCCTTGGCGCGGCGGAGGAGGTGGGTGTTCGATGAAGGACAAGACGGCGCTTCGATCGGTGGCGCTGTTCCAGACGCCCAGCGCTCCCCCGGATCTGTCCGGTGTCGCCACGGTGTTCAGCCGTGACGAGATGCGACGCCTGGACACGCGAACGCCCTCCGCCCGCGACCATGAGGTCGTCTGGGAGACAGTCGCGCTGCTGCGCCGCGACGCCAGTCAACGGATCGCCGATCGCACTCCGACTGGCATGCAGGTCGAGGACCGACGCATGCTGGCCGGCGCGGTGATCCGTGAGGTCGTCCGTGTCCACGCCGAGCGGCTGAGCGACGAGGGACGCGAGCTGTGGTCCATCGACCTCGAGGAGGCGTACGCCCGCTCGGTCGAGAGCGCGATCTTCGGCTACGGGCGCCTCCAGCCGTTGTTCGAGCTGCCGGATGCGGAGAACATCGAGATCCACGGCCACGACTCGGTGGTGGTGCAGCGGTCCGACGGCACGCGCTACGAGCACCCACCCGTCGCCGACTCCGACGACGAGCTCGTCGAGGCCGTCCGCTTCTTGGGCGAGGGGGCCAGCCCGCCGCGGCCGTTCGACGACGCCCACCCGTCGGTGACGATCGCCCTGGGCGACCGCTTTCGCCTGCACGCGATCGGTTTCGGCCTGTCGTTCCGGCCGTCGGTCACGATCCGCCAGCACACCTGGGTCAACGTGACGCTGCCCGACCTGGTGGCGGACGGGATGCTGCCGGAGTCGCTGGCCAAGTTCCTTCACGCCGCGGTCCAGGCGCGCCGGTCCATCGTGATCAGCGGTGACCAGGGCGCCGGCAAGACGACCCTCCTGCGTGCGTTGATCGCCGCGATCCCGCCCACCGAGCGGTTCGGCACGGTCGAGACCGACTACGAGCTGCTCACCCATCTCCAGCCCCACCGTCGCAACATCCTTGCCCTGCAGGCCCGCTCTGGCCTGGGTGAACGTCAGTACGGTCGTGCACTCGGGGAATACACGGTCGCCGACCTGATCCCCGAGGCGCTGCGTCAGAATCTCGCCCGCATCGTCGTCGGCGAGGTGCGGGGCAACGAGGCGGCCGCCATGTTCGAGGCGATGGCTGCCGGCGCCGGAACCCTGTCGACCACCCACTCCCACTCGGCGGCCGCGACGATGGACCGTCTCGCAGGGCGGGTCGCCCGGGGCGGCGAGATGACCATCGACGAGGCCTACCGCCAGATCGCCCACAACGTGTCGTTGCTGGTCCATTGCCAGCTCGTCGACGACACGTGGCGAGGAGGCACCCGCCGTCGGTTCGTGTCGGAGGTCCGCGAGCTGACCGGTGCCATGGAGGGCGACCGGCCGGTCACCCACCTCACCTACCGCGCCGAGCCGAGCGCCACCGAACCAGCGGGCTTCTTCCCGTCGCCACGATCGGTCGACGAGCTGGCTCGCTATGCGGAGGCGTGGTCGTGAACGCCGCTTACGCCGCCATCTGCGGCATGGTGCTCTGCCTCGGTGTGGTCGCGGTGGTCAGGGGTTTCGTCGGCGGGCCGCCGCCGGTGTCGCGTACGCGGACTCGCAGCCGGGTGCTGCGTGGCGTCGCCGCCCGGCAGCGAAACCGACGCCTGGCCGCCGGTCTGGTCATCGGCGTGGTCGTCGCCGCGTCGACGGGCTGGTTCGTCGCGTTGCTGCTGGGCCCGGTGATCGTGGTGGGCGTGCCCTACCTGTGGGGTACGCCGACCAACCGTGAGGTCGAGCTGCTGGCCGCGCTCGACCGGTGGGTGCGGTCGATCACCGCGATCCTGCCCACGGGGCGTTCGGTCGCCGATGCCATCCGGGCCTCGGCGCGAACGGTGCCGTCCGTCCTCGCCGACGACGTCGTCCTGCTGGTGGCGCGTCTGGACGAGCGGTGGTCGACGCGTGACGCGTTGCGGGCCATGGCCGACCGGCTCGACAGCCCCGACTCCGATGCCGTGGTCGCTGCGCTGATGCTCGCCGCTCATCGCGGTGGCACGGGTGCGACGGCTTCGTTGAACGCGTTGTCGGAGGCGATCGCTGACCGGCTCCACGCGCTGCGCGAGATCGAGGCGGAGCGGGCCAAGCCGCGCGTGGTGGTCCGTCAGGTGACGCTCGTCAGCGCCGTCCTGCTGGTGGGCTGCGTGCTGCTCGGCGGCGACTTCTTCGCGCCCTACCGCAGCGGTCCCGGCCAGGTGATCCTCGCGGGGCTGGGGGCTGCGTACGTGGCCTCGTTGGTGATGATGCGTCGCATCGCCACACCGCCCCCACGCCAGCGGGTGCTGCGCACGGAGGTGACCGCATGATCCCGGTCTCGCAGTCAGGGCTGGCGATGCTGTGCGGGCTGGCGGTCGGCTTCGGTGTGGTCGCGCTGGTGGCCGGCACGCGCCGTACGCACCCGCGGCTGTCCGACGCCCTGGGCGCGCTCGACGCCGAGCCGTTGCCGTCGCCAATACTCGATGTGGGGGCGCGTACGCCGACCGAGCGCCTGGGTCTGTGGGCCTACCGGCACTCACCGGTGCCGCTGCTGCCGGGGCAGATCCGCCTGCTGGAGCTCCAGAACCGCACGGTCGCCGAGCTTTACGCCGACAAGCTGGTGCTGTGCCTGCTGGGGGCTGTCGTCCCCGGTCTCGCGGGGGCCGTGCTCGTCTCGTTGGGACCGGTTCCGGTCATCGCTGCGCTGGTCGGTGCCGCCGCGGGCTGGTTCTACCCCGACCTGGAGCTGCGACGCTCCACGGGCCGGGTGCAGACCGACGCGAGGGAAGCGCTGTTCACCTTCTTCGACCTCGTCATCCTCGAGCGGCTCGCGAACCGGTCGGCGATCCAGTCGCTGCACGCCGCCGCCGAGGTCTCCGAGCACGCCGTCTTCGTCAGCATCCGTGCCGCCCTCGACCGGGCCCGGCTCGAGCAGCGCCCGCCCTACGACGAGCTGCGCCGACTCGCCGAACGCCTGCGGCTGCCCGAGCTGGTCGACATCGCCGACGTGCTCCAGCTCGACGAGGCGGGCGCGGCGGTCTCGGAGACGTTACGGGCGCGCGTGCGTGAGCTCCGCGACGACCATCTGGGCCAGATGCGTCAGCACGCTCACACCGTCACCGAGTCGATGACCCTGTGGATGACGCTGCCGGCCTTGGTGTTCGGCCTGATCTTCCTCGTCCCGCCGCTCATGCGCCTGCTGTCCTGACCCGTCCCCAGCCCCACGAAGGAGAAAACCATGTCCCACCTCCACCTGGTCCTCGGCCATCTCGTCGCCGTGCTGATGCCGCGCCGCGACGAGCGCGGGCTGAGCCAGAGCACCGAGAACGCGATCCTGCTCGCCGGCGCCGTCACGATCGCGCTGGGCGTCGTCGCCGCCATCCAGACGTTCGTGATGGCCAAGCTGCCGCGGTGACTCGTGACCAGCGCGGGCTGACCGAGTCGGTCCAGTGGGCGCTGCTCATGCCGGTCCTCCTCGGCGTGCTGCTCGGGGGCCTGCAGGTCGCGCTCACCTGGCATGCCCGCAACGTTGCGCTCGCCGCCGCCTCGGCCGGTGCCGAGGCCGGTGCGGCGCTGTCCGCGCGACCGGATGACGCCCACCGGGCTGCGCGTACCGTCCTGGCCGGTGGTGGGATGTCCGACGTCCGCATCGACGTGGGCGACGACGGCAGGACCGTCCACGTCCATGTGGCGTGCCGCCCCCCGACTGTCGTTCCTCTGGGAACGGGGCTGGTCGATGGGCGTGCCGCCGTGCCCAAGGAGCGCGTGCGATGAGGCTCCGTGACGAGCGCGGGGCTGCCAGCATCGAGGCGGTGCTGCTCGTGCCCGCGCTGGTGATGGTCGTGGCCTGCCTGGTCGGTGGGGCGCGGGTCTGGCACGCGCGTGCGGCGGTGAGCGACGCGGCGTACGCGGCTGCGCGTGCGGCGAGCCTCGAACGGGCGCCGGGTGCGGCGGTCGCCGCCGCCCAGGCCACGGCACGACGCACGGTCGGGGACCGGCAGGTGGCGTGCGTGGCTCCGCGTACGTCCGTGGACGCCGGAGGGTTCTCGGCGCCAGTCGGTCAGCCGGCCAGGGTCCGCGTCACGGTCGCCTGCGAGGTGCCGATGGCCGACCTGTTCGGCCTGCCCCTGCCCGGCACGCTCGACGCCCGTGCCGATGCCACGTCGGCGCTCGACACCTACCGGGGGCGTCGATGAGGTTCCTGCGCGGACTCGGTGCTCTGCTCGTGATGGTCGGCGTTCTCGTCGGCGGTCCAATCGCCCTTCTCGGCGTCGGACGGGGCCTCGACCTGTCCGGCGACCCGCTCGACGTGCTCCTGCGGCCCGACAACGGGGCGACGCTCCTGGCGCTCTTGACGGGCATCGGCTGGGTGGCGTGGCTGGCGTTCACGCTGTCGGTCGTCGTGGAGACGTACGCGGTGGTGCGGCGTCGTCGCGTGCGCGTGCCGGGTCTTGGCGTCAGCCAACCCCTGGCGTACGCCCTCGTGGCCGCCGTCGCGGCGATGCTGGTGCCACCCGACCAGGCGACGGCCGCGGGAGCTGCGCCCGTGACGTACACGACGAGCACCGAGGCCGTCGCGGAGTCGGCGCCGTCGCTGCGCAGCACCGTCCATGTCGTGCGCACGGGCGAGCACCTGTGGGGCATCGCCGAGGCCCACTACGGCGATGGTGCCCAGTGGCGGCGCATCTTCGACGCCAACCGGGATGTCATCGGCGACCCACACCGGATCGACTCCGGGTGGCGACTGACCGTGCCGCTCGACCCGCCGTCGCCGGCTCCCGCACCCACGGTCCGGCTGGTCACCCCGGCCGATCTGGCCCAGGAGCGGGCGGCCGAACCCCCTGCTGCGGACCACGCCGAGGAACCCGACGCGGAGATCCCCGACTCCCCGCTCGACACGACGCCCGAGATCGCCGGACATGCCTCCGGCGACGCGGGCGCCACCGCTGCGGCCGGTGCGACGGCTGCGGCCGCCAGTCCGGCCGACGTGCTCGGCGTGGCCGTCGGCGGGCTGTGGGCGGGGTCGGTGGCGGCGCTGCTGGCTTCGCGCCGTGCGGCGCAGCAGGCCCGCCGGCCGTTGGGCCGGGCCTACGTGGCCACACCCGAGGCGGTCTTCGCGACGGCTGTGGCGACGTGCGGCACCCAGTCGTCGTGCCACGCGCTGGGGGCGGCACTGCGGGAGGTCGCGCGCGTCCAGCCGGGTCCCCTCCCGGCGCTGGCCGGCGCGACGCTCAACGCGGACGGGCTCGCACTGAGGTTCGACCGGCCCGTCGTCGCGCCAGCGGGTGCACTCTTCGACGGGGCCAGCCTGCGCCTGGGGCGGCCCCTGCTCGACGGTCTCGTGCGCCGGCCCGGGCCCGACGGACGGCCGGGCGCGGACCGGCCGAACCCGTGGGGCGCGACGGTCACCATCGGCGTGGGCCCCGACGGGTCGCTCGAGCTGCTCGATCTCGAGGCGTCGGGACTGGTCTCGCTGCGAGGCGACCGCGAGACGGTGGACGGCCTGGTGAACGCACTGCTGGTCGAGCTGACGAGCGGTGAGTGGGCCGAGGGCGTCCAGGTGGTCCTCGTCGGGGGTGACACCGAGTTCACCGAGGCCCTGGAGTCGCCGGTGCTGGTGCACAGCCTCGATGTCGAGGCCGCTCTCCGCGTGCTGGAGACCCGCTTCGATGAGCGTCCCACCGCACTGGCGGGCGTACGCGACCTGCGTGTCGATCCCGACCAGCTGGAGGCGTGGGGTCCCCAGGTTCTGGTGCTCGACGAGGGCGTCACGCCGTCGGAGGCTCAGCGCATCCTCACCCTGGTCGACCGTGGCCTGTGCGTCGTCACCACCAACACGGTCGGCCCGGCCGTCCAGGTCCGCCCGGCCCCTGAGCTGTCCACCCTGCCCGACGGTCGTCGTGTCGTCGTCCAGAGCGTCCCCCGCGCCACCCGTGACGCCCTCGTCGCATCCCTTCGCGCCACCCGTTCCACCGTCACCGAGCCGGCCCCGTGGTGGGTCGGCGACCCCCGCATCACCGCGCTGCCCGCGGCCGACCACAAGGAGTCCGCCACCGTGGACCACACGCAGCCCACCGTGATGCTGGTGGGACCCATCGACCTGGAGGGAGCCCGCGGGACGCGCCCGTCGCGGGCTCCACGGCAGTGCATCGAGTACGCCGCCTGGCTGCTCGAGCACCCGGGCGCGACCTCTCGCCAGATGGCGAACGCCCTGTTCGTCGCGGAGACGACGCGGCGGTCCAACATGTCGCGGCTGCGTAGCTGGCTGGGGGCGGCGCCGGACGGCTCGTCCTACCTGCCGGAGGCGTACTCAGGGCGCATCAATCTCCACCCGGCGGTCACGTCCGACTGGGACCAGCTGCGCCTGTGCGTGATCGGCGGGGTGTCGCGTACGCCGGAGGCCGGGCTGCGCCGGGCCCTGGAGCTTGTGCGGGGTGCGCCGCTCGCGGATACGGCACCGGGCCAGTGGGAGTGGGCCGAGGAGTTGCGGCTGGAGATGGCGGCGACCATCCGCGACATCGGCGTACGCCTGGCGGGGCTGGCGCTCGACCGCGGCGACCTCGACCTGGCGCGCTGGGCGACGGCTCGCGCGCTGGCGGCCGCCCCGGAGGACGAGCTGCTGCTGTGTGCGCGGGTCCGTACGGAGGCGTTGGCCGGCGACCTGCGCGAGGTGCAGCGCCTGGCCACACGGCTGGCAGCGCAGGCCCGTCGACTGGGCGTGGAGCTGTCCGACGAGACTGTCGAGCTGTTGCAGTCGGCGTTGGAGGGTCGCGTACGCGCCCGCCAGGTGGTGGGTGCCTAGCCACAGCCGACTGTCGGAGTGGGCCCCACGGTTGGCAGAGTGCGGGTGTGCAGCAGAAAAGAGACAGGTCGTTGATCGTGGTCAGCGTCGTCTTCGGCCTCGTCGCGCTGGTGGGCATCGGCATCTGCGTCGCCCACTTCGTGCTCGCGGCCGGATGGAAGGACGCCGTCCAGACCCAGGGCGTGGTCGTCGACCACGAGCTTCGTCCGCGCCTGCAGGGCGGGGACCGCACCAAGCGGGACATGTACCGCCCCGTCATCGAGTTCACCGACAAGTCCGGCGAGCCGCGCCGGTTCACCAGCAAGACGGCGAGCACCGACCCGCCGGCCATCGGTGAGATCATCGACATCGAGTACAAGCCGGGCAAGCCCACAGCGGTGCGCGAGGCCACGGCGCTGAGCCGGAACCTGCTGTTGCTTGTCGGGTTCGGTCTGGCGTTCGTCTTCGGGAGCTTCTCCGCCGGCGCCGCGGTGGCCGCGAGTCGCATTGCGAACAGGCCGCCGAGCTCCGACGACGACGCCCCCGGGCCGCAGACCTAGGCTGGCGCCACGAGCGCGTACGCCCTGCCCGACCAGAGTTGGGGATCAGGGGCCGCGGCCCACCCCGGACACGGTCAGGCGGAGCGCGGCGACTCGTGCGTACCCAGGATGACGCGGCCCGCCTGCGTGATCAGGTTCGGCGCGACCCGTGCGTGGCGTACGCGGTGGGCGAACTGGCCACCCACCCAGATCGGGATGCCGGGCCGACGGCGGACGATCATGGTCGTGACGTCGGAGGCCGCACGCGCGGCCTGCGGTGAGCGGGCCGCCATGACCACGAGGTCGGGCTGGTGCCCGTCAATGGCCTGCACCCAGTCGTCCAAGGACACGTTCGCGCCGATGTACTCGGTGTTCATGCCGCCCTCGCGCAGCGTCAGGCACGTCGACAGCAGCGGGATGACGTGGTGCTCGCCCGGCGCGAGGCCCAGCACGGCGCGCGGCGCGTCCGGCGGCAGGGTGGGGGTGGCGCGCAGCCGCCCGTACAGGTAGTTCAGCACGCCGTTGGAGACGAACTCCTCCTGCGTGGACGTGATGTGCTCGCTCGCCCACGCCTCGCCGATGCGACGCATCTCGGGCAGCAGCCAGTCGTCGCAGCGCTCCGCGTACGGGCCGCCGGACAGGCCGTTGATCAGGGTGTTGTCGAGGAAGGCGACGTCGCCGCGCAGCGCGGCCTCGACCAGGTTGCTGGACTGGTGGGGCAGCTCGGTCACGCCCTGGGGCGCCAGGCCCTTCGCCCGGCGCGCGGCCTCCTCCTCGGGCACGCCGCGGGAGACCAGCTCGGACATGTGGAGAAGGCGTGCGATGCCGGCTTCGTCGACGGCGAGGCTGAAGCCGCCGCGGGTCTCGCACAAGTCGTAACGATGGTTCCAGCGAACGAACTGGAGTGCAGGTACGCCAGCCATGGCTGCAGCCTGTCGGATGGATGCCACTCATGCCTCCCGAGGCATCAAAAAAGGGGCTCGCCGTAGACCCTGTGTCGACAAAGATATCACCGGATCTGCGGGAGAAATGCCAGAATCGCTGCCATGACGGACCCGATCCGCCTCGCGCGTGAGATCAACCCCGACGCCGGCGCCTACCGGATCACCGCCGAGCCGCGCGCGGTCGCCGCGTGCGACGCGGCCACGGCGCGCAGCTATGCCGAGTTCCCCTATTGGGAGGCCCGCTTCGCCGAGCGAGGCCGCCGGTTCAGCGCGACCGACGGCGCCTGGCTCGTCCGCACCAGCGACGACGACGACCAGGACCACGTGACCGGCCAGGTCGTCTGGCTCGGGACCGTCCTGTCGTCGCGTGGCATGCCCCGCATCCTTCTCGAGCGCCACCTCGACGTCCTCGCCGAGGAGCTCGAGAGGGCCCGCCCCGACCACCAGGGGCCCGCCCGGCTCCGCGCCGCCGCCGAGTCGCTGCGCGCCGACCGCACCGCGGTCATCCCCGCCGGCCGCTTCGACGAGCTCGCCCGCCGGTTCGACGAGCGCACCGCCGACCTGCCCGGCGCCGTGCCCCACTGCGGGCCGATCCTCGTGTCGGCGGTCTGCGACGACGCCCAACTCGCCAGCACCGTCGGCGCGCTCTTCGACTGGCTCGCCGACCCCGAGCGCTTCGGGCCCGAGTGGATATCCGCGGTGGAGGAGACGCTACAGGCGGCGTACGACGCCCGCGGCTGAGCCGTGGACGGACCGGGATGGGACGCCTGTCGCCTCGTCCCCACGCCAGATAGGGTGGCTCCGGTCCCGTAGCTTCGAGGTGGAGGTCTGCAGTGGAAGTACGTCATCTCGGCCAGATGTTGGCCGCAAGCGTCGCTGCCCATCCTGATCGGCCCGCCCTGCGCGTACGCGTCGGCGACGACTGGGAGGTCACCACCTACCGTGAGCTGGGGGCCGAGGTCGCCTCCGTCGCCGGTGCCCTCCTCGACATGGGTGTCGAGCACGGCGACCGCGTGGCGATCTTCTGCCGCAACCGCCCGGCCTGGACGGTCGTCGACCTCGCCGCCGTCAGCATCGGCGCCGTCGTCGTGCCGATCTACCAGACCTCCACGGCCCAGCAGGCCCGCCACATCCTCGCCGATGCCGAGTGTCGCGTCGCGTTCGTGGAGGGCCCGGCCGAGGCCGCGAAGGTCGCCGAGGTGCGCGACCAGCTGCCCCACCTGCGCGAGGTCGTCGCCTTCGACGAGGCCGAGGGGACCACGGCGTACGCGACGCTGCGCGACCACCGCGTGAGCCACCCCGAGAAGCTCGACCAGCGGCTTGGCGCGGTCGACGAGAATGACGTGGCCACGATCATCTACACCTCCGGCACGACCGCCGACCCGAAGGGCGTCGTGCTCACCCACCGCGCCTTCGTGACCGAGATCGAGGCCGTCCGCGTGTTCTTCCCGATGGACGAGACCGACCAGAGCCTGTGCTTCCTGCCGCTGGCCCACGCGCTCGAGCGCGCCTGGACGTTCGTCGTGCTGCGCACGGGTGCGCTGAACACCTACCACGCCGATGCGGCGACGGTCGCCGAGGCTATGCCTCTGGCCCGCCCGACGCTGATGGTGTCGGTGCCGCGCCTGTACGAGAAGGTGTACGCGGTCGCCCACGAGCGGGCCGCGTCCTCGCCGGTGAAGAAGCGGATCTTCCACTGGGCCCTGGCCGTGGGCAAGAAGGCGCAGGCGGCCGAGGGGCGCCTCGGCCCGGTGCTGACCCAGCAGCTGAAGCTCGCCGACAGGCTGGTCCTGGCCAACATCCGCGAGGCGATCGGCGGCCCGAAGAACGCGCTGGCCTCCGGCGGCGCACCGCTGCGCAAGGAGGTCGAGGAGTTCTTCCACGCCGCCGGCATCCTCGTCTGCCAGGGCTACGGCCTGACCGAGGCCGCGCCGCTGGTGTCGTTCAACTGCCCGGAGGGCTTCAAGTTCGGCACGGTCGGACGCGTCATGCCGGGTGGTGCGCTGAAGATCGCCGACGACGGCGAGATCCTCTACCGCGGCCCGAACGTCATGGTCGGCTACCACAACAACGAGCGAGCGACCGACGAGTCGTTCACCGACGACGGATGGCTGCGCACCGGTGACGTCGGCGAGATCGACGACGACGGCTTCCTGCGGATCACCGACCGGCTCAAGGACCTCATCGTCACCGCCGGCGGTAAGAACGTCGCGCCCGGCCCGATGGAGGGCGAGCTCGCCGCCGACCCGCTCGTCGAGTACGCGGTCATCATCGGCGACGACCGCCCGTGCCTGACCGCGCTGATCCGTCCGAGCCTGCCTGATGTCGAGGCGCTGGCCAAGGAGAAGGGCATCTCCTACGGCGCACCCCACGAGCTGCTTGAACACCCCGAGGTCGTCGACCACCTCAAGGAGATCGTCGCGAAATTCTCCGCGGGGCGGGCGAGCCACGAGAAGATCCGCGATATCGAGGTCATCGACACCGACCTGACGATGGAGAACGGCCTGCTCACCCCGACGCTGAAGGTCAAGCGCCGAGCGGTGGAGAAGCGGTTCGCGGACAAGGTCGACGCGATGTATGACCGGGTGAGGAATCGGGCGCGCTGAGCGTCGTCAGCGCGACAGGCGGCTGCCGGGCCCGAGCCTGATCGGGCCGCGGGCGGTGACCGGGTCCACCGCCTCTCCCCGCTGCAGCACCACCACGGCTCCGTCGGCAGCCAGTGCCGCGGCGACCTCCCGGGCGACCGGCATGAGCTCGCGCCAGGCCTCCCCGCCGCAGATGCGGGCCGCGTCGCTGGGGCAGATCGTGGACCCGTCGCGGTGCCGCAGGAGCGCACGCATGGTGGACGCCAGTCGCCCCCGGCGGCCTTGGTCGGTGGGCTCCCACCAGGGGTCGCCGCGTTCGCCGAGCGCCACCTTCGCGTCGTGGACCAGGGGGCGCGCCTCGTCGCCGCGCGTGCGGACCAGGCGGCGGGCCCGCATCAGCTCGTCCACGAGCTCGGCACGCAGCGTAGCGGGGATGTGGGGGTCGGTCGCGCGCCAGCGGCGGCCGCCCACGATGACGTGGTGTCCGTCCTGGGTGTGCTCGACCTCGTCGGTCAACGCCCCGGCCCCGGGACAACCGTGGGTCGAGTTCGTCCGTGATCCCGCATGCCGGAGACTCTAGCGGCCGCCGGCAACGCGGGGGATGCGGTCCGGGGGGCGAAGTCAGCCCACCCGGCTCCCCAACCGCTCCCGCGCCGTGCGCCCGCGGCGACCCAGGTCGATCGTCCCCGCGAAACGTCCCAGGCCGACGGTGGCCCCGTTGCCGTAGAACGTCTCGATGCCCGCCGCGGGCACCGCGTACGTCTCGTGCCAGATGCCGACGGCTTCCGGATGCCTGCGGGCCGCCTTGTTGAACGCCCGCCAGGCGGGCAGGTGCCGGGCCTCGCGGTCGTGCGCGTACGCGTACAGGTGGTCGATGCTCTTCCAGTACTGCACGACCCACGGGCCGGACGGCCCGAGCATCGTCTCCGCGCCGAGGAAGCCCAGGTCGTCGGCCTCGCCGCGATCGGCGGCGACGCGGTTGCGGGACAGCTCGGCGATCATCCGCGGCATGGCGACGAACACCGGGCCCCACAGGTCGGGCCGGTGCCAGGCGCGGACGGTCATGCCGATGTGGAACACGACGACATCTCCGTCGTGGGCGTGGGTGAGGGGCGTGGACATGGTCGACTCCGATCCATTGGGTAGTGACACTATCCAGTATTGGCGATGATCACTATCCAGTGCAAGAGTGGGCGGATGAGAATCTCCGCGCTCGCCGCCGCCACCGCGGTTCCGGTCGCGACGCTCAAGTACTACCTGCGCGAGGGTCTGCTGCACCCGGGTCGCGCCACCTCGCGTACGCAGGCTGACTACGACGACTCCCACGTGGAGCGCGTGCGCCTGGTCCGCGCCCTCATCGAGGTGGGCGGGCTCTCCCTAGCCACCGTGAAGCGGGTGCTGGCCGTGATCGAGGAGTCCGAGGTGAAGCGGCTCGGCGTGCTCGGAGCCGCCCAGCGCTCCCTCCTGGGCCCCGAGCTGGTGGAGCTGCCCGAGTCGTACAGGCCCGGGCCGGGCGAGACGCGCGCCCATGCCTGGCTGCGGCGCCGCGGCTGGGCGGTGGACCCCGGTGACCCCGTGATCGACGCGCTGGACCGCGCCTGGGCGGCGTGCGAGGACGCCGGTCTGGGGCTCGACGAGGCGCGCTTGGACGCGTACGCGGACGCGGCCGAGGAGATCGCCCGCATCGACGTGGACTCCTTGCCCGCCGAGCCCACGGCCGCCGTACGCCAGGTGGTGCTGGGCACACTGCTCGTCGACCCAGTGCTCGCGGCCCTGCGCCGGCTGGCGCAGCAGCACGTGGCGGTCTCCCGGGAGGGTGCCGCCGCCCACGGCGCCGAGTGAGGGCGGCGCACCCACGGGCATCTCCGCGGGCCCGCGTGAATTGGCCCGGTCCGCCCCACCTGGCGTACGCTGGCGCCTTGTCGCGTGCCCACCGAGCGGTGCGCGGCGGCATCACGCCCTCCTGTCATGGGACATCCCCATGACCGTCGAGACCAGAGGAGGTGGAGTACGCGTATGCGCAAGTACGAGATCATGGTCATCACGAACCCCGACGTCGACGAGCGCCAGGTCACTCCCATGTTGGAGAAATACCTGGAGGTCATCACCAAGGGTGGCGGCACCGTCGACAACGTCGACTTCTGGGGCAAGCGCCGTCTGGCCTACGAGATCCAGAAGAAGACCGAGGGGATCTACACGGTGATCAACGTCACCGCGAAGCCCGAGGACGTCAAGGAGCTGGATCGCCAGTTCACCATCAACGAGCAGATCATGCGCACGAAGGTCCTGCGCCCCGAGCTGCACAGCTGATCATCGCCCCGGACCCGCCCACGGAACTGTCAGCCCCGGCTGGCAGTCTTGGATGGAACCGGGACATCACGATCCGAACTGGAGAGCTGAGACATGGCAGGCGAACCCATCATCACCCTCGTCGGTAACCTCACCGGCGATCCCGAGCTGCGCTTCACCCCGTCGGGTGCGGCCGTGGCGAACTTCACCGTGGCGTCGACGCCGCGCACGCTCGACAAGCAGACGAACGAGTGGCGCGACGGCGAGGCCATGTTCATCAGCTGCTCGGTGTGGCGTCAGTACGCCGAGCACGTTGCGGAGTCGCTGACCAAGGGCATGCGGGTGATCGTTCAGGGCCGCCTCAAGGCGCGCAGTTATGAGACCCGCGAGGGCGACAAGCGCACCGTGTTCGAGCTCGACGTCGACGAGGTCGGTCCGTCGCTGCGCTACGCCACGGCCAAGGTCGCCAAGACCACCGGCGGTGGCGGCGGCCAGGGTGGCTACGGCGGAGGGAACTCCGGCGGTGGCAGCTTCGGCGGCGGTGGCGGCGGCTACGGCGGGGGCAACTCCGGCGGCGGCAACCGCGACCAGGGCAACGACCCGTGGGGTGCTCCCGCGGGCGGCCAGAACAACCGCGGCGGCGGTTCGGATCCCTGGGCTCAGTCCCAGACCGAAGAACCCCCCTTCTGATGAGGGGGCCGTCTCCACGGCGGCTCTTCACACATTCACCACACCAGGCACATTCCGGCATCACGCCGGGCTCTGAAAGGAGAGCACCATAATGGCCGCACCATCGCGCAAGACGATGAAGCCCAAGAAGGTCGTCCCGATGAAGTCGACGCGTATCGACAACGTCGATTACAAGGACATCAACACGCTCCGCAAGTTCATCTCCGAGCGTGGAAAGATCCGTGCCCGTCGCGTCACCGGTCTTTCCGTCCAGGACCAGCGCAAGGTCGCCACGGCGATCAAGAACGCGCGCGAGGTCGCCCTGCTGCCGTACGCCTCTGGCGCCCGCTGAGAAAGGAGACACGCATGAAGCTCATCCTGACTGCTGCTGTCGACAACCTCGGCATCGCTGGTGACATCGTCGAGGTCAAGGACGGATACGGCCGCAACTACCTCCTGCCCCGCGGGTTCGCCATCCAGTGGAGCCGCGGCGCCGAGAAGCAGATCGAGGGCATCAAGCGCGCTCGTGACGCCCGCGAGGTCCGCAACAAGGACCACGCCAACGAGCTGCGCCAGCAGATCGAGGGTCTGACCGTCGAGGTCCAGGCCAACG
Organism: Mariniluteicoccus endophyticus; assembly: GCF_054780035.1. Taxonomy (NCBI): domain Bacteria; kingdom Bacillati; phylum Actinomycetota; class Actinomycetes; order Propionibacteriales; family Propionibacteriaceae; genus Mariniluteicoccus; species Mariniluteicoccus endophyticus. The sequence continues at coordinate 51,196 of NZ_BAAGXC010000030.1, read as the reverse complement.
CGGGCGAGAACGGCAAGCTGTTCGGCGCGGTCACCGCCGCCGACGTCGCGACTGCCGTCAAGAAGGCCGGTGGCCCGAACATCGACAAGCGCATGGTCGAGATCGTCAAGCCGATCCGCACCACTGGCGCCCACACCGTCGGTGTGAAGCTCCACGACGCCGTGACCGCCCACTTCCCAGTGGAGGTCGTCTCCTCCAAGTGAGGTGACACACGCGTCTGAACCGGCCGGTCCCCCAGGGGCCGGCCGGTTCGGCGTCCGATGGTCCCGTGCTGGCCATGCTCGGGACTGCAGCGGGCATACCTGCACAGCGGCTGGGTCGACGAGACGGGCGAACCTCATCGCCGACAACATCGAGCCGATCCGGAACGACGAGGACCTCCGCGCGGGCCTGTCCAGCGCGTCCGGGATGGAGCGCGAAGCGGATCATCGCCGACGTGGGCGGCCGCCTGAGGCTGCCTGAGGACATGAGAAGGCCCGGTCTCCGAGGGAGACCGGGCCTTCTTGCCGCGTACCGAGGCGGCGTCAGCGCTGCTTGTAGACCAGGCGGGAGATGAGCACGCCGATCAGCGACAGCACGCAGGCGCCCACATAGTAGAAGCCGGGGGCGGTCTTCAGACCGGTGGTGCCGACCAGCCAGGTGAGGACGAACGGCGCACAGCCGCCGATGATCGCGACGCCGAGCGAGTAGGCGATCGTCATGCCCGAGGTGCGCACCTGCACCGGGAACAGCTCAGACAGGAGCGCAGGCATGGGGGCGAAGTACAGGCACATCAAGATGCCGACGATGATCTCGCAGATCGTCAGCGTCATGATCGACGGGTTGGCGTTGAGGATGAGGAACAGCGGCCAACCGGCGATGGCACCGATGATGGTCGCCACGATCATGATGGTCGACGGGCCGACGCGGTCGGCCAGCTTGCCGACCAGCGGCGAGCCGATGAGCGTGATCACACCGGCCGTGACGGCACCGGGGAAGGCCGCCCAGGCCGGAAGGCCCAGATTCTTCACGGCGAACGACGGCAGGTAGGTGATCAGGTAGACCGACATCGTCGCCATGGCGATGGTGCAGAACGCTGCGACGAGGCGGCCCGAGTGCTTGCCGAACAGCACGGCCAGCGGGGCGTGCTCCTTCTCGGCGGCCTCGAACTCGGGGGTGTCGGTCATCTTGGTGCGGACCCACCAGCCGACCGGGCCGATGAGCAGGCCGATGGCGAAGGCGACGCGCCAGCCCCAGGACAGCAGGTCCTCCTTGGGCAGCAGTGAGGTCACCAGCCACGAGACGCCGGCGGCCATGAACATCGAGATGCCCTGCGTCGCGACCTGCCATGACGCGTAGTAGGCCTTGTTCTTCTCGGCGTTCTCCGTCATGAAGGCGGTGGCCGAGCCGAACTCGCCACCGGCTGAGATGCCCTGCAGGATGCGGGCGATGATGAGGATGATGGGCGCGGCGATGCCGATGGTGGTCTGGCCCGGCAGCACGACGATGATGAAGACGCCGATGGTCATCAGCAGGATCGTCAGCGACAGGGCGGCCTTGCGGCCGTGCTTGTCGGCGTAGTTGCCGATGAGGACGGCACCCAGGGGACGCACCGCGAACGTGATGGCGAACGTCGCCCAGGTCATCAGCTCGGCGGCCAGCGTCTTGCCCGGGTAGAAGACCGCGGTCATCGTCGTCGCCAAGAAGGCGAACAGGATGACGTCGTACCACTCGAGGGCGTTGCCGAGCGACGCAGCGACGACCGCCTGGCGAGCCCGCTTGGGGTCGTGTACGCGCGGGGTCACCGCGGGGGAGGCAGAACTCATGCGTGGGATTCCTTGGATAGATGGGAGATGAGGCGTTCGACGAACGCCTCGCAGGCGATGAGCTGGTCGAGCTCGACGAATTCGTTGGCGGTGTGGGCCTGGGCGATGTCGCCGGGACCGCACACGATGGTCTCGATGCCAGAGCCGGAGAACTGCCCGGCCTCGGTGCCGTAGGTGACCTTGCCCTCGCTGGGGTGGCCACCGAGCGCGGCGCCCAGCGACACGGCCTCGGCGTCCATCGGGGTCTCGAGGCCCGGCACCATGGCGCGTACCCACCACTCGACGGACGCGACCTCGTTCTCAGCCTTCATCTTCGTCTCGAGCTCGCGGGCATACGCCTCGATCTTCGAGGCGATGGCGTGGGCGTCGAGCTCCGGCAGGGCGCGGAACTCGAACTCGATGCGGGTCTGGTCGGGCACGGTGTTGCCGGCGATGCCACCGTGGATGATGTTGACCGACGCGGTCGAGTGGGAGATCGGGTACGCCTCGTCGAACGGCCCCTCGGACTTCCACGAGTCGGCCAGGTCCCGGATGAAGCAGACCAGGCGTGCGGCGTACTCGATGGTGTTGACGCCCTGGGCGGTCAGCGACGAATGGGCCGCGAGGCCGTTGAACGTCACGACGAACGAGTTGATCGACTTGTGGCCGGTGATGACCTGCATGGTCGACGGCTCGCCGACGACGCACGCACGCGGCGCGAGACCGAGGTTGGCGATGTCCTTGACGATCTGGTCGCCGCCGATGCAGCCGACTTCCTCGTCGTAGGAGATCGCGAGGTGGATCGGCTCCGACAGCTCGGCCTCCACCATCTCGGGCAGCATCGAGACGGCGACGCCGATGAAGCCCTTCATGTCGCAGGTGCCGCGCCCGTACAGCTTGCCGTCGCGCACCTCGGGGGTGAACGGGTCGGAGTGCCAGTCCTGGTCGTCGACGGGGACGACGTCGGAGTGGCCCGACAGCACCACGCCGCCGGACGTGGTGCCGTCGGCCGCCGGCACGGTCACGATCAGGTTCGCCTTGTTGCCCTCGGGGCTGGGGAACACCTTCGGCTCGAGCCCGAGGCGCCGGGCCTCCTCGGAGATGAGGTCGATGACGGGCATGTTCGAGTCACGGCTCGTCGAGTCGATGCTCACGAGCTTCTTGACCCATTCGAGGGAGCGCGGTTCAGACATGGAAACCATTCAACCCTGTGACACACCCGTTTGGGGGGTGGTCCAGCCCTCGGGCGTGTTCAAGGAGCTGGTGGTGGACCCCGATCCGCTGGGGGGTCAGGCGCCCAGACGCATCCACGCGTCGCCGCGGGCGCGTACGCCCAGGGTCACCAGGCGCGCCAGCATGAACACCGCGTACGCCGCCCACAGCCAGACCACGCCGGCGTGCAGATGGTCGACGAGCAGGGCGACGGGCACGTACGCGGCGGTGGCGACGACCCCGGCCAGCGCGAGGTAGCGCGCGTCCCCCGCGCCGATGAGCACGCCGTCGAGCACGAACACCACGCCGGCGACAGGCTGGAGCGCCGCGACGACGAGCAGCACGGCGGCGACCGTCGCCTGCACCTGCAGGTCGGGGATGAACAGCGGCGCGATCAGGCCCCGGGCGAGCGCGATCACCGCGCCGAGGACGACGCCCCAGCCGATGCTCCAGCGGACCATCATCGACGTCAGCGACCGGGTCGTGGCGGTGTCGGAGGCGCCGAGGTGGCGGCCGACCACGGCCTGCGCGGCGATGGCGATCGAGTCGAGCGCGAAGGCGAGGAACGTCCACAGCGAGTTCACCACCTGGTGGGCCGCGAGCCCGCGCGCGCCGGTGTGGGCGGCGACGACCGAGGTGGTGAGGACCGCGGCCTGCAGGCTGAGCGTCCGCAGCAACAACCACACGCCGGCCTGCGCGGTGGCGCGGATCCCGGCGGGTCGCACGGCCACGCGTACGCCCTCGCGGCGGGCGCCGCGCAGCACCACCGCGCCGAGCACGGTGGCGGCGACAATCTGCGCGAGCAGGGTGCCGTACGCGGACCCACGGATGCCGAGCTCCAGCACGTGTACGAGCACCAGGTTCAGCACGATGTTGACGAGGTTCACGCCGACGGCGACGTACAGCGGCGTACGCGTGTCCTGCATGCCGCGCAGCACGCCTGTCGAGGCCAGCATGACCAGCAGGAACGGGAAACCGAACGACGCCACCTGCAGGTAGGCCCAGCCCTGGTCGACCACGGCCTCCGGCGCCCCGTACAGCGTGAGGACCGGTCGCCCGAACAGCTGGAGCGCGGCCGTGATGACCACGCCGAGCCCCACGGCGAGCACCATCCCGTCGATGCCGCCCTCCAGGGCGCCCGCGCGGTCGCCGGCGCCGAGGCGGCGCGCGACGGCGGCCGTGGTGCCGTACGCGAGGAACACGCTCAGCCCCGCCAGCACACCGATGACCGACGCCGCCAGCGACAGGCCCGCCAGCGGGACCGCACCCAGGTGGCCGACGATCGCCGAGTCGGCCATGAGCAGCAGCGGCTCGCTCACCAGCGTCGCGAACGCCGGCACGGCCAGGGCGAGGACCTCGCGGCGGTGCTCGGCGGGTGCGGGGCTGGTCACAAGGATGGAGCGTATCCCGGGCCACGGCCCCTGCCCCTGTTCTCCGAGCGGGCGCCGGCCCCGGCCCTGTTCTCCGAGCGAGCGCCAGCGAGACGAGGAGCCGTTGTCCACAGCTCTGTCCCCACTTTGTGCACAAATCACACGCGTGTAGTTCGCCGTCGTCGCATAGAGTCGCGCCGTTCGATGAAAGGACCCCCATGCGTACGCTGCTTCCCCTCCTGCTCGTGCTGCCGCTGGCGGCATGCGGTCAGCAGACCGGCTCTCAGCCGTCCGGAACCCAGGCCCCCGCAACCCAGACCCCCGCAACCCAGGCCCCCGCCACGTCGCAGCCGGACGAGCCGACGTCGGTCCCGCCCGCCGGGGACGCGACGGTGACGCCGACCCCGCGTGCGTCGGGTGGTCCCGCGCCGAAGGCAATGGTCAAGGGGACGCTCGTCGACTACCGGCCCACCGGTGACGCGGGCGCGGAGGTGCGTACGGACGCCGACGCGGACCGGTTGGGCGATGCCCCGGCCGACTTCCGCGCCTACCTGAAGACTCGGCTGGCGGAGCAGGTCGCGGAGGTGGGTGCCGAGTGCAGACCCAGCGTGGGTGTCACGCTCGTCGACACGCGCGGCTTTGCGACCGGCAACGTGTCCGGTTGCGGTGGCGCAGCAGTCGCCTGGGCGAAGGTCGACGGCACGTGGCGCGAGGTCTGGGGAGGCCAGGAGCTGGCCCCGTGCGGCCCCTTCCGCGAGGTGAGATTCCCCGCCGAGGTCTTCCGCGAGGGGCTCGGCGCGTCGTGCTTCGACAACGGTCAAGAGGTCACGTACGCCCCCTGACCCAACCCCGAGTCCCCACAACAGGCCGAGAACTCCACAACAGGTCGTGCAACGCCTGTTGTGGAGTTTTCGGCCTGTTGTGCGTGGCGGGAGGTCAGACGCGACGGCGGGGGATGAACCGGGGCGTCCAGTACGCCATCCAGGCCGCGCCGACCAGTCCGATGGCGCCGATCACGGCCAGGGCGGCCCCGAGGGATGCGGTGGCGATCACGGCGCTGGCCAGCGCAGGAGCGGCCAGGTTGCCGGTGGCGGCCACGGACTGCCACCAGCCGAGGAACCGGCCGCGGCCCTCGACCGGTGCGAGGTCGACGCCGATGGTCTTCACGATGCCCGAGCCGACACCGTCGCCGAGCCCGACGACCAGGGCGCAGATCACGAACCAGGTGGGACCGGTCGACTGCGGCAGCGCCACGAGACCCGCGGCCATGAGGACCAGGGACGTCACCACGACCGGCATGCGCCCGAGACGGTCGAGCGCGATGCCGGCCGGCCAGAACAGGAGCAGCTCGAACGCCGCGGCGATCCCGACGACGAGCGCGACGAGGTGGTCGGACAGGTGCAGACCGCGTGCACCCCACAGCGGGATGAGCGTCTCCTTGGCCGTGCGCAGCGCGGCGAGGGTGATGATGCCGAGCCCGAGCAGGACCAGCCCGTGCAGCGCCCGCCGGCTCGACACCTCGGTGGGCGGGGTGGGTCTCACCGCGGAGGCCGGCGTACGCAGATGGCGCACGATCAGCGCGAGCGAGGCCGCGGAGACCAGGGCGCCCACGCCGAACACCTCGGCCGGTCCCCACAGCGCCATGATCCCGGCGGCGACGAGCGGGCCGAAGACGCGACCGATGCGCTGGGCGGCGCCGAACGTGTTCATCGCGCGCCCCAGGTGCTGCGGCGCGGCGAGGTCGGCGACGAGTCCCTGACGGGCGATGCCCCACACGGACTCGGCGAGGGCGAAACCGGTCAGCGCGGCCACCATTACCCAGCGGGCTCCCGGCAGATCCGTGGCCGTCGTCGCCCATGCCGCCAGCAGGCCGGCGATGCCTACACCGGTGGTGACCGCGAGCGCCGTCCGCTCGCCCAGCCCCTGCACGAGATAGCCGGCGGCCGCCGAGGCGACCACGGTGACGGCTCCCAACCAAGTGCCGATCAGCGCGACCTGGGCCTCGCCAAAGCCCAGCCGGAGCGCCAGCAGGATGTATGCCGGAACGAGCGCCGCGGCACCCGCCGCGAACGTGATGGTGGGCACATAGACCGGCCACAGCAGCGCGCGGAGCGTCTGGCTCGGTGTCGGGTCGGTCATGGCTCCCATTCTGCCACGGCATATATCGACGTCAAGTATCTTGACCCCAAGATAAATCCGGGTGTGGTAACCGGGGTAGTGTGTCCTCTCAGAACACGGGAGCCCGACCGGGCTGAGAGGAAGGCGCACGCCTTCGACCGTCGAACCTGATCCGGATAATGCCGGCGCAGGGAGGCCTCTAACGCCAGCGATGGCGACCCGTGCCCATGCAGGAAGGGGCACACATGTCTGAACGCACCGAACCCACCGTCGACGAGACCACGCCCGCCCACAGCGGCGGCCGCGCCTGGCGCGTCGTCGACATCGTTGTCTGCGCTGTCCTCGGCGTGGCCTGTGGTCTGATCTTCTTCGGCTGGAACTCCGTCGGCATGTCGGCCTTCACCGCGCTCGACGCGCTCACCCCCGGCATCGGCGGCCTGGCCGCGGGCGTCTGGTTCCTCGCCGGCCCGCTCGGCGGCCTCATCATTCGCAAGCCCGGCGCCGCTCTGTTCGCCGAGCTGCTCGCCGGCTTCGTCTCGATGGCGCTGGGCAACCAGTGGGGCTGGACGACCATGTACTCCGCCTTCGCCCAGGGACTCGGCGCCGAGATCGTCTTCGCGGTCTTCGCCTACCGTCGCTGGAACGTCATGGTCGCGGTGCTCGCCGGACTGCTGGCGGGCCTGGGTGCCTGGGTCAACGAGTTCATCCTCGGCAACCACGCCAAGGGTGCGGAGTTCAACGCGATCTACCTCGTCTGCACCGCCCTGTCCGGCGCGGTGCTCGCCGGCCTGCTCGCCTGGGTGCTCATGCGCGCCCTCGCGTCCGCCGGTGCGCTCAACCGCTTCGCGGCCGGCCGTGAGGCGCGGGATCGCGCCTGAGCACCATGCCGTACGCCGCCCCCGCGCCCCTCGGCGTCGCCGCGCAGGGGTGGGGCTGGCGCCATGCCGGCCGCAGCCGCTGGGCCGTCGCCGACCTCGACCTCGTCGTCGAGCCGGGGGAGCGCGTACTCCTGCTCGGTGCGTCCGGCGGGGGGAAGTCCACGCTGCTGCAGGCGCTCGCGGGCGTCCTCGGCGGCGCGGAGGAGGGCGACGAGGCCGGACGCCTGCTCGTCGGCGGCAAGCACCCCACGCGCCGCCGCGGCCAGGTCGGGCTCGTCCTGCAGGACCCCCAGTCCCAGGTCGTGCTCGCCCGCGTCGGCGACGACGTGGCCTTCGGGCTGGAGAACCTCGGCGTCCCCCGCGACGAGATCTGGCCCCGCGTACGCGCCGCTCTCGACGAGGTCGGCCTGCCCGTCGACCTCGACCGGTCCACCAGCGCGCTGTCTTCGGGACAGTTGCAGCGGCTCGCGATCGCCGGGGCGGTGGCGATGGACACCGCCCTGCTGCTGCTCGACGAGCCCACCGCCAACCTCGACGACGCGGGCGTGGCCGAGGTCCACGACGCCGTCGCCCGCGTGGTCGCCGACCGCCGCACCACCCTCGTCGTCGTCGAGCACCGCGTCGAGGGCTGGCTCGACCTCGTCGACCGCGTGGTCGTCCTCGCCCCGGGCGGCGGCCTCCTGGCCGACGGGCCGCCGGAGCGCGTGTTCGCCGATCACCGCGACGCCCTGCTCGCCGCAGGTGTCTGGGTGCCGGGTGCGCCCGTCCCGCTCGACCCCCTCCCCGCCCCGACCGCAGACCCCGAGGTGCTCCTGACCGGTCACGACCTGACCGTCGGCCACCACGGGGTCCCCGCCCGCACCGACGCCCACGTCGCCGTCGCCGCGGGTTGTTCGACCGTCGTCACCGGGCCCAACGGCTGCGGCAAGACCACGCTCGCCCTCACGCTGGCCGGGCTGCTCCCGCCGGTCGCGGGTCGCGTCGAGGCGGCCGTACGCCTGAGGCCGCCCGGCCGCCGTATCGGCTGGTTCCGGCGTACGCCCGACCGAGCCGTCGACCCAGCGCGCTGGGCCTCGCGCGACCTGCTGACCCGCATCGGCACCGTCTTCGCCGAGCCGGAGCACCAGCTCGTCGCCACGACCGTGCGCGAGGAGCTGGCCGTCGGCCTGCGGGCGCTCGGCCGCACCGACGTGACCGCCCGTGTCGACGAGCTGCTCGCCATGTTGCATCTCGAGGGTCTCGCTGGCGCCCACCCGTTCACGCTGTCCGGCGGCGAGAAGCGGAGGTTGTCCGTCGGCACCGTGCTCGCCACCGCCCCCGAGCTCGTGTTCCTCGACGAGCCGACGTTCGGACAGGACCGCTCCACCTGGCTCGACCTCGTGCGGCTGGTCCAGTCGCTCGTTGCCGACGGCCGCACCATCGTGTCGGTCACCCACGACGAGCGCTACCGCGCGCTGCTGGGCCAGCGCCGCCTCGCCCTGGAGGTCCAGGGATGACCGCGCTCGACCGGCTCAACCCCGTCACCCGCATCGGCATCGCCGTGGTGCTGTCGCTGCCGCTGGTGCTGACTCTCGACTGGTTGTCGGCCACGGTGGCGCTCGTGCTCGTCGTCGTGGCCGCACTGGCCTGCGGGTTCGGCCCCCTGCGGATCGCGCGGTGCGTGGCACCGCTGCTCGTGGTGGGTCTGATCGGTGCGGTGTCGATGGCCCTGTACGGGCAGCCGAGCGGGCGGGAGCACCTCCACTGGCTCCTGATCCGCGTCACCGACGGGTCGCTGCTTCTCGCCCTGGCCGTGTTCATCCGAATGCTCGCCCTCGGCCTGTCCGCGGTGTTGCTGCTCGGCTCGGTCGATCCCACCGACCTCGGTGACGGCCTCGCCCAGGTGCTGCGCCTGCCGTCGCGGTTCGTGCTCGGCGCGCTCGCCGGCGTGCGCATGCTCGGGCTGTTCGCCGACGACTGGCGCACGCTCGCCCTGGCCCGTCGCGCCCGCGGGCTCGGCGACACCGGCCGCGTACGCCGCTGGTTGTCGATGGCCTTCGCGCTGCTGGTGCTGGCGATCCGCCGGGGGTCACGGCTGGCGACCGCGATGGAGGCCCGCGGCTTCGGTGCGACCGGCCCCGACGCGCCCGTGCGGACGTGGGCCCGTCCCTCGGTGCTGCGCCCGCGCGACGCGGTGGCCCTCGTCGTGGCAGCGGCCATCGGCGCGGTGTCGATCGCGATCGCGATCCGGTTCGGCACGTTCCACGGGGTGTGGTCGTGACCCGGCACGTCACGGTCGTCGACGGCGGCTCCGGCTCCGGCAAGACGACGTACGCGCATGCGCTCGCCGAGCGTGGACGTGCTGCCGGCCACCACGTGCAGGTCGTCAGCCTCGACGCGTTCTACCCCGGCTGGTCCGGGCTCGCCGAGGGCTCCCGGATGGTCGTGGACGACGTGTTGCGCCGCGGCGGCTACCGGCGCTGGGACTGGGAGCGCGACGCACCCGGCGAGTGGGTCACACTCGACCCGGCCGCCGACCTCGTCATCGAGGGCTGCGGTGCGCTCACCCCTGCCTCCGCCGCGTACGCCGACTGCACCGTCTGGCTCGAGCTCGACGCCGCCGAGCGCAAGCGCCGCGCGCTCGCCCGCGACGGCGACGCCTTCGCGCCGTGGTGGGACCACTGGGCCGCGCAGGAGGCCGAGCACTGGCGTACGCATGACCCCCGTGCACTCGCCGACGAGATCATCGAGGTCTGAGCGGCACGATCGTGCCTGTCTGGCCGCTCGATCCCGGTGTCAATCTGTCCCCGAGGGCGATTCGGCACGATCGTGCCGAGATTGCTTGCCGAGGCGGGGTGATCGGCGCATACTGGACGAAACCGGCATGATCGTGCCGGACCGGAGGGGTGGTCATGGGCATGACAGAACGACTGCGTGAACGTCGGGTCGCGCTTCACCTGACCCAGGGCGAGCTCGCTGACCTCGCCGGTGTCTCCGAACGGTCTGTCCGCGCGCTCGAGTCCGGCAAGCCCACCGCGCGGCTCGACACCCTCCAGGCCGTCGCCGCCGCGCTCGGCCTGCGGCTGGTTCTCGAGGAGGTCTGGCGTGCCGACTGACCCGCGTACCGTCCGGCGCGCCGTCGTGCGCAAGGCCGGTGTGCCCGCGGCGCTGCTGGAACGCGACGACGACGGCGTCACGTTCGCCTACCTGCCCGAGTACGCCGGTCCGCCCGTCGCCACCACCCTCCCCCTGGACGCCCCGCCGGTGAGGCGCCCCGCAGGATCGGTCCCGGCCTTCTTCGCGGGCCTGCTCCCCGAGGGGCGACGGCTCACCGCCCTGCGTACGCATGTCAAGACCTCCGCCGACGACGAGCTGAGCCTGCTGCTGGCCGTCGGCGCCAGCACCATCGGCGACGTCACCGTGGTGGCCGAGGGTGACGAGCTCGAACCGCCCCCCGATCTGGTGGCCGATGACGACTTCCGCTTCGCCGACCTCCTGGCCGAGACCGGTGTCGTCGACCGCGTCGGGTTGCCCGGCGTCCAGGAGAAGGCCTCCGGGGCGATGATCTCGCTGCCGGTGCGCCTCGGCGGGGTGGCCGCCATCGTCAAGCTCGACCCGCCCGAATATCCGGGGGCGACGGTCAACGAGGACTACTTCCTCCGTCTCGCCCGGCGGTTGCGCATCCCCGTGGCCCGCGCCGAGCTCGTCCACGACCGCGACGGGCGCGCGGGGCTCGTGGTCGAACGGTTCGACCGGGTCGCCACCGCCGACGGCGTCGCGTCCCGCGCGGTCGAGGACGTGTGCCAGCTGCTCGACCGATTCCCCGCCGACAAGTACGCCATGACCGGTGAGGACCTCGGCGCCGCGGCCACAGGGGTGTGCGCCGCCGCCCCCGTGGCGGCCCGGGCCGTCCTCACCCAGGTGGCGTACGCGTGGCTCACCGGCAACGGTGACCTGCACGCGAAGAACCTGTCCGTCCTGCAGGAGCCGTCGGGGGAGTGGCGCGTGGCGCCGGTCTACGACATCCCTTCGACGCTGGCGTACGACGACCAGACGATGGCCCTCCCCGTGGGCGGCCGGCGCGACGGGCTCACCCGGCGCCACTTCACCGCGTACGGCACCGGGATCGGCCTGCCGACGCGCGCCGTCGACCGCACCCTCGACGAGGTGCTGGAGGCGACCGTTCCGATGCTCGACGACCTGCGCGACGGGGCCCTCGGGCTCAACCGCAACGCCACGCAGACACTGGTGCGGCGCCTGGCCCGCAGGCGACGCGACCTGGGCGGCTGACTCGGCTCAGTCCTCGTCGAGGCTGGCGAGGAAGTCCTTGCCGCGCTGTGCGCTCACCCCTGCCTCCGCCGCGTACGCCGACTGCACCGTCTGGCTCGAGCTCGACGCCGCCGAGCGCAAGCGCCGCGCGCTCGCCCGCGACGGCGACGCCTTCGCGCCGTGGTGGGACCACTGGGCCGCGCAGGAGGCCGAGCACTGGCGTACGCACGATCCCCGGGCGCTTGCCGACGAGGTCGTCGAGGTCTGAGCGGCACGACCGTGCCGCGTCTCCTTCGCCGGACGGTCACAACAGTGCCGAGACCGCGACGGGTACGACCACCAGCAGCACCGGCACCAGGAACGACACCGTGGCGAGCACGAACCCCGACCACGGCCGGGGACGCAGCAAGAGTCCCAGCGGCACACATGCCACGAGCCCCAGCAGCAGCGCGGGTACGCCGACCGCGGTGGCGCCCAGGGCATACCGACCCCGGTCGGAGCTGACCATCGTCCCCTGCGGCCACGGGGCGTCCGAGAAGGCGAAGGCCGCGAGCACGGCGCCGGCCACAAGGGCGACGACCCAGCAGACGACGGTCAGCATGAATGCGACCCGACGGGAGCGGCGGGGTGTGCTCTCGGTCTCCATGCGGCGAATTCTCCTCTCCCCGGGGTCGACAGCGGCGAAGGGGCGGCTGGATACTGCGGTTCTACCGATCAGTCAGGAGACTTCCGTGTCCCACCACCCCCAGTCGCCGGCGACGAACGGGGGGAGTGCCGCAGTCGCACCCCCGGTCAGCACCGCGCGGGCCATCGCCAACACCATCAAGGGCTCGTTGGGCAACCTCGTCGAGTGGTACGACGTGTACGCATACACCGTCTTCGCCAGCTACTTCGAGGCCAAGTTCTTCGACCCCGCTCCGCGCCCTCGGCGTCGGCCTGGGCTACGGCCTCGCCAACTCCGTCTTCGGCGGCACCGCGCCGATGATCTACCAGTGGGCCAAGGACTCCAAGCAGGTGCCGATGTTCATCGTCTACGTGACGGTCTGCATCGCGATCTCGCTGCTCGTCTACGTCTTCGCGCTGAAGAACAAGTCCGAGACCCACCTCGACCGCGAGCAGGGCCACGCGTACGACCGCGCCTGACCTGTCACACCCCTGACGCCACGGCACCGGAGACCGGTGCCGTGGCGTCGTTCATGTGGCACGCTTCTCCCAAGGGGGGGGGCGAGATGGACGTCGTGGTCGGCTATCGCAAGGTCAGCGGGGGGTCTGCGGGCAGGATCGTGGGTGGAGTGGTCGGCGCGGTGGGCCTGCTGCTGGTCCTCGCCGCGGTCGGTGGCTTCGTGGCGGGGTTCCATCTGCTGCTCACCAGGGAGATCGGCCACGCCCTGTCGGCGATCATCCACGGCGGGCTCGGCCTGTGCCTGCTCGTGGTGGGCATCGTGGTGGCTACGACCACGGGTTCCAAGGCCGCGAAGATCGCCGCCCCTCGAGGCGTGGCGTGGGTGCTGGAGCGCGGCGGCGTGATGGTGCCACTGCCCGGTCGCGACGTACGCATTCCTTGGAGCCAGGTGCGCTTCGAGCCGACGACGGTGGCGGGCAAGCCCGGCGTACGCGTTCTCGGACCCGGTGTCGACCAGGCCTACCCCGCGGAGGGGCTGAGCATGGGATTCGAGCAGATTGACGCCGAGGCGCGAAGGATCGCATCGGGGCGCTGAGCCCTTTGTGGAACGATCCGCGTGATCGCGCGTGACCGGGGCGCGGGGCGCTGCGTAGCGTCGTGCCCGGTCCGCACTCCCGGGCTGCACCCCGCAACCATCCAGAGGACTCCCTATGCCCCTGAACGTCAAGGGCGCGATCGCCGCGATCGCTGCCGCCACCGCAACCATCGCAGGTCTCGGCCTGTCGCAGGCCCAGGCCGCCGGTCAGGTGACCGTGGCCCAGGCCATCTCGAACAACACCGGCACCAACACCGTCACCGGCTATGTCGTCGGCCAGCCGACCTCCACGTCGACGGTCGTCCGCTCGGGCTTCCCGAACGACTACGCGCTCGCGCTGGCCGACTCCCCGACGGAGACGAACACCAGCAAGATGCTCTACGTCCAGATCCCGTCGGCGTTCCGCGCCGCCAACGGGCTGAAGTCGCATCCCGAGCTGCTCGGCCAGAAGATGTCGATCACCGGTTCGCTCGGTGACTACTTCTCCCACCCGGGCATGAAGAACCCGACGGCGTTCGTGCTCGCGGGCTACGCCACACCCACCCCGTCGAAGACGGCCACCGCCACGCCGACGCGCACTGCTACGGCGACGCCGACGGCCACCCGTACTGCCACGGCGACGCCGACGGCCACCCGTACGGCCACCCCGACGCCCACGAAGACCGCACCCGCCCCGGGCGTGCCGACGGGTTACTACGCCTCGGCCGAGGGCAAGCAGGGTGACGCGCTGAAGGCCGCGCTGCACGAGATCATCAAGAACAACGACAAGCTGTCGTACGCGCAGGTCTGGGACGCCCTCAAGGACACCGACGAGGACCCGAACAACAAGAACAACGTGCTACTGCTGTACACGGGCCGCTCGCAGTCGAAGTCGTCGAACGGCGCCGGCGCGAACGACTGGAACCGTGAGCACGTGTGGGCGAAGTCGCACGGCAACTTCGGCACCGCGACCGGGCCGGGCACCGACATCCACCACCTGCGTGCGACGGATGCGTCGGTGAACTCGACGCGCTCGAACAAGGACTTCGACATGGGCGGCTCCCCGGTGTCGGAGGCGCCCGGCTGCTTCACCGACTCGGACACGTTCGAGCCGCGTGACGAGGTCAAGGGCGACGTGGCGCGCATGATCATGTACATGGCGGTCCGCTACGAGGGTGGCGACGGCTGGCCGGATCTCGAGCTGGCCGAGACGACCAGCTCGGGCACGAAGCCCGTCCATGGCAAGAAGTCGGTCCTCCTGGAGTGGAACCGTCAGGACCCGGTGAGCGACATCGAGCGCCGCCGCAACGACATCATCTTCACCAAGTACCAGCACAACCGGAACCCGTTCATCGACAACCCCGGTTACGCCGACCTGATCTGGAAGTGAGCGTGCCGGCCACCCCGCCCGCGCACCGCTGACCTTCGTCGCAGCCCCGCGGCGACTCACACAACAAGAGCGTGAGCGGCCGCGGGGCTTCGACGACTGCGACAACGGCAGGGGACTCCGCGCGTCGCGCGCGAGCTGGGAACAGCGGGCGCGAGCCGGATCACTTGTCGTATTTACCGATGTCCAGGAGCTTGTCGTTGGGGCCGGCGGTGGGGGCGCCCTCGGGGGCGAGCTCGATCTCGCCGCGGGTGCCCTTGGAGGCGCTCACGACGGCGACGCCGACGGCGGTGGTGAGCGGTACGGCGAGGACGAGCCCGATGGATCCGACGAGGGTGCGCAGGATCTCGCCGGCGAACATCTCGGTCTGGACGACCTCGAGCGCGGGCCGCTGCATGATCGTGATGAGCAGGAACGTGCCGAGGGTGGCACCGGCGGTGGCGAACGCGATGGTGTAGACAGTGGAGGCGATGTGGTCGCGGCCGATGCGCATGGCACGGCGGAAGAGGTTCTTGCCGTCGGGGTCGGCGGAGGCGAGCTCCCAGACGGCGGAGGCCTGGGTGATGGTGACGTCGTTGAGGACGCCGAGGCCGGCGACCATGACGCCGCAGAGCACCACCGATGTGAGCCTGAGGTCGGGTGCGATGGCGGCGAGCTGGAGGTCGTCCTCGCTGGCGACGCCGGTCAGGTGGGCCCACTTGGTGGCGACGAATCCGAGGATGGCGGAGACGATGAGGCCGAAGAGTGTGCCGAGGAGCGCTGTTGTCGTTCTGGCTGAGAAGCCGTGGGCGGCGTACAGGACGACGAACATGATGGCGGAGCCGCCGACGAGGCCGACGAGGATGGGATTGGACCCGGACACGAGTGCCGGGAACATGAATTTCACCATGATGAAGGCGGCGAAGCCGAGGCCGATGAGTGACAGGAGACCGCGCAGGCGGGCGACGACGACGACGGCGGCGACGAACAGCAGGGTGAAGACGAGCAGGGGCGTGGTGCGTTCGAAGTCGGCGAACTGATAGGCCGGTGGCATGCCTTCGCTGGGTACGCGGTAGAGCTTGACCTTCTGGCCGGCCTTGACGCCGGAGGCGTACACGGGTGCGGTGAGGTTGATGTCCTCGACGACCTGCCCCTTCTCTGGTCCCTCGAGCACCTCGACCTTGGCGTTGCCGCAGACCTGGCCCTGGGCGCCGGGGACGGAGCCGGCCAGGCCGTCGCAGTTGATCTGTCGGATCTCGGTGATGCGGCCGCTGGGGACGGTGAGTCCTTCGACGGTCGGTGCGGCGTACGTCGACATGCCCTGGCGGATGTGGGATGCCGTGTTGGTGGGCCACATGACGATCAGGGCACCGAGCGTCCAAACGGCGATCGGGATGAGTGTGATGACCATCAACCGCAGCGCGCGGCGTTGACGGGCTTCCTCCTCGGGCGTGCGGACCGTCGGCGTTGTGTGCGAGTGGGACACGATCGTTGACCTAGTCTTGTTCGATATGAACGAGTCGGGGACAGAGGCAGTGCATGCTGATTCTCCGAAACCTTATCCCCGAACTTCAACGCGGAGGAATCGATCGGCGGCCGGGGGCGTGGTTGCGGTGGTGGTCTGCGTGGTCCTGGTGGTCAGCGTGCCGGTGCTGATCGCCTATCACCGCAGCTCCTCGCCGACGCCGGCGTCGCCGGTGCCTTCGTCGCCCTCGAAGTCGGGTACGCCGTCGTCGGAGCCGTCACACGAGCCCTCACCGCCGTCGCAGCAGCCGCCGGCGCCGGTGGTGGTGCCCGACTCGGGTTCTGGGCAGAGCCGGGTGGCGCGGTTCGCGCGGGATGCGGAGAACAAGTCGGGCAGGCGGGTCCGCGTACGGCTCGAGGTGGAGAACGAGGTGCCGGTGGACGTGGAGCAGGCGGCGCGGATCGCGGCGGACACGTTGCAGGACCAGCGGTCGTGGACGGGCCGTGGGGGCGGCATCCACTTCGACTTCGTCGGTGACCAGCCGGCGGACCTGACGATTCACATCGCGACGCCGGCGACGACGGACCGTCGGTGCCTGCCGTTGCGGACGGGGGGTGAGGTGAGCTGCCAGAACGGCAACTCGGTGAACCTGAACGCGCGCCGGTGGACCGAGGCGGTGCCGGACTTCAGGGGCGATGTGCCGCTGTACCGGCAATACCTGGTGAATCACGAGGTCGGCCACTACCTGGGCCACGGCCATGTGCCGTGCCCGGGGCCGGGCCAGAAGGCGCCGGTGATGCAGCAGCAGACGAAGGGTCTCGACGGCTGTCTGGCGAATCCGTGGCCGTGAGCGGGCCGAGGACCAGGACGCTGCCGGGGCGCCCGTTGGCGCCCTATCTGGGGCGGCTGGTGCGGGGCACGGGAGATCCGACGCACCGCCGGGTGGGTGACCAGTTCTGGCGGGCCACGCGGACGCCGCAGGGGGTTGCGCTGCTGTGCGTCCAAGAGGGGCCCGAGACGAGGGCGTACGCGTGGGGGCCGGGTGCGGAATGGGTGCTGGACGGCTTGCCGGCGCTGCTGGGGCTGGAGGACGACGCGGCCGGGTTCGAGCCGCGCCACCCGGTGCTGGCGGAGGCGTGGCGTACGCATCCGTGGTTGCGGGTGGGGCGTACGCGGGCGGTGGTTGAGGCGTTGGTGCCGGCGGTGATCGAGCAGAAGGTCACGGGCGCGGAGGCGTTCGCGTCGTACCGGCGCCTGGTGCGGCGGTTCGGTACGCCGGCGCCGGGTCCGGCCGGTGACCAGGGGAGCGTGGCGCACGGCATGGTGTGTCCGCCGTCGGCGCAGCGGTGGGCGCAGGTCGCGAGCTGGGACTGGTTGCGGGCGGGCGTGGAACAGAAGCGGTCGCGTACGGCGGTGCTGGTCGCGCGCCGCGGGGAGGCGCTGGAGCGCACGCTGGCCCATGAAGAGCCGAACCTGGCGCTGCAGTCGCTGCCGGGGGTGGGGCCGTGGACGTCGGCGGAGGTGCGCCAGCGGGCGCACGGCGACCCGGATGCGTGGAGTGACGGCGACTACCACGTGCCGGGCAGGATCACCCAGGTCTTGGTGGGTGAGGCGCTCGACAACGATGCGGCGCTGGAGGTGCTCGAGCCGTACCGGGGGCACCGCTACAGAGTGCAGCAGCTGGTGATGGCCGTCGCACCGCGTGCCGAGCGGCACGGCGCCCGGCGCAGCGTGCCGACGCACCTGCCTGTCCGCCACCCCTGACTCCAACCCGCCCTGGTCTGCCCCGCCCTGCCCCGCCGCCCAGGAACCGCCGACCCACTCGTGAAGGTGGTGCACGAATTGGGCTTCGGGGGCTGTCAGCCTGCGGCCTCGGCCTGCTCGGCCTCGAGCTCCTCGAGCTCCTCGAGCGTAGTGGTGCCGGGCAGGCGGACGGTGAACTCGGCGCCTCCCTCGGCCGATCGGGACGCGCGGACCCAGCCGCCGTGGCGCGCGACTGTCTGGGCGACGATCGACAGGCCGAGGCCGGTGCCGGGCGTGTTGCGGGACCGGTCGGAACGGTAGAACCGGTCGAAGATGTGAGGCAGGTCCTCGTCGGCGATGCCGGGGCCCTGGTCGGAGATGCGCAGCTGGTCGCCCTGCAGCAGCACGCGGATGGTGCCACCCGGAGGGGAGAACTTCACCGCGTTGTCCAACAGGTTGGTGACGGCGCGCTCGAGCGTGTCGGGCTCCCCGACGAGGTAGAGCGGGTTGACCTCCACGTCGAAGGTGAGGCCGGGGCCGCGGCGGCGTACGCGTTCGAGTGCGGCCGTGACGATGTCGCGCATGTCGACGGGCTCGCGGGCCGGCTTGACCTGGTCGGCGCGCGACAGCTGGACGAGGTCTTGGATGAGCGCGGTGAACTCGGACAGCTGGGCGGCGATGTCGCCGAGGATCTCGGCGCGTGCACCTTCGGGCAGCATGCCGGACTTCTCGTCGGCGACCAGCAGCTCGATGTTGGTGCGCAGCGACGTCAGCGGTGTACGCAGCTCGTGGCCCGCGTCGGCGATGAGGCGGTTCTGGCGGGCGCGCGACGACGCCAGCGAGTAGAGCATCGTGTTGAACGAGCGGGTGAGCTCGGACAGCTCGTCGGTGCCGGTGACCTCGATGGGGTCGAGGACGTCGGTCTTGGTGACGCGTGCGACGGCGGCGGACAGCTCACCGACCGGGCGCATGGCCGAGCGGGCGATGACCGAGCCGACCATCGCCGAGATCAGCGCGCCGATGGAGCCGACGACGATGAACGTCCAGCGCAGGCTGTCGAGGATGGCGAGCGTCGGTTCGAGCGAGCGGCCGAGCACCAGCGCATAGCGGCCGTCGGTGCTGGGCAGGGGCACGGCCACGATCCGGTACGCGTGGCCGTCGCTGGCCACGCCGGTGCGAGTCGACGAGCCGGAGCCCAGACGGGCGAGGGCGGTCTCGGCGGACGTCACCTCGAGCTCGATCGTCTCGCCGGGCACGTGGAGCAGGGTGCCGTCGGCCTTGACGATGACGAGCGTGACGTTGACGGCGCGCAGGGCCTCGGCGTCCATGCCGCCCATGGTCTGCAGGTCGTCACCGACGGTCTGGGCCGAGTGGGCGGCGACCGCGGTGAGTTCCTTGTCGAGCTCGGCGTACAACGAGATACGGGCGGTGAGATAGCCAGCGAAGCCCGTGACGGCGACACCGAGGGCGACCGCGAGTGCGGTCAACGTGCCGACCCTGCGCTGCAGGGACGGCGACGTGAGGAAATGGCGCAGCCGGGTGATCACGGGGCGGTGTCACGGAGCACGTAACCGATGCCCCGCACGGTGTGAATCAGTCGCGGCTCCCCGCCGGCCTCGGTCTTGCGGCGCAGATAGCCGATGTAGACCTCGAGGGAGTTGGCGGTCGTCGGGAAGTCGAAGCCCCACACCTCGTTGAGCAGCCAGCTGCGCTCGAGGACCCGCATGGGGTGCTCGAGGAAGGTCTGGAGGAGGGCGAACTCGGTGCGGGTGAGCGAGATGTGGCGCTCGCCGCGGGCGACCTCGCGCGTCTGCGGGTTCATGGTGAGGTCGGCGAACGACAGCTCCTCGGGCGTGGCCGAGCCGGGCTGGCCGTCGCCGGGGTGGGAGGCGCGCCGCGTGAGGGCGCGCAGGCGCGCGAGGAGCTCGTCGAGCGCGAACGGCTTGGCCATGTAGTCGTCGCCGCCGGCATCGAGGCCGTCGACGCGGTCGTCGACGGCGTCCCGGGCCGTGAGCACGAGGATGGGGACGTCGTTGCCGGACGCGCGCAGCATGCGGGTGGCCTCGAGGCCGTCGAGGCGCGGCATCATCACGTCCATGATGACGGCGTCGGGCCGGTTGGCCGACAGCTTGGCGAGGGCCTCGAGCCCATCGACGGCGGTCTCGACCTCGTAGCCCGAGTACTGCAGCGAGCGGGCGAGGGAGTCACGGACGGCCTGATCGTCGTCCACCACGAGGATGTGCATGCCGGTCATCTTTTCATGTCGCGAGAGGTGATCTGTTCCACGAGAGCAGGCATCGCCGCCTCCACGGAGCGCAGGGTGTCCCCGAAGCCGTCGGCGTCGCCGTACCAGGGATCGGGTACGCCGGAGCCGGGCTCGGCGTCGGGGTCGAAGTCGGTCAGCAGGCGGATGTGGTCGCTACGCCGGGGGCGCAGCGCCAGCATGCGGTCGACGTGGGTCTGTTCCATGGCCACGACCAGGTCGGCGGCGTCGATCTCGTCGGCGGTGATGCGGTGGGCGCGATGGTCGTCGGCGCGGTATCCATGGTCGGTGAGCCACTGGCGGGCGCGGGGGTCGATCGGGCTGCCGATCTCCTCAGAGCTCACGCCGGCCGAGGTGAAGCGGGCGTCGACGCCGGCATCGGCGGCGTACTTCTCGGCGACGCGCTCGGCCATCGGGGAGCGGCAGATGTTGCCCCAGCAGACGAAGACGACCTCAGGCATGCGCCCAGCCTATGCCGTGTCCCGCGGCCGGGCGAGTCACGGCGTGGACCGTCACCTTTTCGCGACCTGCAAGGGTTCAGCGGCGGCGGGTGACCAGCGCGCGTACGCCGACGGCCAGACCCAGCGAACCGACCTGGACCAGGCGGCTGAGCTTCATCGCCCGCCGGATGTCGGCGACCTCGACGGGGCGCCCGTCGCCCAGCTCGCCACGGTCCTCGGTCGCCCCGGCGTACGTGTTCGTGCCGCCGAGGCGTACGCCGAGCGCGCCCGCGAACGCCGCCTCGACCTGACCCGCGTTGGGGGAGGGGTGCTGGCCCGCGTCGCGCCGCCAGACCCGCCAGGCGTCGGCGCGCGTCCCCTCGACGAGCGGGGCGGCGACGGTGGCCAGCGCGGCGGCGACGCGGGCGGGCACCCAGTTGCACACGTCGTCGACCTTCGCGGCCGCCCAGCCGAACTTCTCCAGCCGGGGCGTGCGGTGGCCGACCATGGCGTCGAGCGTGTTCACGACCCGATAGCCGACGAGCCCCGGCAGCCCGAACACGGCCCCGAACAGCAACGGCGCGACGACAGCGTCGGAGGTGTTCTCGGCGATCGACTCGATGGTTGCGCGAGCCATCTCGCGGGCATCCAGCCCGCTGGTGTCGCGGCCGACGAGGTGGGTGAGCTGCTCTCGGGCATCGGGCAGGGCGTCCATCTCGAGGAAGTGGGCCATCTCCTTGCCCTCGCGCACCAGCGTCGTGCCGCCGAGCACGGCCCAGGTGGTGGCGGCGGTCGCGATGACGTACGCACAGGGCCGCTCGCGCAGCGCGTTCTCGGCCACGACGGCGGGGGTCTTCGCGGCGGCGGCGAGAACACCGAGGTACGCAGCCCCGCGGGCGCGCGAGTCGGCGTACATGGTCTTCTCGAGCCGGTCGGCGGCTGCGCCGAACAGGGCGACCGGGTGGCCGCGACGCGGGTCCCCCACGATGCCGTCGATGACGAATCCCCAGATCAGTCCGCGCGTGCTCATGGGCGAAGGATAGGGCCACTTCCGGGTGCTCCGGCACCCCTGACTAGCGTGGGACCATGCCGAACACCGACCAGATCACTGACGCACAGGCCGCGGAGCGGCTGCCCGACTGGCGCATGCTGCAGGGCCGCGCCCACCTGACCGTGGACTGCGGCGACTTCGTCAGGGCGATGGCCTTTCTCAACGCCGTCGCCGACATGGCCGAGGAGGCCAACCACCATCCCGAGATCGACATCCGTTGGTCGCGGGTCCACATGGCCCTGTCGTCCCACGACGTCGGCGGCATGAGCGAACGCGACGTCGCCCTCGGCACCCGTGTGGCCGACCTCGCCCGCGAGCAGGGCCACACCCTCGACACGTCGCGGCTGCGGGAGACCCAGATCGCGATCGACGTGCGCGACCTGGCGGCGGTCAAGCCGTTCTGGCAGGCCGTGTACGGCTACGAGGAGGTCGACGACGACAACCTGGTCGACCCCGACAAGGTCGGCCCGACGGTCTGGTTCCAGCACACCGACGAGGAGCGCGGCGAGCGCGGCCGGATCCACATCGACGTCTACGTGCCCTTCGACGAGGTCGAGATCCGCACGAAGGCCGTGCTCGACGCGGGCGGCCGGCTCGTCACCGACGCGTACGCCCCGTCGTGGTGGGTGTTCGCCGACCCTGAGGGCAACGAGGCGTGCCTGTGCACCGACCAGGAGCGTCCCGGCGCCTGAGGCACGCGAGCTCGCTCAGAGCACCAGCACCCGTCCGGCGACGACGAGGTGGACCTCGTCGGAAGCGGCGGCGACGGCCTGGTTGGTGCGACCGAGCCAGTCGGCGAACACGCGGCCCGACCGGTGTTCCGAGACCAGGCCCATGCCGACCTCGTTGGTGACGGCCACGAGCGGCCGGGCGGCGGCGGTCCAGACGGCGGCGAGGTCGTCGATGCGCGTACGCAGGGTGTCCTCCCAGTCGCGTGACGCCGACTCCCAGGCGCCGAGGTCGTCGAGCTGGCGGGCGAGCCACGTACCGAGGCAGTCGACGATCACCGGGGTGTCCGCCTCGGTGATGGCGGTGGCGACGTCGGCGCTCTCGACGGTGTGCCAGTGGGAAGGGCGTGAGGCGCGGTGGGCGGCGACGCGTGCGGCCCAGTCGGGGTCGGTCTCCGGGTCGGGCACGTAGCCCGGGGCCACGTAGGTGACCGCCTCGAATCCGGTCAGCAAAGACTCGGCGTGCCGCGACTTGCCGGAGCGTACGCCGCCGGTGACCAGGACCTTCATTCCCGCTCCGTTCTCGTTCGTGCAGGGCTCATCGCGCGCAGGCGAGGACGACCAGGGCCGCGGTGAGGGAGACCTCGATGGAGGCCCCCATGACGTCGCCGTTGGTGCCGCCGAATGCGCGCGCGCAGCGGGCGACGAGCAGGCCGACGGCCGCGTACGCCACCGCTGCGGCAAGCACGCCCTGCCAGAGCCGCAGCCCGGCGGCACCGGCGACCAGGCCGAGCACGGCGAGGCCGACGACCCACCAGGCGATGGCGACGGGACGGGGGACCGAGCTGGCCACGACCCTGCCGAGCGACGAGCCGGGCATGGGTGCGATCCCGCGCAGGCACGGGATCGTCAGCGCCGAGCGCGACACGGGGACGAGTGCGAGGGCGACGAGCCAGCCCAGCGGCAGCTCGGCGAGGCGCGCCCAGCAGGCGGCCTGGGCGATCGCCCCGAGGGCCAGGGCGAGCGCGCCCATGGGGCCGACGTCGCCGCGGTGCATGATCTCGCGGGCCCGGTCGGGCGTCCATCCGCCGCCGAGCCCGTCGACGACGTCGGCGAACCCGTCGGCGTGCATCGCGCGCGTCGCCCACACGAGCCCGGCGACGACCGCGACCCCGATCAGCAGCGTGGGGGCACCGGCCGTCCGGCCCAACCAGACCACGCCGGCGGCCAGCGCTCCGAGCGGGAGGACGGCGAGGGGGGCGAGCGTCATCGCCCACCGCGCCGCGGCGGGAGTGGTCTCGAACCGGCCCGACGGGATGACGGTGAGCGTGCCCACCGCCATCCGCACGCCGTCGGAGACCGCTCCCATCGGATCAGGCCTCGGCCGCGGCGGGCATGAGGTCGGACAGCAGCGCCATGTCGTCGAGGATCGCGATGGCCGACTGCACCAGCGGCACGGCCGCCATCGCGCCCGAGCCCTCCCCGAGCCGCATCTGCAGGTCGAGGATAGGACGCAGGCCAAGCTGGGAAAGCGCGTACGCCTGCGCGGGCTCGGTGGAGCGGTGGCCGGCGACGAACCAGGCTGCGGCCCCCGGGGCGTACCGCTCGGCGAGCAGCGCCTCGGCGGTCGCGATGAGGCCGTCGACGATCACGGGTACGCCCGCCTCGGCCGCGCCCGCGAGGAAGCCGACGCCCGCGGCGATGTCGGGGGAGCCGAGACCGGCGAGGAGGTCTTCGACGGTGGTTCGCTCGCCGGCGCGGTCGAGCGCTTGCTGGATGGTCGCGGCCTTGGCGCGGCGGCCCTCCTCGTCGAGGCCGGTGCCGGTGCCGGTCACCGCGTCGGCGTCGAGGTCGAGCAACGCCGCGATGAGCGCCGCGGCGGGCGTGGTGTTGCCGATGCCCATGTCGCCGACGATCAGCATGTCGGCACCCGCGGCGACCTCCTCGGCGGCGATCGCCCAGCCGGCGTGGAGGGCTTCGGCAGCTTCGGCGGACGTCATGGCGTCCTCGACGTCGATCGCACCGCAGCCGCGACGGATCTTGTGAGCCGTCACGTCGGCGGGCACCCCGGCGAGGTCGTCGTCGACGGAGATGTCGACGACGCGCACGTGGGCGCCGTGCTGGCGGGCCAGGACGTTCATGGCGGCGCGGCCGTCGACGAAGGCGCGGACCATGGCCGGGGTGACCTCGGCGGGGTACGCGGACACGCCCGAACGCGTCACACCGTGGTCACCGGCGAAGATGACGGCGCGGATGTTCTCCAGCGGCCTCGGCGGGCACTGGTCCTGGCAGGCGGCGACCCAGACACCGATCTCCTCGAGCCGGCCGAGCGACCCGAGCGGCTTGGCCAGCGCGTTGGTGCGCTCGACGGCGGCGGCCCGTGCGGACGTGGAGGGAGGGGTGATCATCGTGACTCCTTGGCGGGGAACTTCGCGCCCCGATCGACGGTTGGAGTGCGTCGTGGCCCGGGTCTGACTCTCACAGTGGCGCGACCGTGCCGGACTTCCACCGGCTTCCGTACCTCGACGAACGATCCGACCCTAGCCGGTGGTCGAGGGGTCGTCGCAGAGGGTCCGCGCCAGCGCGTCGGCGAACGCGTCGACGGTCGCCTCGTCGCGGACGGCGATCCGGATCCACTCGGGCCCCAGTCCCGGGAACGTGTCACCCCGGCGTACGGCGAAACCGTGCGTGTGCAGGGACTCGCGCACCCCCCGGCGGGTGCGCAGCAGCAGGAACGGCGTGCGCGGCTGACCGGCGACGTGGACGCCGTCGACGGCGCGCAGGCGGGCGAGGGCGTACGCGCGGCGCCGGTCGAACTCCTTGGCGGCGGCCAGCGTCTCGGCCCGGCCCCGCCTGGTGGCGACGGCCTCCATGACCTTCAGTGCGGGCGTGGAGACCGACCAGTGCGGCTGCTGCTGACGCAGCTGCGCGACGAGCCCGGGGTCGCCGACGACGTAGCCCGCCCGCAGCCCTGCCAGCCCCCACGTCTTCGTCAGCGAACGCAGCACGAGGATCCCGCGCATGTGTGGCCCGATCAGCGACTCGGGCTCGTCCGGCACCGCGTCCATGAACGCCTCGTCGACGACGAGCGTCCGCCCGGGCACGGCGAGTGTCCGCAGGTCCGCGGCGCGATGGAGCGTCCCGGTGGGGTTGGTCGGGTTGCCGACGAAGACGATCTCCCCGTCTCGCCCGTCCGGCGTGCCAAATCCTCCACAAGTTGGTCCCAAGGGCCCGGATCCGGAGGGTTCGGTCGAACTTGTTGATGATTCGGCACGGTGCCCCGGCGCCCGTTCTCCGAGCGAGACCGCCTGCGGCCGAGACGAGGAGCCGCCCAGCCCGAAACCCTCCTCCGCATCGAGCACGACCCAGCGAGGCGTACGCCCGGCCGCGCGCAGCGCGGTGTCCGGCTCGGTGAACTGCGGGTGCACGACGACCGGCTCGCCGGGGATGGCGCGGGCGACGAGCGTGAACGCCTCGGCGCCGCCGGCGGTGGGCAAGACCATCTCCGGTGGTACGCCGTGGTGGGCGGCCAGCGCCCGGGTGGCGGCGGTCGCGTCGGGGTAGGCGCCCAGGTCGGTGATGCTGTCGCGGATGACGTCGGCGAGCCAGGCCGGGGGCGAGGTGACGCGGACGTTGACGGCGAGGTCGACCATGCCGGGGCGTACGTCGGAGTCGCCGTGGTGGTGGAGGTCGGGCAGGTCCGCGCTCACCACTCGATGCCCTTCTGACCCTTCTGACCGGAGTCGTGGAACGGGTGCTTGACCTGACCCATCTCGGTGACGAGCGTGGCGACCTCGACGAGCTTGGGGTCGGCGTCGCGGCCGGTGATCACGACATGCTGGAAGCCGGGGCGGTTCGCCAGGGTCTCGACGACGTCGTCGATCTCGACCCAGCCCCACTTGATCGGGTAGGTGAACTCGTCGAGCACGTAGAGAGTGTGGGCCTCGGCGGCGAGGCGGCGCTTGATCTCCTGCCAGCCCTCGGCGGCCTCGGCGGAGTGGTCCTCGGCGGAGCCCTCCTTGCGCGACCACGACCAGCCGGAACCCATCTTGTGCCACTCGACGGGTCCGCCCTCGCCGGTCTCCTCGTGGAGCCTGCCGAGGCGTTCGAACACCGTCTGCTCGCCGATGCGCCACTTGGCCGACTTCACGAACTGGAACACGCCGATCGACCAGCCCTGGTTCCAGCCGCGCAGGGCGAGGCCGAATGCGGCGGTCGACTTGCCCTTGCCGGGGCCGGTGTTGACGATCGTCAGCGGCCGGTTGCGGCGCTGGCGCGTGGTGAGGCCGTCGTCGGGGACGTTGGTGGGGACTCCTTCAGGCATGCGCCGATCATGCCAGCCGCCCGACGAGCTGCCCGGGCGGGCTTGACGGGCGGGCCGTCAGAACGAGGTGGACCAGGTTTCGGTCTGTCCGTCCTCGTGGGCGATCACCTCACGCCAGCGGTCGAACAACGAGCAGGGGTGCGAGATGCCGAGGCGCACAGTCTCTCCCACCGCCGCACCGAGAGCCGTGGCGATCGCATGGTGGTCGAACAGCCTGGTGATCTCACCCGGCCGGTCGAGCACGACAGGAAGCCCCGCGTCGTATGCCAGCTCACGCTTGCCGGCATCCAGCACCGAGAGCCCCGGTTCGGGGACGGACGTAACGGTCGTCTCCACCCAGCAGGTGGCACGCAGGTCGGGCACGGGTGAGACTGCGGCGTACGTGCCGTGGTCGTGCACGGCGTAGCAACCGGAGCGCAGCACGAGCGGGACACCCGCCTCCGCCGCCAGGTCGGGGAAAGCCGAACCGCCGGCGGTGAACGCGAGCTCGGTCCCCCGGTTCTCGCTGGCTCGGCGCCAGACCTCGACCGCCAGCGCGACGTGCGCACGGACACGGGCGAGGTTCTCGTGGTCGCGTTCGTTGGGCACGACCCCCTCATACGCTGAGACGCCGGCGAGCTCCAACCCGGACGCGGCCACCTGCGCCAGCAGCGCGTCAGCCTCCGCCAAGGTGCGTACGCCGGTGCGGCCACCGGGCGTGCCGACATCAATGAGCAGACCGATCGGTGATCCCCGCAGCGAGTCGACGAGGATGCCGAGCTGGTCGGGTGAGTCGGACAGCGTACGCACTCGCGCCCCAGCCTCGGCGAGCGACCGCAGGCGCGCGAGGGCCTCGCGGTCGGCGATCACGTTGATGACCCACAGGTCGCGGATGCCCCAGGCGTACGCCTGCTCGGCCTGGGCCGCGGTGGCGACCGTGACCCCGACGGCCCCCGCGTCGAGCTGGCGCCGCACGATGGGTTCGCACATCGTGGTCTTGATGTGCGGCGCCAGCTGTGCGCCGCGCTCGGCCGCCCAGCGGTGGAACACGGCGATGTTGTGGTCGAGTGCCGCGACGTCCAGGTGCATGGACGGCACGTCAGTCCCTCGGCACGAAGGCGGGGCCGAGCGGCCCGAGGCGGATGCCGGGTCGCAGGCGGGTCCACGCAAGGTCGGCAGGGTCGGCGGCCATGGGGCCCGGCGCGACGGCCACCAGGACAGCACCGGCCATAGGCTGGAAGTCACCACGGAAGTGGACCGAGCTCTTCACGGCCACGATGTCCTGCTCCTCGGGCGCGATGCCGGCCTCGCGGATCTGGTTGCGGTCCATGATCTGGGCCTTGCGGCTGTTGACGACCACGGAGACGTTGCCTCGACGCAGGACGCACGACGGGCCGACCTGGAGGCGGTTTCCATGCATCATGGGGCCGTCGAACACGATCGCACCGGGACTGTCCGACACCACCTCGAAGGTGGCGGTCAGCGGCCCGTCACCGCGGGAAGCCGACCCCTGCAAGGTCACCTCGATCTCGCTGCCGATGCCGGCTGTGAGGGCCTGCTCGACGACCTCGGGGGCCCACAGGGCGCCGAGGACCGTCCTTTCGGGGTCGGCCTCAAGCAGGTGGCCGAGGAGCCCGGTGGTGGTGGCGTCGCCCCCAGCCCCGGGATTGTCCTGGGTGTCGGCGATGACCACGGGCCGGACGCCCTCCGAGACGAGCTCGACCGCCCGCGCCACGGCGTCGGCGGCTGGAAGCGCGTCGAGCCGGAGATCCCCCTCGCGGGCCGCGACGAGGTCGGCGAGTTTGTCGACCGCTCGTTCGACGGCCGTCGCGTCCGGGCCATAGCCGAAGATGCAGGGCCCGCAGTCGGGAATGTCCGCCGCGGGGAAGCCCGCGGCCAAGGTCAGGACGGTGCCGTCGGTCTCAAGTTCCTCGATCGCTGCGTACAGCTCGCGACACGGGGAGAGCAGGGTGCTCCCGGAGTTGATGGGGATGAGGAAGTCCGGCTTGCGGGCCGCGTGGTGGAGGCGTTCGCCTCGCAGGAGCGCGGCGAGCAGGTGGGCGGTGCGTCGCCCGGTGTCGGCCATGTCTACGTGTGGGTAGGTGCGGTAGGCCACCATGGCGTCGGCCTGCTCGAGCATCGAGTCGGAGATGTTCGCATGCAGGTCGAGACTGACCACCACGGGGACGTCAGGGCCCACGACCTCACGAACCCGACGGACGAGCTCGCCGTCGCCGTCGTCGGCGTGCTCGGTGACCATGGCCCCATGCAGGTCCAGATAGACGGCATCCGGGTGCTCGTCCCGGCAGGCCGAGACGATGATTTCGGCCACCTGTTCGTAGGCCGCCTCCGTCACCGGGCCGGAGGGCGATGCGGCGCACCAGATCGTCGGGATGATCTCCCAGAACGGGTCTGCCTCGTCCAGGAAGCCGCCGACGGGGATGTTCACCGAACGGAGCTCGTACAGCTCCTCTCCCCGGTGCATGCGGGGGAAACCCTCGCCGTTGACGAAATTGTCCCAGTCGGCGGGCGTGGGCGCGAACGTGTTGGTCTCGTGCAGGAAACCGCCGACGACGATGCGGGTCATGCGGGGACCCCCTTGTGGATGTCCTTGGAACGCTGGACGAGCAGCAGGGCGACGATGGACACCAGGAGGAGGCCGACCATCGAGATGAGGCCCCACTGCGTGCTGCCCGTCGCCTCCTTGATCATGCCGATCAGGTAAGGCGCCACAAAGCCGCCCAGGATTCCGATGGTGTTGATGAAGGCGATGCCTCCGGCGGCCGCCGTGCCTCCGAAGTGTTCGCTAGGGACGGCCCAGAAGACCGTGTACGCGCCCCACACGCAGCACACCGCGATGCACAGGCACACGAACGACAGGAGGAAGTTCGATGCCGTGAAGGCGGCCACAGTCAGGGTGATCGCGCCGATGGCGGTCGGGATGATCGCATGCCAGCGACGCTCGTGGCGGTGATCCGAGCTGCGGGAGAGGAGGATCATCACGGGGATCGTGAAGATGTAGGGAACCGCGGTCAGCATGCCGATGGTGAAGGTGTCCTTGATGCCGTTCTCCTTCAGGATGGTGGGCAACCAGAACGTAGCGGCGTAGATGCCGCACATGATGCCGAAGTACGCCAGGGCCATGATGTAGACCTGCGGCTGCTTCAGGGCCTCTCCAAAACGGTGCGTCGTGTTGTCCTTGCCGTGGCCGACCGCCTCTTCGAGGACCTCCTTCTCGCGCGGCGACAGCCAGTTAGCATCTGCGGGGCGGTCCGACATCAGCTTCCAGAACGCGAGGCCGAGTATCAGGCACGGCAGCCCCTCCATCACGAACATCCACTGCCAGCCGGCCAGCCCAGCCACGCCGTCGAAGGTGCGGATGATAAGTGCGGAGACGCTGGAGCCGATGATCGAGCCGATGGGGCCGGCGAGCATGTAGATGCCCATGGCGCGCGCCATGCGGCGCACCGGGTACCAGTAGGTCAGGTAGAGGATGATGCCGGGCGCGAAACCGGCCTCGAAGACGCCGAGGAGGACCCGGAGGATGTAGAACAGCGTCACGTCGGATACGAACATCATCGCCGCGGAGGTCACCCCCCAAAGAACCATGATGCGTGTGATCGTGCGCCGGGCGCCGATCCGGTGCATTAGCAGGTTGCTGGGGATCTCAAGGCATGCGTAGGCGAGGAAGAAGATGCCGGCGCCCAGACCGAAAGCGGCCTCGGTCAGGGCCGGGATGTCCGCCTGCATGTGGAGCTTGGCGAACCCAATGTTCACCCGGTCGAGGTACGCGAACGTGTAGCAGAGGAGCAGGAACGGCAGCAGGCGACGATCGACCCGCTTGAAGACTGCGGTGACCTCCTCGGCCCTGCGGGTGGCTTGCTGTGACATGACGAACCTCCGTTGGCTGACAGTGCCCGGAAAACTAGGTGGTGCTCGCGAGTGTCCCCCGAATTGATGGAAAGGTGTCTCACATGGGTTCCTTGTGATGGGTCGAAGCATCAGGTGAGGGGTGCGTGAGGGATGGTGGGTCAGGTCGACGCGACGGATCTGGAGATCGTGGACGCCTTCCAGGTCAGCCCCAAGGCCAGTTGGGCGGCCGTGGGCAAGGCCGTGGGGCTGTCCGAGATGACGGTGGCACGCCGTTGGCGCCGACTTGTCGAACGCCGCGAGGTGTGGATCAGTGCGGCCCTGCACCCCGAGGTATCGATGGGAGCGATCATCGAGGTGCGCTGCGAGCCGGCCCGGCTAGATGCCTTGGTCAGCCGGTTGGTGGAGCACCCCGATGTGATCACCGTGGGCCGCACGACCGGGGCGTTCCAGCTGTACGTGATCATGCTCTCGACCGGACTTCCACGACTGCTGCGGCGACTGCGCGATGGCTTCCCCGAGCTCCAGGACGCCGTGGAGACCCGACAGAGCGTCTTCAGGAGGCTCTATGGGGGTGTCCATTGGCGTCAAGGCCTTCTCGACCAGGCCTCGGTTGAGGGGCTCCTCGCGGAGGAACCCTTGGCACTGTCGCGCGGCGTCGCGCTGGACGAGGCCGACCGGGGTCTCTTCATGGCACTGAATGTGGATGGCCGACTGACCGCGGCTGAGCTCGCCACCCGACTCGGGGGCAGCCGACACACGATCTCGCGGCGTCTCGCGCAGCTCGAGCGGGGAAGACAGCTCATCTACCGGTGCGACGTCGCTCGGCCGCTCTTCGACCTCCCGCTCGGTCTGGTGGTCCTGCTCCGGGCGCCAGACGAACAGGCGGCCGAGACGGCGGACGCGCTCGGTTCCTGGGTCGAGGCGCGTCTCAGCACCGTGACGCTGAGCTCCAACAACATCGTGCTAATCCTCGGCCTGCACGACTTGGCCGATGCAGAACGTCAGCTCGTGCGCCTCGCCCGCGAGCACCCCGAGGCCGAGGTGGTCGACCGACGCATCGTGACCCAGACGCACAAGGTGTACGGGCGCGTGCTCGACGACACCGGTCGGGTCGCTCGCACGATCCCGGTCGACCCCTGGTGCTGACGCCCGGGTCCCGCGGGTGGGGGGCAACGAGCTGCTCCCCGCCTCTCGACCGTTGAGGATCGAGGAGCGGGGAGCAGCTTTGCGGGTCAGCGGAACGCAGATCAGGCCGCGTTCGGTGCGACGGGCTTCACGGCCTTGGGCTTGCCGGACTTGCCCCTGCTCTGCTTGCCGTTGACCATCGAGGTGTCGTACGCGAGGGTGCCCGTGGCGTACGCGATGGCCTTGATGTTGATGTCGATGGCCTTCTTGTTCACGTGGTGCAGGTCATCTTCGGGCGTGTGGTAGTTGCTGTCGTACATCTCACCGAGCTCGCCGCCGAACTTGGCGACCTCGTCGGCCGACTTGGAGCCGTCGGCGCCGGTGAACAGGCCGGAGGCGGCGACGCCGTTCTCGATGAACGCCTGGTAATCGGAGCGGCCCGAGAACTCGGTGTCGACCCACGGCTGCTTGACGCCGTCGAAGTAGTCGGTGAAGACCTTCTCGAGCTCGGCCGAGCCCGCGGGCACCGGCACGGGAGCCTGGTGGGTCGACTGGTCGGCGTCGTACACGCCGATGATGTAGTTCGGCGACCCGACCATGTCGAAGTTCAGGTAACCGGCGATGTTCTTCAGCTCGCCCGGGTTGTTGGCGACGAGGTCGTTGACGTAGTGGGTCGAGCCGAGCAGGCCGATCTCCTCCGCGCCCCACCAGGCGAAGCGGACCTTGTTGTTGACCTTGTTCGCCTTGGCCAGCTGGACGGCGGTCTCGAGGATCGCGGCGGAGCCCGAGCCGTTGTCGTTGATGCCGGGGCCGGCCTGGACCGAGTCGAGGTGGGCGCCCAGCATGACGACGTTGTCGGCGCGACCCGACTTCGTCTCGGCGAGGATGTTGAACGTCTGGCGCTTCTCGACGACCTTGTCGAGCTTGAAGGTCATCGTGACCGTGCCCTTGGCCATCTCGGCCAGCAGCGCCTTGCCCTCGGCCTGGGTGATGCCGGTGACGGGGGCGTACTGGTCGCCGGGCTCGCCGAGTGTGCCGTTGAGGGCGCCGTCGGCGTTGTTGTAGATGATCGCGGCGGAGGCGCCGGCGGCCTTTGCGGCGGCGGCCTTCTGGCCGAACGAGCAGGTACCGCGGGAGATCAGGGCGATGCGTCCGGCGGCGGAGACCCCGCCCCACTCGGCGGCGTCGCAGCCGGTGGCGGTCGCGGGGGCGACGAGCTCGGCGGTGATGCCTGCGGCCGGCGTGCCGGGCGAGTAGGTCATCGGGTTGTGCTCAAGCGCACGCGCGGTGGGCGAGACCTCGGCGAGCGATGTCGACCTCACCTGCTCGTAGACGAAGTCGAAGTACTGACGACGCGTGTCGTAGCCTGCGCGCTTGAGGGTGGTCTCGACGTACTGGGCGGAGACCTCGTAGCCGTGGGTGCCGGCGGCGCGGTTGCCCTGGTTGGCGTCGGCGATCTTCTGCAACGCGCCGAGGTGGGACATGACACGGTCGCCGGAGACGGCCTTCTCGAGCTTGGAGCCGCTGTTGGGGTTGCCGGCGTGGGCCGGGACCGCGGCGAGGGTAGTGGCGGTCAGTGCTGCGGCCGCGATGGCGGCCGTACGACGCTGAAGACGCACAGGAGTCCTCCTTGACTCAGGTGTGGTGGGCCCTTTTGTGATCGG
Organism: Mariniluteicoccus endophyticus; assembly: GCF_054780035.1. Lineage (NCBI taxonomy): Bacteria > Bacillati > Actinomycetota > Actinomycetes > Propionibacteriales > Propionibacteriaceae > Mariniluteicoccus > Mariniluteicoccus endophyticus. The sequence continues at coordinate 17,928 of NZ_BAAGXC010000030.1, read as the reverse complement.
GGTCACAGGAACATTAGAGAGCCTTCCGCGCCCGGGGAAGCCTTTCCGACGGATTTTTCTTCCAGGGATCAGATTTCAGTTTTCAGTTCAGGCCATCAGTACGCCGACCAGGCCCAGGCCGACCATGACGGTCAGGCCGAGCCACAGCAACGTTCGCGTGGCCGCGCGGACGGTCGCCCCGGAGTCGTCGGGCACCATCGTCGCGGCCAGCGCCACGCGCGTCGGGGCGGCGATCGTGAGCACGCCCGAGCCGACGTTCTGGATCGCCAGGAGGTGGACCTTCGCGACGCCGAGCTGGGCGGCGGCCTGCGCCTGGCTCGCGGCGAACATGGCGTTCGCGCCGGCGTTCGAGCCCGCGATGTAGCCGCCGATCCCGGCGACGAACGACGACAGGAACAGGTACGCCGGTCCCAGCGCGGCCAGCGTCCGTGCCACCTCGGCGCTCATGCCCGTCGTGGTGAGGATCGTGCCGAGCACGAGGAAGCCGCCGGTCGCCAGCCCGACGGGCCACCACTTGCTGGCGGCGGCGACGACGGCCGCCCACGCCTGCGTACGCGTCATCCCGAGCGTCACCATCCCGTACGCCGAGGCCGCCAGCGACCAGACCGAGCCGTGCGTCAGCACCATCACCGGGCCCGTCGCGCCCATGCCCTTGAGGGCGAGGGTGCACACGAGCAGGCCGGTGACCAGCACCGCGTACGGCCCGAACGCCTTCGCGGTGGCCCGGTCCATGCGCAGGTCGGCGCCGTGCAGGAGGCGGAACCGCAACAGGCACACGGCGGTGGCGCACAGCCCGCCGATCGCGCCCGCCAGCGCCGGGCCCAGCACCAGGTTGGTGACGAGCAGGCCGGCCCACAGGGCGGTGCCGGCGAGCAGGAGCTCGACGACGTGGGCGACGGTGATGCGGCGGCCGTGGATGATCAGGAGTGCCGCGACGCCGGTGGCGAGGATCGCGATGGGCGCGACCAGCGCGCTTCGTACGCCGAGGTCGTGCAGCGGGACCCCGCCGAGTTGGGCGGCCACCAGCGAGCCCGGCGCCAGCGCGCCCCAGGCGGTGAGGAACAGCCCCATCAGGCCCAGCACGACCGACCTCAGGGGCCCGAACCCGAGGTGTAGCAGCAGTGGCACGGCGACCACCGCGCCCAGCCCGAACCCGGTCACCGACTCGGCAAAAGGTGTCAGCCCCAGCACCATCAGCAGGACCGCCGACTGGCCCTCCCCGGCGGCGGCGTTCTCGATCCAGGCGGCGATGCGCTCCTGGGCGCCGGTGGCGGTGAGTACCCCGGCCAGCAGCACGCCCCCGAACAGGATCACGAGGACCTCCAGCAACGTCGGCCAGGCGCCCGAGGCGGCGGCGAGCGCGCGTTCGCCGGTGACCGGGAACCGCAGCCACGCGACCAGCAGTGCCACCGCGACCGAGCCCAGCGCCACGCGCGGTGCAGGCATGCGCAGCGCCAGGCACGCGACGGCCACGAGCAGCGGCAGCGCGGCGAGCACGGCGGTCATGGCAGGCTCCTTCACGACGGTGGGGCGATGCTACCGGCGCGTACGCCCGGATCCGTGCGGCATCCACGCGTGAGACGTTCGCCACCACCCGCCCGGAGGTGTACAAAAATCTCTGTGTCGATCTCCGCCGTGTATTTGGTCACCGGCTGTGCGCTGCTCCTCGCGGTGGTGCTTCCCCTGGCCCTGCGCCGACTGCCCCTCTCGTCGCCGATGGTGCTGCTGGCCGTGGGTGTGGTGGTCGGCTTCCTCCCGATCAGCAGCGCCCCGGTCTCGCCGCTGCAACAGCGCAACCTCACTGAGCACCTCACGGAGTTCTGCGTCCTCATCGCCCTGATGGGGGTGGGGCTCGCCCTGGACCGCCCACTGTCTCTGCGCCGCCCGTCGACTTGGCGCGGCTGGTCGGTGACGTGGCGGCTGCTCGGGTTCGCGATGCCGCTGGGCATCGCGGCCATGACAGTCCTGGCCATGGGGGTGATGGGGCTTCCGCTGGCCTCGGCGCTCCTGCTGGCGGCCGCCCTCGCGCCGACCGACCCGGTGCTCGCCTCGGACGTCCAGGTCGACGGACCCTCGACGGGTGCGCACGTCAGCGACGAGGTGGACGAGTCCGACGAGGTCAGGTTCGCGCTCACCTCCGAGGCCGGGCTCAACGACGGCCTCGCCTTCCCCTTCGTGTACGCGGCCATCTTCCTCGCGTCGGCGGGAGCGTGGCAGGGCTGGCTGGGTCACTGGCTGGCCTGGGAGCTCGTCGGCAAGGTGGTCGTCGGGGTCGCGGCGGGGGTGCTGTGCGGGTGGGGCATCTCCCGTACCGCGTTCCACGCACCCCGGGAGCTGCGGATCGCCGAGAAGGGCCAGCCGCTGCTGGCTCTGGCCGTCCTGTTGCTGACCTACGGCCTCACCGAGGTGCTGGACGGTTATGGGTTCATCGCCGTCTTTGCCTCGGCCATGACGTTGCGCTCCATCGAACCCCACCACGACTACCACCGGTTGATGCACGGAGTGATCGACCGGCTCGAACAGCTCGTCACGCTGGTGGCTCTGCTGCTGCTCGGCATCGCGCTGTCCGATGGGTTGTTGCACGCCCTCACCTGGCGGGGCGCGCTGGTGGCGGTCGCGCTCGTCGCGGTGGTCCGGCCGGTCGCGGCGTACCTCTCGCTCGCCGTGCTCGCCGACCGGGAACGCATCGGCGACCGGACCGTCACCTCCGGCCAGCGCCGCGCCATCGCCTTCTTCGGCGTCCGCGGCATCGGCTCGATCTACTATGTGGCGTACGCGACCGGCCGGGCCGCGTTCCCGGGCGCGGAGGAGATCTGGGCGACCGTCGGATTCGCGATCCTGCTGTCGGTGGTCGTGCACGGCGCGGCGGCCCGGCCCGTCATGAACCGGGTGGGCGCGGCGGGCGACGACTGAGGGGCGGGACCCGGCCGTCGATCCACGCCAGGAGCGGGTCCTCGTCGCCATGGCTGCGGAGGAACCGAGGGGCATCGGCGCCGAGCACGTTGGTATAGACCGAGTGGAAGTCGACGCGGGAGCGGGCCCGGTCGTCGGCGGCCGCGGCGGCAGATCTCAGGACAGGAACGCCCTGATGACGGGAGCGGCCGACTTCGACCCGGACTCGCCATCTCCGACCCACACGGCGATCGCGAGGTCAGAGTCGGTCGTGGCGATCATCCAGGCGTGCGTCTTCAGCGGCGTGCCGGTGCCGTATTCGGCGGTGCCGGACTTCGCGCCCGTCGCGACGCCCTTGAGCACCCCGCCGGTGCCGCGGTCCACGACGGCGCCCATCATCTGCTGCAGCGCCTTCGCCTCGTCGGCGGTCAGCGGGTTCGCGACGGGGGGCGGGTTCTTGCCGTCGACCATCCGGGGCACGACCGTACGCCCGGCCGCGACCGACGCGGCGACGGCGGCCATCGCCATGGGCGAGGCCTGGGCCGTGCCCTGACCGATCATGGTCTCGGCCTTGCCGACGACGTTCTTGGGGTCGTCGACGGAGCCGAAGAACGACGAGAAGCCGGCGTCGTAGTCGTCGCCGAAGCCCAGGCTCGCGGCGGCCTCGCGCAGCTGGGCCGGGGTGATGCGCTCGTGCTGCGAGATGAGCGCGGTGTTGCACGACTGGGCGATGGCCTCGGTGAGGCTGATCGTGCCGACCTTCGAGGCCGGGAAGTCGCTGTAGTTCTTGAACGTGCGCCCGTCGACGGTCACGTTCTCGGTGCACGGCACCGGCGAGTCGGGCGTCAGGCCCGCACGCAGCAGGGCGAGCGCGGTGACCACCTTGAACGTCGACCCGGGCGCGTAGCGGCCGAACGTCGCATCGGGGTTGCCGTTCGACCCGGGTGAGGTCGCCGCGGCGACGAGCTGGCCTGAGGACGGGCGTACCACGGCGATCGCCGCCGATCCGGGGACGCCGTTGATCGCGGCCTCGGCCTTCTTCTGCAGGGCCGAGTCGAGGCTCGTCGCCACGTCGGGCCCCTGCTCGCCGGGGGAGTCGAAGACGATGGTGCGGCCGGGCGTCGGCGTCGCGGCTGGCGTGGGGGACGCCCCCGGCGTGGCCGTCGTCGTCCGTGGCGCGATCGTGATCTTCGTCGACGAGCGGCCGCGCAGCTGTTCGTCGTAGCGCTTCTGGAGCCCGGACTGGCCGGCCTGGTCGCCGGCGAACAGCGTGCCCTTCGACTCGGCGACCTGCTGGGGTGTCGCCTCGCCGACGGTCCCGATGATCTCGGGGGCGAGCTCGCGGTCGACGGCGACCGACCGGCGCAGGCCCACGGCCACGGCGCCGGGGATCGCCCGCCAGCCGGCTGGCTCGGGGAAGTTGGCGCGGACCGTCAGCGCCTCGACGAACTGCTGGGGGCCGCCACCGCGCACCGCGGCGGCGTACCTGTCGGCGTCGACCTTGAACGCCTGCGCGAGGCGACGCGCGGCGGCTTCGGCCTGATCGGCGGGTACGCGGGACTTGTCGATGCCGACGCGCGCGAGCATCTGGGTCTCGGTGAACGGCGTGCCGCCGGTGCCGGTGATGCGCCCACGGTCGACCTGCGTCCACGAGTGGACCAGTCGGGTGTCCCAGCCGAGCTGGGGGTGGACGACGTCGGGCTTGAACGCGAGTGTCCACGCGTGGTTCTGCCAGGTGAGGCCGGCCTGCGTGGTGTAGGTCCACGGTTGCGCCCCGCCGACCGGCCACGTGTAGGTGAGGTCGGCCGTCACGTTCTGGCCCGTGCGGCGTGTGCCGGCGACGGTGACGGTCGGGCGCAGCCCGTCCATGCCGCGGTAGATCTCCTGGAGGTGGGGTGCCGGGTCGACCGTCGACGGGACGTCCGTCAGGTCGGCCTTCGACAGACCTTCGGCGAGTCGGGTGACGGCCGGGGCGGGGTCGGGGCCCTCCGGGGGCGGGACGGGGGATCCGCCCGGCTTGCCGCACGCGGAGAGGCCCACGGCAAGGGCGGCCGTCGAGGCTGCCAGGGCCTTCAGGGACGTACGCACGACGGCTCAGTCGTCGCTCGAGGAGGACGTCTTCTTGCTGCTCGTCGACTGCGAGCGGGCGGCGCCGGCCTGCATCTGGCGCAGCACCTGCTCGGGCGTGACCTTCGAGCCCTTCGAGTCGCCCACGACGACCGCGTACGCCGTGTCTTTGGTGTAGGCCACCACGATGCGGCGGCCGTCGACGTCGCCCTCGAGCGCGCCGCGGATGCCGCTGACGGAGACACCGTTGGCGCCGGACTCCATGATGTCCTGCAGCGCCTTGGCCTCGTCGGGCGTGAGCTGGGCGGTCGGTCCCGGGCGCAGCGACTCGGTGACCCACGGCACCAGAGGCTTGCCGCCGGACACGCTCGCCGCCATCGTCGCGAGGCCGAGCGCCGAGGCCGTGACCTGGTCGCTGCCGGCCAGCGCCTGGGCGCGGGCGCCTTCGGCGCCGGTGTCGGCGACGGTGCCAAGCTTCGCCTCGAAGCCGATGTCGGGGGTGCCGGTGAGGCCGAGCGACGCGGCCGCCTCGGCGTACGTCTGGGGCTGGACGCGGCCGGCCTGCTGGGCGACGGCTGGGGCGCAGCCGCGGGCGATCGCCTGAGCCACGGTCATCGAGCCGGAGCTGGACACGCTGGAGGGGCGGTCGATCGTGACCCCGCCGACGCCGGCCGACTTGTCGCAGGTCACCTTGTCGGACGGCTTGGCGCCCGAGCGGATCAGCGCGAGGGCGCTCACGGCACCTCCGGCGAGGCCGGGATGGAACTCGCCCGTGGTCGAGTCGGGGCGCCCCTTGCTGGCGGGGGACTGCCCGGCGGCGAGCACGGCACCGTCGCTCACGCGTACGGCGGCTGCGGCGACCGGCACGGAGGCGGTGGTGAGCGAGTCCTCGAGGTAGGACTGGATCTGCAGGTCGATCGTCGAGGCGATCGACTGGCCGTCGCGCTGGGGGAAGTCGGCGACGGTGTTGTCGCGGGTGACCTTCGTCGAACCGACCGCGGCACCGCGCGGGGCCACGATGACCTTGCTCGCGCCGCCGCCGCGGAGCTGGTCGTCAAAGCGGCCCTGCAGGCCGGTGCGGCCTACGATGTCGCCCTCGCTGACCTTCCCCTGGGATGCGGCTGCGTCCTCGGCGGTGGCGGTGGTGACCGTGCCGACGATCGAGCGGGCGAAGCCGGCGTCCCGGCCAACGGGCAGCGTCATCTCGCGCTGGACGGCACCCTTGATCTTCTCGAGCGTGCCCCACGGCAGGGCGTTGCGGTGGATGGCGATGGCGTCGACGACCTTGCCCTCGGGCCCGGCGGCCACGCGGCGCGCGTACGTGTCGGCGTCGATCAGCACCAGCTCGGCCAGCGCGCGGGCCGATGCCTCGGCCTCGGGGCCCGCGACCTTCGCCTTGTCGATGCCGACCATCAGCGCGGGTGCGTTGTCGACGATGACCGAGCCCTGCGAGCCGGTGATCACGCCGCGGTGGCTGTCGCCGCTCGTGCGCTCCAGGCGCGTCTCGTCGGAGAGGTTCGGGTGGATCGCCTCGGGCTTCCACACGAGCTTCCAGGTGTCGTCCTCGTGGATCAGCGTCGCCTTGGCCCGGTAGGTCCACGGGTAGGACAGCGGCCACGTGTAGTCGAGGTTGACCGTCGCACCCGCCCCCTGGCGGATGGTGTCGTCGGCCTTCACCTGGGGGCGCAGCCCGCCCATGCCGGCGCGGACGGCCTCGATGTCGGCCTTGGGGTCGCCGCTCTTCACCGGGAAGTCACCCAGGTCGCCGGCCGTGAGGCGGGCGGCCAGGTCCTGGCCGACCTCGAGCGCGCTCTTGGGCTTCGGGGTAGGGGCGGTCTCCTTCGAGCCCCCGCCGCACGCGCTCGTCGTCACCAGCCCCGCCGCGAGCGTGGCGGCGAGAAGCGTACGCGTGGTCGCGTGGGTGGTCGGCACAGGGCTCCCCTTCAGTGGCTTCGTGTAGAGATTCCCGCATATTTTACGGCACACTCCCAAGTCTCTGGGGCTGGTCGTACCAACCAGGCACCTGACCGGGAGCCGAGCAACGGCGCCCCGGAGAGAGGCGGGGGTCTGTCCGAAACTTTGTGTAAGTGGGGCTGGCTGAGGGTCTTGACCTGTGGGTCGGGCCGGAAGGAGTCTCACTGACATGTCGAACAAGGAGGCCGCCGCGGCCGGTGGCGAGGTGGTGGCTGTCCGGGCGGATGCTTGGTATGAGAATTTGAAGACAGGAGAACGAGTTGAGTACAAGGTCAAGGTGTCCTGAAAATATCCTGATTGCAGGGCGCGGCGCCTCTGTTGATGCGACAGAGGGGCTCTGGCGTGGCGGGCTGGTCTCGCTGGAAGAAGTTATCGGGTGGGCAACGGAGCGTGTTGCCGCGGGTGAGGAAGCAGAGGGTGCATTAATCGACATCGCTTGTGTAAATAGTGATGTTACAAAGGAGGAACTCTGCGAGATGCTGCGCTGCGCTGGTGCCAACCCGGACAAATCGGTAAGTGATCGGAGCGCGGCCCAATATTTGACACTTCTCATATCTCTTGGGTGTGTGGGACCCATTGAGGGAGTGCGCCAAATGTGGAGGCTGGTGCGCGCCTCGGAAGGCTTGGAGGAGTTCGAGGGATTCATTGCACTGTTGAGTGAGTGGGATGATGTTCCGTACGCGAGGCCATCCGTCGAGGCCGAGATTATTCGAGATTCTATTCAAATGAATGAATGTGATTGAAATCACGGTCGAGTGCGGCGGTGATGGTCCCAGGCCGGGACGCACGTTCGACCCTGTTCGGCTGGTCCACGATGACCAGCACCCGCCCGTGGTCCTCGAGCATGGCGAACAGTTCCTCGAGCCGCTTTTGGTCCTGGGGCAGGCTGTGCGGCTGGCGCGTCTCCGAGGCAGTCCCATCAACCAGGCTCGGATCTCGGAAGGTAGGCGAAGACGTCAATCGACAAGTCCTGGAGGGCGTGTTCGATGAGTGGCCGAACGTTGGTCCAAGGTAAGCCGTCGAGGCCGCAGCCGAGCGGCGCTGCTTCGTCGGGGGAGGGTGGTTGCCGAAATCTGCCAACCTCGATGAGGGTCGCCTCGATCCACGTGTCGGTCAGGACGGCTAATCTGTGAAGACCATCGGCCTGGTCGAAGAAGACCATCGGCAAGGGAGGCGACATGGGTGCACCGGATCGAACGGTCCTGAGCGAGGACGAGTGCTGGGAACTGCTGCGTGCCCACGAGCTGGGGCGGCTCGCCTGGGCCGACGACGGCGAGGCGACGATCCTCCCCATCAACTACGCGGTCGACGACCACACCCTCGTGTTCCGCACCGCGCCCGGCAGCAAGCTCGAGGCCGTCATCGCCGACCGCGTCCTGGCGTTCGAGGTCGACGCGCTCGAGGGCGAGGTCGGCATGAGCGTCATGGTCCGCGGCCGCGGCCACGTGCTCCCGGCCAGCGAGGAGGCCCGCATCGACCAGGTCGGCCTGCGCGCCTGGCTCGGCAACGACAAGCCCGTCCTCGTGACGATCGCCCCCACGACGGTGTCCGGACGTCGCTACGAGCTCAAGAGGCCGTGGAAGTCGATGATCCGCCGCTGACCCGTCCCGGCGGGGCGGCGGGGCTCAGCCGTGGCGCCGCTGGAAGGCGATGATCCGGTCAAGCGCCTCCGCGGTCGCCGCCGCGCCGGAGGCCAGCGAGATGCGTACGGTCCGGTCGCCGTGGGCGGTGTCGAAGTCGGTGCCGGGCGTGACCGCCACGCGCTCCTCGTCGAGCAGCGCCGCACACCACTCGTGCGACGTCGCGAACGAGCCCAGTGCCGGGCGGCCGTAGAAGTAGAACGCGCCGTCGGCCGGCGCGACATCGCTCCACCCCAGATGGTCCATCCGGTCGAGCACCGCCTGGCGCGCCGCGGCGAAGTCGGCCACCCCCGCCTCGGCCTCGGCGTACGCCGACTCCTCGAACGCCGCGATGGCCGCGTGCTGGGCGGGCACCGGCGGGCACAGCGCATAGTTGCCGGCGAGCGCGAGCAGGTTCGGCATCAGGTCCTGCGGGACCAGCGCCCAACCGAGCCGCCACCCGGTCATGCCCCAGAACTTCGAGAACGACGACACGACGACCGACGAGCGGTCGTGCGACCAGGCGCAGTCGCCGACCGAGCCCGTGTAGGTCACGCCGTGGTAGATCTCGTCCGAGACCAGGCGTACGCCGTGCTCGACGCACCACGCCGAGAGCTCGCGCAGCTGGTCGGCGTCGACCATCGTGCCCGTCGGGTTCGCCGGGGAGGCCAGCACCAGACCGGCCAGCGGGGCCTCGGCGTGGGCGCGCTCGAGCAGCTCGATGGTGGGCTGGAAGCGTTCGGCCGGGCCGCAGTCGAGCTCGACGACCTCGCAGCCGAGCGAGTCGAGGATGTTGCGGTACGCGGGGTAGCCGGGGCGGGCCATCGCCACGCGGTCGCCGGCGTCGAACGCCGCGAGGAAGGCCAGCAGGAACGCGCCCGACGAGCCCGTGGTCACCACCACGTCGGACGGGGAGATCTCCAGGCCGTACCAGCGGTGGTAGTGCCCGGCGATGCGGGCGCGCAGCTCGTGGACGCCGTAGGTCGCCGAGTAGCCCAGGGGGGTCCCGTCGCCCATCACCTCGACCGCGCGGCGGCGTACGGCCTCAGGGGCGCCCATCGCGGGCTCGCCGACGCAGAGGGAGATGACCTCGACTCCCTGCTGGCGCAGGACGTCCACGCGGTGGAAGATGTTCATCGCCTCGAAGGCGGGGATGCGGGAGCGGCGTGAGGGCTGCATGGCGGGATCCTATGCCCGCCCGGCGCGGTCGACCAGCGTCGTTCAATCCTCGTTGAAGTTCTCCTTCGGCTGGCGTACGCGATGGATCACGAAATAGCCCAGCGCGACCACCAGCACCACGACGACGACGTTCTGCAGCGCGCCGGTGTATCTCTCGACCACGTGCCACTGGGCGCCGAGCAGATAACCGGCACCCACCAAGACAGTGTTCCAGACCGCGCTGCCCGCTGCGGTCCACAGGGTGAACTGCCAGATGGGCATCCGGTGGACGCCCGCGGGGATCGAGATGAAGCTGCGGAACATCGGCAGCATGCGGCCGAAGAACACGGCGTTACGGCCGTGGCGGGTGAACCACTCCATCGTCTTGTCGATGTCGCTGACCTTCATCAGCGGCGTACGCCGAGCCATGCGGCGCAGGCGGTCGGCGCCGAGGCGACGGCCCATCTCGTAGAGGACCAGCGCGCCGAGTGTCGCGCCGAGGGTAGTCCAGATGATCGCCTCGAGGATGCCGAAGCGGCCGCGTGCCGCGGCAAAGCCCGCCAGGGGGAGCACGACCTCGCTCGGGATGGGGGGGAAGACGTTCTCGAGGGCGACGGCCACGCCGGCACCGGGCGCGCCGATGACCTCCATGAGTCGGACGAGCCACTCGATCAGGGGGCCGAGGAAGTCAGTCGCCAGCAGTCGCACCGCGCTATTTTAGTCGGGATGTCGATAATTTCAAGGGCTATGGTCCTCTCACTTACGGTGTCGTAACTTACGGGACCGTAGGTTACTGTTGATGGCATGAGCACCATCTCGGGAGTGACCGGCTCGTTGCTCGGCGGCGTACGCCGGGTAGCTGGCATGTTCACCTCCCCGTACGCGCCGTCCGACTACCTCGACCTGTTCGATCCACTGCGCGCGGGCGCCGACCTGCGCGGCAAGGTCGTCTCCGTCACGCCCGAGACGGGCGGCGCCGTCACCGTCGAGCTGAGGCCCGGCAGGGACTGGGCGGGCCACCGCCCCGGGCAGTACGTGCGCATCGGCGTCGAGGTCGACGGCGTACGCCACTGGCGTGCCTACTCGATCACCAGCCCCACCGGCAGCCCCACGATCACCATCACCGCCAAGCCGATCCTCGGCGGCGCCGTGTCGAACCACCTGCCCACGCTCGCGAAGCCGGGCGACCTGCTCATGCTCGAGCAGGCAGCCGGCGAGTTCGTCCTCCCCGACGCCATGCCGCCGCGGCTGCTGTTCATTGCCGCGGGCTCCGGCATCACCCCCATCATGGGGATGCTCCGCGGCCACGCCGACGAGCTGTCCGACGTCGTCGTCATCCACAGCGCGCCGACCGCCGACGAGGCCGTCTTCGGCCCGGAGCTGCGGGGGCTCGCCGCCGACGACCGCGTACGCCTCATCGAGCGCCACACCGCCGACGAGTGTCGCCTCGACCTCGCCGAGCTCGACGCGCTCGTGCCCGACTGGCGCGAGCGTGAGGCCTGGGTCTGCGGGCCCGCCGCGATGCTCGACGGCGCCGAGGCCCACTGGGCCCACGCCGGACTGGCCGACCGGCTCCACGTCGAACGGTTCCGCCCCGTCATCCTCGCCGAGCCCGGTGAGGGCGGCGACGTCCGGTTCTCCGGCAGCGACGTCGAGGTCGACGCCCCCGGCGACCGCCCCCTCCTCGACGTCGGCGAGGATGCCGGCGTCCTGATGCCCAGCGGCTGCCGCATGGGCATCTGCTTCGGCTGCGTGGCCCCGCTGCGCTCCGGCACCGTGCGCGACCTGCGCTCCGGGGACGTCCACACCGCGACCGACGACCTCGTGATGATCCAGACCTGCGTCTCGGCTGCCGCCGGCAGCTGTGTCATCGACCTCTGAACCCCGATGAAAGAGCCAGCATGACCCTCACCACCCAGCGTCCCAAGCCTCGCACGAGCGTCGAGCTCACCGACGAGCAGATCGCCGACATCGGCCGCGAGCTCGACCAGATCCGCAACGACATCATGTCCAGCCGCGGCGCGGCAGACGCCGCGTACATCCGCCGGGTCATCAAGACCCAGCGCTACCTCGAGATCGGCAGCCGCGCCGTGCTGCTCTTCTCGATCTTCCCGCCCGCCTGGGTCGTCGGCACCGCCGGCCTGTCGATCGCGAAGATCCTCGACAACATGGAGATCGGCCACAACGTCCTCCACGGCCAGTGGGACTGGATGCGCGACCCCAAGATCCATTCGACCACCTGGGAGTGGGACTTCGTCTCGCCCGCCAAGCAGTGGCAGTACACCCACAACGAGCTCCACCACACCTACACGAACGTCCTCGACCGCGACAACGACCTCGGCTACGGGATCATGCGCGTCGACGACAAGCAGCCGTGGACGCTCTACTCGCTGGTCCAGGCTCCGGTGAACCTCCTCAACGCCATGTTCTTCGAGTACGGCATCGCGTTGTACGACATGGAGGCCATCGAGTACGGCAAGGGCCAGGTCGATCCCGAGGTCTTCCGTGCGAAGGCGAAGGAGGCGCTGCGCAAGATGGGCCGCCAGGTCGCCAAGGACTATGTGCTCCACCCGCTCCTGTCCGGCCCGGGCTTCCTCCACACGCTGGCGGCCAACGCGACCGCCAACGTCGTCCGCAACCTGTGGACCCACTCCGTCATCATCTGCGGCCACTTCCCCGACGGCGTCGAGGCCTTCGAGACCGACTCGATCGACGGCGAGACCAAGGACGACTGGTACCTCCGCCAGATGCTCGGCTCCGCCAACATCACCGGCTCGCGCCTGTTCCACATCCTCACCGGCAACCTGTCCCACCAGATCGAGCACCACCTCTACCCGGACATGCCGTCGAACAGGTACGCCGAGGCCGCCCCCCGCGTACGCGCCGTCTTCGAGAAGCACGGCCTGCGTTATGTCGCCGGCCCGCTGCACCAGCAGCTCGGCTCTGCCTGGTGGAAGGTCATCCGCCTCTCGCTGCCCAACGAGGAGCCCGACCGCAGCCGCGCGCGCATCATCGCGGACGCCGCCCGCGAGAGCGTCGGCCGCGGGCTGCGCTCGCTGCGCGACAAGGTGGGCCGGAAGCTTCCCGTGCCCGCCCTCGGCGTCTGATCCCCTGGTCCGGCGCCCGGGCCTCATCTCGTCGCCGGTTAGCCGTGATGTCGGGGGACGAGCGGCTCGCCGAGCCCACGAAGCCTTCCGTTGAGCCTTCCAGTGCGCTCGTGATCGGGTCCGACACGCCGGGCTCCCCACCGGCGCCCTCCTGTGCTGGAATTGACGCACAGGTAACGACGAGGAGGTCGCGATGAAGGCAGCGGTGGCGCTCGGATCCGGTGGCGCCCGCGGATATGCGCACATCGGCGCCTTGGCGGTGATGAAGGAGCGGGGCCACACGGTCGAGGCCGTCGCCGGGACGTCCATGGGCGCGCTCGTCGGCGGCCTGTACGCCGCGGGCAAGCTCGACGAGTTCGAGGAGTGGGCGCGCACGCTCACCCACCGCGCCGTGCTGATGCTGATGGACCCCGTGGTGACCGGGCCCGGGGCGATCAAGGCCGAGCGCGTGCTGACGCGGGTGCGCGACATCCTCGGCGGGGTCAACATCGAGGACCTGCCGATCCCCTACACCGCGATCGCGACCGACCTGCACGCCCGGCGCGAGGTCTGGTTCCAGCGGGGCCCGGTCGATGCGGCGATCCGCGCGTCGATCGCGATCCCGTCGGTGATCACCCCGGTGGTGATCAACGGGCGCGTCCTGGTCGACGGTGGCGTGCTGAACCCCGTGCCGGTGACGCCGGTCATCGGGGCCGACGCCGACTTCACGATGGCGGTCTCGTTGGCGGGTGGCCGGCGCGACCGCAGCGCTTCGGGGCCGGTGAAGGCGAGCTCCGAGCCGCGGGAGGACGAGGAGTGGTTCGCGCGCTTCCGCCGCGGTCTGGGCGGCGCGCTCGACCTGGAGCGCCTGCGCTCGCTGCCGCGGGCACTGACCGCGCGCGGCTCGGACGAGGAGGACGAGATCCCCTACGAGCCCTACCCGGTCGGCATGAAGACCTCCGACGTGGTGAACCTCTCGCTCGAGGCCGTCGAGACGTTCATCACCCGTTATCGCCTCGCGGCGAACCCGCCCGACGTGATGATCTCGATCCCGGCCGACGCGTGCGGGGCCATGGAGTTCCACCGCGCCGTGGAGATGATCGAGCTGGGGCGCACCGCGGCCGAGGAGGCGTTCGACCGGGCGGGGCTCTGAGCCCTCGCGCCAGAGAGCGCGTGGGTGGACACCCGGCGCGCCGGGCCCGAGACGTGCCACTATGGGCAGTGAAATCCCTATCGTTCGATAGGAGATACCGATAGAAAGGCCCGTCCATGCCTGACCTCGCCCTGTGGGACCAGCTCGCGGCGCTCAAGGGTGACCGCTACCGCTGGGTCGACCTCACCCACGAGCTGAGCCCCGAGACGCCGCACTGGTTCGGCTTCCAGCCGCTCCAGGCCGACCTCCTGTTCGACTACGTCGAGGGCACGCCGCCCGACCGCCTGGCGCCCATGCGCTGCTACCAGTACTCGGTGACCAGCCAGTACGGCACCCACGTCGACGTCCCGCGCCACTTCTGGGGCGAGGGCCGCACCATGGCCGAGTTCGAGCCCGCCGAGCTCGTCCTCCCGCTCGTCGTCGTCGACCGGTCGGCCGAGTGCGCCGCCGATCCCGACTTCCTCCTCACCGCCGAGGAGCTGCAGCGGTGGGAGTCCGAGCACGGGCGGATCCCCGAGGGCGCGTTCGTGGCCTTCCGCTCCGACTGGCACCAGCGCGAGTCGCTGGACAACCACGACGCGGACGGCGTCCCCCACTACCCGGGCTGGGACACCGACGCCGTGCGCTGGCTCGTGGAGCAGCGCAACATCGGCGCGATCGGCCACGAGCCGGCCGACACCGACCCCGGGTTCGTGACGACGAAGGAGGGGGCGTACCCCTACCCGGCGGAGCAGTACATCCTCGAGGTCGACCGCTTCCAGGTCGAGGTCATGCGCAACCTCGACCAGGTGCCGGCGGTGGGTGCGATCATCGTGTGCAGCTTTCCCCGCCTGCGCGACGGCGTCGGCTTCCCGGCCCGGTGCTTCGCGATCTGCCCGAAGGAGCAGTCATGAGCCTCGAGTTCGACCAGCAGCTGTCCCGGCTGCGCCCACCCGAGCGGTCGGAGATGACCGACGAGCAGTACGCCGTCTTCGACGGCGCGGTCGCCCAGCAGGAGGCCGCCCAGGGGTTCAGCAACAACCTGTTCCGGGTGCTGCCGCTCAACGCCGCCCAGTACCAGGGGTTCCTCCAGCTCAAGGCCTCGCTGTTTAACGAGAGCTGCCACCTCTCCGACCTCGACAAGGAGATGATCGGCGTCGTCGTGTCGAGCGCGAACAGCTGCGCGTACTGCCTGACCTCCCACGGGGACGCGCTCCGTGGCCTCTCGGGTGACCCGGTGTGGGCCGACCAGGTGGGCTACAACTACCGCTCGGCCAGGCTCACCGTGCAGCAGCGGGCCCTGTGCGACTACGCCTGGTTCACGACGCGGCACCCGGACGAGGTCGACCAGGCCCAGGTGGACGCGCTGCGCGCGGCGGGCTTCGACGACCACCAGGTCCTCGAGGCGGCGTTCGTCGTGGGCTTCTTCAACTACACCAACCGCTGGGTCGCCACCGTCGGTCCGCTGGCGAACCCCGGCCACTTCTCCCACAACCGCTGATGACCCACGTCCTGCTCGTGTCGCTGCACACGTCCCCGTGGACGGCGCTCGGCACCGGCGACGGCGGCGGCATGAACGTCGTCGTCGCCCAGCAGGCGGCCGCCCTCGCGGCCCGCGGTCACCGCGTGAGCGTCGCGACCCGCCGCTTCGACGACGCCCCGGCCGCCGTCGAGGTCGCGGCCGGGGTCACCCTCCACCACCTGCCGGCCGGCCCGCAGACCCCGCTGCCGAAGTCGCGGATCGACGACCACCTCGACGAGTTCACCGACCACCTCGCCCGGCTCGACCGCCCCGACGTCGTTCACGCCCACCACTGGATGTCGGGCGTGGCCGCGCTCGAGGCCGCCCGCACCTGGGGCGTACCCGTCGCCACGAGCTTCCACTCCGTCGCGGCCCCACCCGGGGCCGGCCTCGACGCCGGCGAGCCGGCGGAGTCGCCCCGACGCATCCCCGGCGAGCAGCGCTGCGTGGACGGCTCCGCCGCCCTCATCACCATCAGCCGGGCCGAGGCCGCCACGCTGGCCGAGCGCTACGGCGCCCCGCTGGAGAAGATCAGGGTCGTGGCACCCGGCGTCGACCACGACGTGTTCACCCCGGCAGCGCCGGTCGGCGGCGACGACCCCTACCTCCTGTTCGCTGCCCGCCTGCAGCCCCTCAAGGGCGTCGACCTCGTCGTCGAGGCCCTCGGCCTGCTCGCCGCCGACCGGTGTCCCCGTCTCGTCGTCGCCGGGGAGGTCTCCGACGACTTCGCCTCCTACCACCGCGACATCGAGGCGGCCGTCGCCGACCACGGCCTCACCGACCGCGTGTCGTACGCCGGGTCGCTGCCCCGCTCCGAGTTTGCCGCGCTGATGCGTGACGCCCGCGCCCTGGTCGTCCCGTCCCGCAGCGAGACGTTCGGCCTCGTCGCGCTGGAGGCCGCCGCCTGCGGCACGCCCGTCATCGCCTCCGACGCTGGCGGCCTGCGGGAGGCGGTCGCCGACGGCCGCAGCGGTTGGCTGGTCCCGCGCGAGTCGGCCCGGTGGGCGGCGGCGATCGACCGGCTGGTCCACGACGACGACGCGTACGCCACGCTCCGCGCTGGCGCCCTGGCGTACGCGGAGCCCCTCACCTGGGAGGCGAGCGCGCGTCGGCTGGCGCAGGTGTACGCGACGATGGTCGCGGCCCACCGCGAAGGAGTCCACGTGACCTTGCTCGACCACCTGATCTCGTGCGAGCGCGTGCTGCTCTCCCATGCCCATCCCGACGACGAGTCGTTGTCGACCGGGGCGCTCGCCCTGCTCCTGGCCGACGCCGGGGTGGAGGTCCAGGTGGTGACGGCCACACGCGGCGAGCGCGGCGAGGTCGTGCCCGGGGCGCTGCCGGACACCTTCACCGGCACGCTCGAGCAGTGGCGCGAGCGCGAGCTGGCGACCGCGGTGGAGCGCCTGGGTGTACGCCGACACGCGTTCCTCGGCCGGGAACCGGCGCTCGCCGGCGAGGCGCCGCACGTCTACCGGGACTCCGGCATGCGGTGGGTGACGCCCGAGGTCGCGGGCCCCGCCGACGACGCCACCCCTGACGCGTTCAGCGTCGTGCCCGTCGGTGGCGTGGTCGCCGATCTCGGCGCGCTGGTCGCGGCCTGGCGTCCCGACGCGGTCGTCAGCTACGACGCCGACGGCGGCTACGGTCACCCCGACCACTTACGCATGCACGAAGCCGTACTCGCCGTGGCCCGACGGCGCGGGTTGCCCTTCGTCGCGGTGACTGGTCGTGACCGGGCCGACGAATGGCACGACCGTCCCGAGCTGGCCGACAGGCTCGCCCGGGCGTTGGACGCGCACCGCACCCAGCTCACCGTCGAGGGCGACGAGGTCGTCCATGTGGGGGGTCAGCGGCAGGCCGTGGAGACGTGGTTCGGGCTCGCGCGACGCGGGTGAATTCCGGTCGCCTCCAGGTGTCGTTCTCTCTTCGGGACAAGAACTTCAGGGCCCTTTTCTTGCCTGACGGGAAAAGGTGACCGGGTCTCAGGATTTCCTCAGGCGTGTCTCAGAGTGTCATGCTTGGGGGGTCGTCCCCTGTCTAGGAGTCCTGTGAAGACCATCTCCCGCGTGGCGAGCGCCCTCTGCGCCGCCGCGAGCATCATGTCTCTCCACGTCGGTGTAGCCATGGCCGCACCGTCCGCGACGCCGACGCCGTCGCCGTCGGTGTCGCCGAGCTCGTCGCGTACGCCGTCGGCGTCGCCGTCTTCATCGCCGTCTGTGTCGCCGCCTGTGTCGCCGTCGGTGTCGCCGTCTGTGTCGGTGTCGTCGTCTGTGGCGGTGTCGCCGTCGCGGGTTGCGTCGGCGCAGGCGTCGTCGGTGTCGGTGATCGATGCGCGGTGGGTCGGTCTTGGTGGTGCGGGTTCGCCGTTGGGGTCGCCTGTGTCGGGTGAGTTCTGTGGTTTGCGTGATGGTGGGTGTGGTCAGCGTTTTGAGCGTGGCTACATCTATTGGTCGCAGGCTTCGGGTGCTCATCCGG
>NZ_BAAGXC010000029.1:0-14686 GCF_054780035.1 Mariniluteicoccus endophyticus | reverse complement strand
CAACTACATCGCCCGATGCCTACTCGAGACCGGCGGATTCAGAACCCACCCTGCTTTGGGATGAGCCGATGATCTCCTCGATCTCACGTGGATACACGTTGAAACCGTTGCGGTTGATCATGTCCTTCTTGCGGTCGACGATGTAGTAGAAGCCGTCGGAGTCACGCGTACCGAGGTCGCCGGTGTGGAACCAGCCGCCACGCATGGCCTCCGCGGTGGCCTCGGGCTTGGTGAGGTAGCCCTTCATGACGCACTCGCCGCGGACGCAGATCTCGCCGATGGTGTCGGTCTCCTCGATGATGTTGCCGTCCATGTTCATGAGGCAGAACTCGACGCCGCGCAGCGGCTGCCCGACCGAGCCGGGCTTCGACGGGCGGTCGGGGTGGTTGAATGAGGCGGCCGGCGACGTCTCCGACAGGCCGTAGCCCTCCAGCAGTCGGAAGTTGAAAGTCTTCTCGACCGCGTGCAGGACCTCTACGGGCAGGGACGCGCCGCCCGAGACGCCCAAGCGCAGCGTGGAGGTGTCGTATTTCTCCTTGTCGGGCACGTTGAGGAGGCCCATGTACATGGTCGGCACGCCCATGAAGATCGTGACCTTGTCGTCCTGGATCATCTGCAGCGCCTCGGCGCCGTCGAAGCGGGGGAGCAGGTCGAGGGTCGCGCCAGCGGCGAAGCAGGCGTTCATGGCGCACGTCTGGCCGAACGAGTGGAACAGGGGCAGGCCGCCGAACACCACGTCGTCGGGGTTGATGTCGAACAGCGTCTCCAGCGTCGTCATCACGTTGGAGCGGATGTTGCGCTGCATCAGCTCCGCGCCCTTGGGTTGGCCGGTCGTCCCGGAGGTGTAGAACACCACGACCGTGTCGTCGTCGTCACGGTCGACGACCTCGCTCACGGGCTGGCGTACGCCGACCTCGCGCTCGAACTCGCCCGGCGTGACCACGACGACCTCGGTGCCGGTCTCCTGCGCGGCGGCAGTGGCCTCCTCGGCGAACATGGCGAACACGACGGCCAGCTTCACCTCCGCGTCGTTCCACGTGTACGCGACCTCGCGCGCCTTCAGCAGCGGATTCATCGGCACGACTACCGCACCGAGGCGCAGGATGCCGTAGTAGATCGCGGGGAAGTAGGCCACGTTGGGCATCGTGAGAGCCACGCGGTCGCCCGCGCGTACCCCCTTTTCCTGCAGAAGGGAGGCGACGCACCCTGCGAGGTGGTCGAGCGCGGCATAGGTGAGCGAGACCTCGCCCTGCTTCACGGCGATGGACTCGGGCGCCTCATGGGCGCGCTCGGTCAGCCAAACAGCGATGTTCGTCATGCGTCGAACAGTAGCGTCAGGTGGGCCCACCTGTGAAGGAGGTCACACGCGGGGCGGAGGCACTGATCAGCCGACCCGCACCGCGACCCCGGGAGGCGCTAACGTGAGCGCGCGTACACGTCCCTCTAGGAGGTCCCAGTGCTTCGCGTCGAATTGCGTGCCGCCGGCCAGCCCGCCGTTGTCCTCGGGTCGCGCGAGACCCTCGTCTTCGGTCGTGCCCCGCACGCCACCCTCCCCGAGGAGGAGCCCGACTCGACCCTCCAGGTCACCACGATGGCGCTCGACCAGAGCACGCCCCACACGTCCCGCATCCTCGGCGAGCTGGTCGTGGGGGAAGACATCGTGCGCCTGCGCTGGCACGGCTCCACCGAGGCCCAACTGGCCTCGCTGTTCGAGGCGCCCGGTGGCGCACGACGCGTGACGCTGGTCAAGGGCATGACCGCGCTCCTCGACGAGGGTGAGAACGCCATCACGGTCCTGCGCGGCCGCCAGGGCGCGGCGCCCAACCAGTTCGACGACCTGACCCTCGAGGTGAACGTCCAGGCGACCGGTTCGACGTCGACCTACACCCCGCAGGCCGAGGACTCGGAGGACATGACGGCGCCGGCGCCGAACCTCGCCAAGGGCACAAAGGAGTGGTTCGTCGCGCTGGCGCTCGCCGAGCCCTGGCTCGTCGGTGACGACTCCTACCCGCGCCCGCCGTCGAACCGTGAGATCTACGAGCGCGTCCTCGGCTGGCACGGGTACGCCTGGAATCTGGACCGCCCCCAGCGTGTGGACGACTCCATCCGTACGATCTCTCGCATCGCGTTCGGCCCCCGCGACGACCCCTTCGCCGCCGGCGCCGGTTCGAAGCGCGTCCAGAACGTCCGCTTCGCCATCGGTCGCCGCGCGGCCGAGGTACGCATCGTCACGGCCGAGGACCTCGCCGAGGTGTACGCGAAGGCCCGTCGCCCCGGCTGAGCCGATCCCGGACGGAACGTGCCGCTTTGCGGTGACTCCGTCCGGTGTCATCATGAGTCGAACCCTCTTCTAGCCCAGGAGATCGTGTGAGTACTCGATTGGCACGTTCGTTCCGTAAGTCCCCGAAGCGTCAGACTGTGGCGAATGCGTCGGCGTTGTCTGCGGTGGCGTTGGGTGTTGCTGGTGTGATGTTGGGGACGGGCGTTGCGTCGACGGCTATTGGTGTGACTGATGGTGTGACGTGGTTGGCGGATGTGTCGAAGGGTGAGTTGTTGGTCTACAACCCGGCGACGCGTCGGGTGGAGCAGGCTTTCAAGGTTGCGGCGCCGGGTGAGAAGTTCAAGGTGTCGCAGGACAACGGCATGGTGGCGATCACTGATGAGCGGACTGGTCAGGTCACCACGATTGATATGACGACGATGACTCGGGGTGGCACTCGTGAGGGTGGCCGGGTGAAGGTGGTCATGGGTGGCGGGCGGATGTTCGTTGCTGAGCTGGGTGAGGGTCGTGTGTCGTTGGTGGAGCCGGTGGCGGCTTCTGCTGTGGGTGATTCTTTTGTGGTTCCTGGTGGGATCGTCGATGTGGCGGTGGACGAGTCGGGGACTGTGTGGGTGGTTGATCTTTCGGGGACTGTGAAGGCGTTGCGTTGGTCTGAGGCCGGGCAGCGTTTTGAGGTGGGTCGTTCGAAGGTGGTTGAGGGTGTGGGGTCTGATGCGCAGCTGACTCCGCACAAGGAGGGTGTGACTATTTTTGGGTCGCAGGCGGGTGTGATTGCGCAGGTGGGGACGCCGGTGGAGTCGTATCGGCGTGATGCTGGTCTGGTGGGTGTTGATCCTGCGACGGCTGCTCCGTCTGACTTTGTGCCGGGTGCGGTGACCGGTGCGGGTCGAGTCGTTCTTGTTGATACAGGTCGGGTTCGTGAGGTGTCGACGCGTGAGTTGGGTTGCGCGCGGCCGGTGAGTCCGACGGTTTTCAATGATCAGGTCTTTGTGGTTTGTCAGGGTGAGGGCAAGGTTCTTCGGTTGGATCGTGGGGGTCGTCCTGCTGGGGTGATCGAGACGCCGCGCGGTGGGGATGCTGAGCCGGTTTCGGATGAGGGTCGGTTGATCTTCAATGTGCCGGGTTCGGATCGTGGTGTCGAGGTTGATCGTTCGGGTGAGGCGAAGCCGTTCGATCGTTCTGCGCCGCCGGGTGTTCGTGATCTGAGTAGTGGGGATCAGGCGGTTGTTGGTCCGGACGGGCCGGTGGCGCAGTTGCCTGATCTGCCTGGTGGTGGTCGTGCTGAGGGCACTGGTGGTGGCTCGATCAATACCGATTCGGTGTCGGGTCGTAACGAGGTGGTTTCTGCGGGGGGTAGTCGCCAGCAGACGGTGGTGACTGAGGCTGAGCCTGATCGGGCTGAGGATTTCCAGGTGGTGCAGCGTCCGCAGCCTGCTCCTGCTCCTGCTCCGGCGGTGCCGGGTCGTATCAGTGATGATCCGCGTCCGTCGTCGGGTCCGCGTCCTTCGCAGCCGGGTCAGCCGGAGCAGCCGCAGCCGCAGCCGCCGGTTCCTGCTCGGCCTGTTGATCCGCAGCCGTCTGAGCCTGGTGAGCCGCGTCGGTCGGAGGGTCCGTTGCCGTCGGTTCCGGGGCCGCAGCCGACGGATCCGGGTCGGCCGACGGATGGTCCGACGGTCCCGCAGCCCACCAACGACCCGACGGTTCCGCAGCCGACGGATGGTCCGACGGTTCCGCAGCCGACGGATGGTCCGACGGTCCCGCAGCCCACCAACGACCCGACGGTTCCGCAGCCCACCAACGACCCGACTGTTGTGCCCACCGGCCCGACGGTCCCCCCGACCACCGGGCCGACGGTCCTGCCGCCGACCGGTCCGCGTCCGAGCGACGGCCCGACGACCGGCCGGCCTGACCCGACCATCGGTCCGCCGAGAACCACGGTTCCGGGGACGATCGGGCCGCGGCCGTCCGAGTCGCCGCGTCCGACCGCTCCCACGACATCGGTGCCGCCCACCACGCGACCGCCGGCTCCGTCCACGTCGCGTCCGGCGACGACGTCGAAGCCGCCGACCACGACGGCTCCGTCCACGACGCGTCCGGCGACGACGTCGAAGCCGCCGACCACGTCGAAGCCGCCGACGACGTCGAAGCCGCCGACGACGACGCGTCCGTCGGTGTCGAAGACGCCGACGGCGAGCTCTGCTCCGGTGGCGGTGTCGAACGTGCGTGCGTCGGCGTCGGGTTCGACGGTGACGGTGACGTGGAGAGGTACGGGTGCCACGAGCTATTCGGTGTCGGTGGGTGGCAAGTCGGTCACGGTGACGGGTTCGACGAAGTCGGCGAGCGTGACCGGTGTGTCTGCGGGCACGAAGACGGTCACGGTGACGGGCAAGAACGCTGCGGGTGCCACGAAGTCGGCCTCGACGTCGGTCACCGTCGGGTCGACCACGACTCCCAGGCCCACCACGACCCGCCCCACCACCACCAAGCCCCCGTCGACGTCCAAGAAGCCGACTCCCACGGCGACCACCCTGGGCAAGGTGTCGGGTGTCAGCGGCACCTGGTCCGGCACGACGGCGAACATCAAGTGGTCCTACTCGGGAGCTCCCGTGGACTCCTTCACCGCGTGGTGCAACGGCACCTACAAGGTGAGCGTGTCGAGCGGGGCCCGCTCCGCCGCGGTGGGCTGCGGGGCGAAGCCCGAGCCCGGTTCCTACGTCAACATCCGCGTCGTCGGGTGGAAGGACGGAAAGTCCACCGAGGCGTCGGGACAGATCCAGGCCCCCTGAACCTCGACGCGGTAGCCTCCGCCCCAGCCCCGTCCCGTCCCCCCCGAGGAGCCCCGCAACGATGGTCGATGCCCCTGCGCTGCCCGACCAGGCGATCGCCGGATTCCGCCTACTCCACCGTCGTCTCGGTGATGCGGTCGAGTCCGCCCTCCACGGCAAGCGGGAGGTGATCGACCTGGTGCTGGTCTCGATGTTCGCCGGTGGCCACGTGCTGCTGGAGGACGTGCCGGGGACCGGCAAGACGACGCTCGCCCGGGCGCTCGCCCGGGCGCTCGGCGGTGACTCGCGCCGCATCCAGTTCACGCCCGACCTGCTGCCGGCCGACGTGACGGGAACCTCTGTGTTCAACCCGGGGGACGGCCAGGTGCGGTTCCGGCCCGGCCCGGTGTTCACGAACGTGCTGCTGGCCGACGAGATCAACCGTGCGGCGGCCAAGACCCAGTCGGCGCTGCTCGAGGTCATGGAGGAGCGCACGGTCACCGTCGACGGTGTCGGACACCAGGTGCCGTCGCCCTTCCTCGTGGTCGCCACCCAGAACCCGGTCGACCTTGACGGCACCTACCGCCTGCCCGAGGCCCAGCTCGACCGATTCCTCGTCCGGGTCGCGATCGGATACCCGGCCGCCGAGCACGAGATGGCGATCCTGCGGCCCGGTTCCACGGCGGGCCGCACCTCCGACATCCAGCCCATCACGTCTCCCGACCACATCGCCGGGCTCCAGCAGGCGCTGCAACAGATCCATATCGCCGATCCGATCCTGCGCTACGTCCACCGCCTCGGCGACATGGCCCGCAACGACCCGCGCCTGCGTCTCGGCGCCTCCACGCGTGGTCTGCGCGCACTCGTACGGGCCTGCCAGGTGCACGCGGCGGCCCAGGGGCGCAACTTCGTCATCCCGTCCGACGTCCAGGCTCTGGCCGTGCCGGTGCTGGCCCACCGCGTGATCCCCACGCGTGACGCCGATCTCGTCGGGGAGTCGGGGGAGCGCATCATCGGCGACCTGCTCCAGCGCGTCGAGGTGCCCCAGCCGGGAGAGCGCTGACCTTGTCCGCGACCGTCGAGGCACCCCGGGTCGCGACACCCACGGCGACGCGGGAGGAACAGGGCGTACGCCCCGTCCTGTGGATCCTGACACCCCGTGGGATCGGCGCCCTCGTCGTGGGCCTGTCGCTCCTTGCCCTGGGGCTGTGGTGGCACTACTCGACCCTGGTGGGCATCGCCGTGGCACTGCTGCTGGCGCTGGTGCTGGAGATGGTGCTTGTCTCCCGGCGCGTCCGCGTGAGCGCCCGGCGTGAGGTCTCGCCGATCGTGGTCGAGCGGCACGCCGACTGCACCGCCACGGTCGAGGTCACCGGCCGCCTGCCGTTCATGGTGCGAACGCTCGTCCGTGACCGTGTCGGCCGCCAGCGCGTGGCCATGCCGGTGGGTCACGAGGCGGTCACCTATCGCGTGCCGACGCTGCGGCGTGGGCTCATGGAGGTCGGCCCCCTGACGATCGAAGTGGCGGGCACGTTCGGGCTTGCGGCGCGCACGACCGAGCAGGGTGACATCACCCAAGTACGTGTGCTGCCGCGGTTCGTGCCCGCCCGCGCCCAGAGCACGGGTCGGCGGCGATCGGCCGTGGGCGCGGACGAGTCGATGGACACCGGCGGCACCGACCTCGTCGGCCTCCACGAATACGTGCCCGGCGACGACCTGCGGCGTCTCCATTGGGCGACCTCGGCACGTACAGGCATCCTGATGGTTCGCGACGACGCCGAGCCCGCCACGCCCCATCTGGCGGTTGTCCTCGACGACGTCGCCCAGCACTACGCCGACCACGGCGCCACCGACACCGATTTCGAGGATGCCGTCGAGGTCGCCAACGCGCTGTGTCGCGCGGCCCTGCGCCAGAACCAGCCCGTCCACCTGATGTCGACCTCGGGTGCGATCGATGTCTCGGTCGGCTCGCGGGTCGGTGCGGCAGAGGTCGAGGCCCAGGAGCTGTATGCAGCCCTGGCCGAGGTCCAGCCGACGGCCGAGCCGCACCATGTGCGGCCTCCGGCGCGTGCCCTCGACACCGTGGCCGTGATCTCCGGCTCGGAGGCCGGGCTGCCGCAGCTGGAGGACTGGACGTCGCGCGCGGCGATGGGCGTCCTGCTCATCGTCGACCACACCTCCTCGATGTCCCCGCCGTCGCGCGGGTCGGCCACGGTGCTGCGCGGCCCGCGCTCCATCGACCTGTCCCGTCTGTGGGATCGAGCCGTCGGATGAGTGCCGTCGTGGACCACTCTGAGCCGGCCTTCACCCGGCGCCTTCTGGCGATGTTGACTACGGCCCCCGACGCGGCCGGCAGGCTGCTCGTGTCGGTGGCGGTCCTGGTGCTCGGTGCGACCGCGCTGCGGTCGGCCTGGCAGGGCTGGCTCGCCATGTTCCCATTCGTGGTGATGGGGGTCGGCGGGCTCGTGCTCATGGGGTTCCTCCGCCGTCTCGGGGCCGCGTTCTTCGTGAGCGTGCTGGTGGCGCTCGCAGCGCCGCTGCTGATGATGATCGGCGTGGGCCGGTCGATCGGCATGGGTGTGGTCGAGTCCATCACGAGGCCGCTGCCGATGTTGCTGACGGGCACGTTCCCCGCCCCGGTGACCTTGACCCTGCTGCTGCCCGGCCTGGTGGTCATGTGGGCGGCCGGCGCTCTGCTCGGCATCGGTCTGCAGCGCAAGGATTTCTGGGCCGAGCCGCTCGTCTCGGGGGCCGGACTCCTCGTGGTCGCCGACCTGCTGACCGCGGGCGGCTCCGACATGTTCGGCCTCATCTCGCTCGCTCTGGTGGCCGTGGTCCTCGTCCACTGGGCGATGTGGGGTCGTCGTCGCGGCGAGCCGGTCCCCGGCCTCGGGGCTGCGGCGCTCCTCGGCGCGATCGCGCTCGCGATCGGCTTCGTGCCCCTGGGCACGCCATACCAACCGCGCCAGGCGGTGCGGCCCGAGGTGAAGCCCAGCGAGGAGCCGAACCCGCTGCAGTGGTTGTCGCAGTGGGCCGCCGACCCTGACGCCGAGATCATGCGGCGCCACGGTGACACCTTCGCGCTCCATCTCGCCGTGCTTCCCGAGTACGACGGGCGCGGCTTCTACTCCACCAGCCAGTACGTCCCCATGGGCAGCGCCGTACGTCCGAGCCTGCCCGGCGGTCGCTACCAGGTCGACCAGACCGTCACCGTGACGTGGCAGCCGATGTCTCGCTGGCTGCCGGCCCCTGGCATGCCCCAGAAGGTGTCGGTGCCGGATGCCCAGCACGACCCCGAGACGGGCAGCCTGCTGATCCCCAGGTTCCCGTCGGGCGTCTTCAGCTACACGGTCACGGGCACCATCGACGTCCCTCGCATGCACGAGATCGCTGCGGCCAACGTCGGCCCCCAGGGGCGGTACACCGAGCTTCCCGAGCTGCCGGAGTCGTTCACGACGTACGCCAAGGACGTCACCGCCGGTGCCAGCACCTACCTCGAGCAGGCCCAGCGCCTCGAGGTGGCGCTCAAGAAGGATCGCTACTACTCCCCGCGCTCGACCTCGGGCACGTCGATCGGACGGCTCGACCAGTTCCTGTTCGCCACGCCCGACAAGGGTGGGCGCATGGGCACCTCCGAGCAGTTCGCCGCATCATTCACGCTCCTGGCCCGCTCGCTGGGCATGCCGACCCGCCTCGTCGTGGGGTTCGGCCGGGGGACCCCGCTCGACGAGGCCACGGGCACCTACTCGGTGAAGGGGCGCGACGCCCTCGCGTGGCCCGAGATCTACTTCGAGGGCTTCGGCTGGGTCCCGTTCAACCCGACGCCCCAGGTGGAGGAGGTCTCGGCCCCCCGCCAGGAGGCGCCCAGGACGCTGCCGTCCACGAAACCCAGCCCGAGCCCGACCCCGAGCCCGTCCCCGCAGCCGCGACCCGACGACAACGACGACGACCCCGACGACATCCCGTGGTGGCTGATCGTCCCCGCGGGCCTGCTCACCCTGCTGGTGGGTGGTCTGGCGGTTGCCCGTGCGGCGCGCACTGGCCGTCAGCGCCGCGCCGGCGCCCTCGGCGCCTGGGAGCATGTGCGCGACGCGTTGAGACTCGGGGGACGGCGTACGCGACCCAGCGAGCCCGCGCCGCTCACCGCGGGGGAGAGCGGCATCACGTCAGCGATGAAGGTCGCCGAGGCGGCTGAGCGGGAGTCCTTCGGCCCGGCCGGCGGAGCACCCGCGCCGGACGTGTGGGACGACGCGGTGTTGACCTCGCGCGAGCTGCGGCGTGGGGCGAGCTGGTGGCGCCGGTTGGTGTGGTTGCTCAGCCCGGTGGTGTTCTGGCGGCGGTGAGTCACTCGCGGATGCACTTGCGTTCCGACGGGCCCAGGCGCATGTCGTTCGAGACGCCCGTCACGACGAAGCACAGAGGCTTGGCCTTGGGGTCGGCCTGGATCCGCTTGGCCCGGTCCGTGCCAGCGGCGGCGCCCGCCGGGGAGGCGGTCTGGCTGCGGGACGAGGCCGACGAGATCGCATAGGACGCCGGCGTCTTGACCGGCAGGTCCCACTCCAGGTCGACCGACGTCCCGTTGTCCTTGATCCGCAGGTTGCGGGGCTGGTAGTTCGGGTCGTACGCCGCGTTCGTCGGGGACTTCGTGGGGCTGGCCGTCGTCGGTCCCGGGGTGGGATCCGACCGAGACCACGGGGGATTGGGCATGAACTGCATGATCACCACGACGATCACCCCCACGGTTATGCCGGCGAGGCCGAAGGCCAGCAGCGGCATGCCCTTCGGCTCGTCCTCGTCCTGCTCGTGCTGCGGCGGCGCGGACGCCGAGGCGGCAGAGCGCGCGGAGTAGGCCGACTGCGCCGTCTGAGCGCTGCGGCCGGAGGTGTAGGTGCCGTTGTCCATGAGCCGCATCGAGGTGAAGTCGGCGGGGTCGCGGGTCTGGCCCGGTACACCGCCCCAGGTGTGGGACCCGGTGGGTGTGGAGAGCTGCGGCACGGGCACGTTCGGCCTCGGTGCGCCGTCGCCCGACCAGGCCCGCGTCTCGGTGCGGACGTCGGACAGGGCGTCGCGCATCTCGGCGGCGGACGCGAACCGCTGGCTCGGGTCCTTCTGGAGGGCGCGGTCGATGATGGCGACGAGCCCCGGGGGGAGGTCGTTGCGGCGGATCCGGCGCGGGGCGAGGGTCTGGGCGCGCTTGATGTACGCCAGGGCCGAGTCGGGCTCGTCGCCCAGCAGCGTGAACGGGGGCTTGCCGTCGAGCAGGTGGAACAAGGTGGCGCCCAGCGAGAAGATGTCGTCCGACTCCGAGGGGGGTGCTCCCTCGAGCACCTGGGGCGACGCGTGGCGGTAGGAGAACCGGTCGGTGGACGCCGTGTGGGCCGAGTCGATCAGGCGGGCGATGCCGAAGTCGGACAGCACGTAGGACGTCGGCATGACCAGGATGTTCTGGGGCTTGACGTCGCGGTGGAGGACGCCACGGGCGTGGGCGAACGCGAGGGCGTCGGCGATCAGGGTTCCGACCTGGACCACCTCGTCCGCGGGCAGCTGGCCATAACGGGCGAGGCGCTGGTCGAGCGAGCCGAGCTCGAAGAAGTCCATGACGATGCAGGGCCGGCCGTGGCTCGACGTGCCAATCTGCAGGACGTTGGCGATGTTGGGGTGCTGGCGGCCGAGTGAGACCATCAGCTGGACCTCGCGGGTGAACCGGCGGACGGACTCCTCGTCCTCGACGGTCAGCACCTTGATGGCGACGTCGCGCTGGAGCGCGTCCTGGGTCGCCTTGTAGACAGTGGCGTCACCGCCCCGGCCGATCTCCTGCCAACCCGAGAACCCGTCGAGGGTCTCGGGTTCGCGGGAGCTGCCGAATGGGGCGTTCACTCTGCTTCCTGTGGCCGGGGGGAAGTACGGCGTCGTTTCTACCACGCAACCGTCTCACCCACCACAGGATCGCCCTGTCGGGCCGCGGTCGGTCAGCGGCGGCGGGCGCGTGCGGCGGCCGGCCGGGTGAAGCCCTGTACGCCGGCCAGGGCGATCACGTGGAGCAGGACGATCAGAACCGCAACGGTGAAGTTGATCAGCATGTTCGTGTGACGCCGGTTTCAACGAGAAGGTTCCCGCGCGGCCCGTGCGGCCATCTCCCGCTTTGCCCGTCGCGGGGTTTGTGCGTACACTCATCGTCTTGGTGGCTGGCACCTGATGTGGGCGTGCCCACGATGGCCACCGGACGGCAATAGCTCAATTGGCAGAGCATCGGTCTCCAAAACCGAAGGTTGGGGGTTCAAGTCCCTCTTGCCGTGCGACGCAGACAACCTGCGCAGCAGCAAGCCGCTCTGGCGGCGACCGAAGGACCGAGGCGCCGACAACGAAGGACCACCTGTGGCTGACGACAAGCACTCCGATTCCTACCACGAGTCGGACGAGTCGACCCCGCTCCCTTCCGGTGCCGAGCTTGCCGATGACGACCCCGTCGACGGCCACGCGAGCGACGCCGATGCCCCCGAGCTGAGCGACGAGACGCCGATCGACGATCCCGAGGACACCCCGGACGACGCCTACGTCGACGATCCCTCGACCGACGACATCAATGAGGCCAAGCTCGACCGCGCCACCGACGAGGCGGCGGATGAGCCCACGGTCTCCCCGGGCTCCACTGCGCAGCGCCGCCCGCGGTCCACGCGGCCGACCCGCCGCCGTCCGGCGGGCGTTGACACGGCCGACGCCGAGCCCACCAAAGCCGAGCCCACCAAAGCCGAGCTCGCCGAGCTCGACGCCGAGGACGAGTCCGCCGGATCAGCGGTCGCCACGCGCCCGGGGCGCCGCACGCCAGCCCGCAAGGACCGCCCCACCGCCCCGCGTAAGAAGGCCGAGGCCCAGGCCGAGACCCGGACAACGCCCGGCAAGTTCGTTGGCGAGTCCGTCGGCGAGCTCCGCAAGGTCGTGTGGCCCACCGCCAATCAGGTCCAGCAATACTTCGTGGTGGTGCTCGTGTTCGTCATGTTCATCATCGCGTTCGTCAGCCTTCTGGATCTGGCCTTCGGCTGGGCGCTGCTCAAGATCTTCGGCTGATGACCGCTAGCACTGGAGGCAATACCCGTGACTGAATTCGACAACGAGCCCGTCGACGAGCGCGACCCCGTCCTGCCGGGTCACTCGAGCGACCAGTCGGTCGACTCGCCCGATTCGCCGGACTCGGCCGATTCCCCGGACTCGCCCGATTCCCCGGACTCGCCCGATTCCCCGGACTCGGCCGACGAGCCCGACGTCCAGCTGTCCTTCGACGACGACGCCGAGGCCGACGACGACATCGAGCTCTCGTTCGGTGACGAGGCCGACGAGGCCCCGGCCGCCGACGAGGATGACGACATCGATCTGTCGTTCGGTGACGACGACGAGGACGAGCCCGCCGAGAACGACATCACCCTGGGTGATCTGGGCGGCGAGGACGAGTCCGACGACGAGGTGACCGCCGAGGGCGACGATCAGGCCGATCTGGTCGAGAAGCGCCTCGAGGAGCTCCGCGCCGAGCTGCGCGCCAAGCCTGGTGACTGGTATGTGGTGCACACCTACTCCGGCATGGAGAAGCGTGTGAAGCAGAACCTCGAGCAGCGCGCGCAGTCGCTGAACATGGAGGACTACATCTTCGAGGTCCGCGTGCCGACCGAAGAGGTCACCGAGATCCGCAACGGCAACAAGAAGAACGTGACGCGCACCGTGCTCCCCGGCTACGTGCTGGTGTGCATGGACCTCACCGACGAGTCGTGGGCCACCGTGCGCCACACCCCGTCGGTGACGGGCTTCGTCGGCCACGCCACCTCGCCGGTGCCGCTAAGCCTCGAGGAGGTCGAGAAGATGCTGACGCCCTCGGTCATCGCCGCGGCCAACGCCGAGGCCGCCGCCGCGGGCAAGCCCAAGGCCGGCCGCAAGAAGAAGATCGAGGTCGCCGACTTCAAGGCGGGCGACTCGGTGATGATCACCGACGGCCCCTTCGCCGGTGTCCACGCCTCGATCACCGAGATCAACGCCAACAGCCAGCGCATCAGGGCGATGGTGGAGATCCTCGGCCGCGAGACGCCTGTCGACCTCACCTTCTCGCAGGTCGAGAAGGTCGTCTGACAGCTGCCTCCCCCGCCCATGCGGAGAGGCCTGATTTGTCGTGGGTGCGCCCACGGCGGATAATCACTGCTTGGCCCTTGCGTACGCGGGGCCTGCAATCCACACCAGGCCGTGCGAGACGCGTACGGCCGCTGAACCAATGAGGACCCGAACATGCCTCCCAAGAAGAAGGTAGCGGCGCTCGTCAAGGTCGCCCTCCAGGCCGGCTCGGCCACCCCGGCGCCCCCCGTGGGCACCGCCCTCGGCCCGCACGGCGTCAACATCATGGACTTCTGCAAGCAGTACAACGCTGCTACCGAAGCCATGCGTGGGAACGTCGTCCCAGTCGAGATCACGATCTACGAGGACCGCACGTTCTCGTTCATCACCAAGACCCCGCCGGCCGCGGAACTCATCAAGAAGGCCGCCGGCGTGAAGTCCGGTTCCGGCGTTCCCCACAAGGAGAAGGTCGGCAAGATCTCGAAGGACCAGGTCAAGGAGATCGCCGAGACCAAGATGCCCGACCTCAACGCCAACGACGTCGAGGCCGCCATGAAGATCGTTGAGGGCACCGCCCGTTCGATGGGCATCACCGTCGAGTGAGCTGACGCCCACATCGGGGGGTGACCCCTCGAACCCAGGGCATGGTCCCATCCAGTAACCAGCCCGACACGTGGGAGCACCGCGCTGGTGCGCACCACGACTGACACACACATCACACTGAGCACAGGAGTCAGACATGCAGCGCAGCAAGAGTTACCGCGCGGCCGCCGAGAAGCGCGAGGCCGACACCCTCTACGTCCCCGCCGAGGCATTCGCCGCGGTCAAGGAGGGCGCATCCAAGAAGTTCGACGAGACGATCGACGTCGCGATGCGACTCGGCGTCGACCCCCGCAAGGCCGACCAGATGGTCCGCGGCACGGTCAACCTTCCCAACGGCACTGGCAAGACGGCTCGGGTCCTCGTCTTCGCCACCGGTGAGAAGGCCGCCGCCGCCGAGGCCGCCGGCGCCGACGAGGTCGGCTCCGACGAGTTGATCGACAAGGTCATGAAGGGATACCTCGACTTCGACGCCGTCGTCGCCACCCCCGACCTCATGGGCAAGGTCGGCCGCCTGGGCCGCGTTCTCGGCCCGCGTGGTCTCATGCCGAACCCGAAGACGGGCACCGTGACGCCGGACGTGGCCAAGGCCGTCTCCGACATCAAGGGCGGCAAGATCGAGTTCCGCGTCGACCGGCACGCCAACCTGCACTTCATCATTGGCAAGGCGTCGTTCTCGCAGGAGCAGCTCGAGCAGAACTACTTCGCCGCGCTCGACGAGGTCCTCCGCCTCAAGCCAGCCTCCTCGAAGGGCCGCTACATCAAGAAGATCACCGTCTCCTCGACCATGGGCCCGGGCTTCCCGCTCGATCCGGCCAAGGTCAAGCCCGAGGCAGAGTGATCCACGGCCACAACGGCTGAACGACGAGAGGGCCCCGCGAGAGATGCGGGTTCTAACGGTCCTCGCAACACCTCGAGTTTTGGGGAGTTGCGATGACTGTGTCGATTG
>NZ_BAAGXC010000028.1:0-59927 GCF_054780035.1 Mariniluteicoccus endophyticus | reverse complement strand
CAACTACATCGCCCGATGCCTACTCGAGACCGGCGGATTCAGAACCCACCCTGCTTTGGGATGAGCCTGGAATGTCGATGAGGGCTGCCGCTATGCCTATGTCTGCAATTTCGCGCCAATCTTGATCGGTCCCCAATGCCATTCTTTCAAAGTCTGTGACGTGATTGGGCAAGGGGGGATCGTAGAGGTGAAGGAATCCGAAGCCGTCCTTCCCGTTAACGTCAGGACGGCCGCATTTGAGCGTAATCTCATCCATTTCGTAAGGGGCGTACATATCCCTCCCGATGTATCTTTTGATTACTTTTTCGGGATTCTCTCCGGCTCTGGCGCAGCTGCTCCAAGGTGGCGTGGGGTTGATGGCGCGCGGAGTACTTGGAGCCCGGGGGGTTGCCGTTCCGGACGGCGTCACGGCAGAAGTCGAGGAGGGCAGCGGAGTGGGGGTCCCCAGCTGCCATGAGGTGGATGGGGGCCCGCACCATACTGGCAGGACTGGACCTTCGACACCGCCGGGAACCGGCTCACCGAAACCAGCCACACCATCGGCGGAGACACCACCACCGCTTGGACCGTTCCCGGCGCCGGGGCCAAACCCCACCAGCCCACCCAACAGACCACCACCAGCCCCACCGGCACCACCACCAGCCCGATCAACCACGACGCCGCCGGGAACGTGACCGGTCGTACCACCACTGCTGGTGCGGTCGGTCCCACCAGCCCGGCCGCCGTCCAGACGCTGGCCTGGAACGCCGAAGGCCGCCTCACGCAGGTCGTGCAGGACGGGCAGACCACAAAGTTCGCCTATCACGTCGACGGGTCCCGGTTGATCCGCCGTGACGACGCCACCACCGTGTTGTCGTTGGGGGATACCGAGCTCACGTTGACCCGGGCCACGAACACCGTGACCGCGCAACGCTATGTCCAGTACGCCGGGCAGACCGTGGCGATGCGGACCGGCTACAACAATGCTGATGTCCATACCCTGTGGTCGGATCTGAACAACACCGGCACCTGGACGGTCAACAACGTCACCTCCATGTTGGAGACCCGGCGGACCCTGCCGTATGGCACACCCCGCGGGCCAGCACCAGCAGTGTGGGCGTCGAATCGTGGGTTCGTCCAGGGCCTCACCGACACCACCCTCGGCATGCTCCGCATCGGCGCCCGTGACTACGACCCCACCACCGGCAGGTTCCTCTCCCCAGACCCCATCATCGACCTCAACGCACCCACCCAGTGGAACCCCTACCAATACGGCAACTCCAACCCCGTCGACCACCCCGACCCCACCGGCGAACGCCCCGACGACTACACCGGCGAAATGTGGAAGGCCGAACGCGACGAGTACAACCGCTCCAGCGACTGGGGACGTGCCATCGACGCCGCCTACCAAACCCCCTCCGGACGCTCCGGAGGGCAATCCTACAAAAACAAGTACGGGCTCGACTCCGGATGGAACAGGCGCTATAAGACCTCATCCTACGAAGACGACGATAACAATTATCACGCCCGGCTCAAATGGGCCAAAAAGCCTCAGGCTGCACTCGCCCCCTACAAATCGCCGGCCCAGAAGAAGGTCGAGCAGTACAAGCAAGCAGCCTCAACGGACAACAGCCGCGGCTTGGGCGGCCCGAGGCGAGGTCGCCCTCGACATTGTCAGCATTGTTCCCATCGGCCGAGCCATCAGCTGGACGGGGAAAGCCGCCGTCGGCGGGGGAAGAGCAGCCGTCGCCGCACGCACAGCAGCGAAAGCCTGCTCGTTTACCGGTCTAACGACCGTGCTCATGGCCGACGGCAGCCGGAAGCCTATCGAGGACGTCAAGGTTGGCGATGAAGTCATTGCGACCGACCCCGAGACCGGAGAGCAGACCGCCAAGAAG
Organism: Mariniluteicoccus endophyticus; assembly: GCF_054780035.1. Taxonomy (NCBI): domain Bacteria; kingdom Bacillati; phylum Actinomycetota; class Actinomycetes; order Propionibacteriales; family Propionibacteriaceae; genus Mariniluteicoccus; species Mariniluteicoccus endophyticus. The sequence goes on along the minus strand of NZ_BAAGXC010000028.1, from coordinate 58,050 downwards.
GTTGAGCACGTCTTCGTCCACGAGGACACCGTCATCGACTTGGTCGTCGGTGGCGAGGTCATTACTACGACCGAAGACCACCCGTTCTGGTCGGTGACCGACCAGCGGTTCGAGAGGGCCGACGAACTCAGCCCTGGAGAGCAGGTGCTCGGCGCCGACGGCGGTGTGGTCACGGTTTCGGGACTGGACCTCGGTTCTGGCCGTGAGACGCTGGCCTACAACCTTAGTGTGGAAGGCATCCACACGTATCATGTTGGCAAGGGTGCCGTGCTTGTTCACAACACCTGCTTGATGGCGTTGCGGGGCTGGAGCAGTTCGCGGTACCAGTTTGGCAACGCGCAGTTCCAGCTCGACAAGTCAGGGATGAGTCACATTCTTCAACGTCACCACCCGCGATACTGGGATGGCTGTGCCAAGACTTCCCAGACCTTCTTTGACGAGGCGATGTCGATTGCCGATGTCGAGAACGCAATCGGAGTCGTTGCGCGACAGAACCGGACGGAGCTGATGAGGATTGGAGCAGGGACAGGGCGAGTCCAGGGGCGTGTCAACGACGTTGATTATGTCTTGGGTGTCTCCGGTGGGCGCATTGGACAGTTCTACCCGGGGACCGTGTCATGACGAGGGTGCGAATCAGGAGTTTCGTGCGTCGTGGCGATGGGTCGTTTCTCGAGATCTGCGAGGTTTCGGAACATGCCGGCGACTGCATGTATCTCACGGGAGCGTTGAGCTTCACCGTTGATGGTGTCGAGTTGTTCGGTCTGGATCTGTGGGACGACATCAACTGGCTTTGGCCCCTGTTGGTGTTGGTTTTCGCTGATTATCGAAGGACGGGGTCAGGGAAGCAATGGTTCCCTGATCAGGCGATCTCGATCACCGCTGAACGGGCTTGGGTGGGGCACACGTTGATTCGCGTGACAGACGGGGCAACAATCAATCGATCTGCGGTAGCGCCTGACGGGGAACTGTTCGAGGCGCTCGTGGCTTCTGGTTCTGAGTTCTTCAGGGCGTGGCGCCGCCTGTGTCCTGCAGACCCGACCGGTGTGCAAGAGGAGAGAATTCTTGGGTCTTGGCTTAGGCCGAGGGACTGCTGAGGCCGGGGTTGAAAACCCGGCCACGAGGCACCTATGCGGAGGTCTCTACATCGATGCGCTTCACGTCACCCAGATCGGGATCGACGAGCACCGCTACCCCACGGTGCGCTGGTACCGCGACGCCGACACCGGCGCCTGGACACGGGTCGAACCATGGATGACCGGCTATTCGCAGTTGAGCGTGGTGCTTTGGCTGGTCAAGCGGTGTTGCTGCGCCCGGTGGGCGCTGTGTAGCAGGATACGGTTTTGGTAATGGTGGCAGATCTGGAGGTGAATCGCCCCGGGTCTGATGGAGGCTTTCATTGCACGGAAGGATGAGAGTCATGGCAGCACCGAGGAAGTACGGGACTGCCGTGCACAAAGAGTTTGCTGACCTTGTCGCGTCACCGCGTGACCATCGAGTTCATCTCACAGGCCAGGCGAGTCGGCCAGCAAGTCAGGCACGAGCCTCACAGCGCGTGTGGCACCGCGGCGCGCGGACCGGCGTACCTCGCCCGCCGTGGAACAATCGACCCCATGGCCAAGGGCAACCCCATCCTCCAGGTGCGAGGGCTGAAACGCGCGTTCGGACCCACCACCATCTTCGACAAGTTCGACCTCGACGTACGCGCCGGTGAGGCCGTCGTGCTGACCGGGCGCAACGGCGCCGGCAAATCGACGCTGCTGCGCTGCCTGGTCGGCGCCGACAAGCCCGACGCGGGGACGATCACCGTCGAGGGCGAGAAGATGTCGGAGACCAACAGGCAGATCCGCCGCGACGTCGCCACGGTCATCGACGACCTCGACTTCTTCCCCGACCTGTCGGTCGTCGAACACCTCGACCTGCTCGCCCGGGCCCACGGCATCGACGACCCCGAGACGATGGTCGACGCCATCCTCGAAGAGGTCCAGCTCGTGCCGCAGTCGGGCCAGCTGCCCGGCACGCTGTCGTCCGGCCAGCGCCGCCGCCTCGGCCTCGCCACCGCCTTCGTACGCCCCCGCAAGCTGCTGATCCTCGACGAGCCCGAGGCTCGCCTCGACGTCGAGGGCGTCCGCTGGCTCGCCGAGCGCCTCAACCGTGAGCTCTCCGAGGGCCTCGCGCTGGTCTTCGCCTCCCACGAGCCTTACCTCGTCGAGCAGGTCGCCACCCGCGTCGTACGCCTCGGCCCCCACGCCGAGGCCGGCGAGAACCGGGTCGAGCTGGCGTACGGCGACGCCCCCGTGGCCGGTGCCACGGCCGCCGCCGAGCCGAAGCCCGAGGCGCAGAGCGCGGGTGGTGGGCAGAAGAAGCCCCGTCCCTCCCACGGGAAGAAGAAGCGTTGACCACGTTCGCCCCCCGCCCCGTCGCCGGGGAACCCGCCGACGAACGCGACCTGCGCCGCCAGATCAAGGACTGGCGCACCGGCCGCGCCACCCGCACCCTGTGGGAGGCGCTGCAGGACGCGTACGTCGTCGTCCTGTCCGTGCTCGTCCTCGGCTCCATGCTGATCGCGCTGATCGTGCAGGCCCAGGGCGATGCGGCCACCTGTACCACCGCCGCCTGCCAGTCCGCCCGCTCGCTGCTCCCGTACGCGGCGCTGGCCACCTCGGTGGCGCTGTCGGTCGCCGCGGCGCGCCTGTTCGGGCCGGTGCTCGCATCGGCGCCGGAGGGCTTCTGGTTGCTCGACGCACCCATCGACCGGGCCCGGCTGCTGCGCGGCCGCCTGATGACCGCCGTCTCGCTCGCCGCCGTCCTCGGTGCAGTCCTGCCCCCGCTGGTCGCGGCCCTCGCGGGTTCGCCGGTCCCGCTGATCGTGGCTTGGGGCGTGGCGGGCGTCCTGTCGTGCGCTGCCATCGTGGCGTTCTCGGCGTTCGAGCAGACGGCCGAGCGGACGCTGGCCACGCGGGTCCTCACCTACCTCTTCGCCATCGCGGCGGTCGCCGCGCTGGGCGCGGTCGTCGGCATCGCCGCGGGGTGGTTCTCCTTCGCCATCGCCGCCGGCACGGAGATGGTCGTCGCCGTGGCGGTCGCGGGGGTCTCAGCGGTCGTCCTCGGCGTCACCTTCGTGGCCGCGTGGTCCCGCCTGCGCCGGCTCCGGCGTACGCGTCTGGTCTCCGGCGGTTCGCTCGTCTCCGGCATGGCCGGCGCCATGTATGCCCTCGACCTCGGTCTGGCCCGCGACATCGTCATCGAGCGCAACGCCCGCGAGCGCGGCCACGTCCGCTCCCGCGCGGGCAGCGGCACCGGCATCGACGCGCTCGTGCGCCGCGATCTGAGCCGGCTGCTGCGTACCCCGCAGGCCTTCCTGCCCGTCCTGGGCTCGCTGGTCGTCCCGTACGCCGCCGCCGCGCTCGGCTTCGGGAAGTTCGTGCCGCTGGTCGCCGGCCTGTTCCTGTTCTGGGCGCTGATCCCGCTACTGGGCTCGCTGCGCGTCCTCACGCGTACCGTCGGCCTCGCCCGCTGCCTGCCGTTCGACCAGCAGCAGATCATGCGCGCGTCGATGACCGTCGCCGCCGCCGTCGCGGCGGTCTGGGGCCTGCTCGTCGTCCCGGCGTTCGTGAGCACCGTCAAGACCCCGACCGACGCGATCACGTACGCGATGCTCACCGCCGTCGCCGGCCTGCTGGGCGCGGTGCGGTGGACGATCGCGAAGCCCGTCGACTACGGCGCCCCGATGCTGGCGACACAGGCCGGCGCGATGCCGCCCGGCCTGATCGGCAACATGGTGCGCGGCTTCGACATGGTCATCGCCATCACGATCCCGCTGTTGTTCGGCCTGCCCTGGCTGATCTCGGTGCTCGTGGCGGGCATCTGCTACTGGTTCGCGCTCGGAAACTTCGACATGGAGAAGCTGCAGGAGCAGCAGGCCGAGCAGAAACGCCTGCTCGAGGAGGAGCGCAAGAAGCGCGAGGAGCTCAAGACCAAGAAGTGACCGGTTGGACGGAGGTGTCACACTGGTCGCATGGACACCAAGCTGCTGGAGACCTTCGTGGCCGTCGTGCACACCGGGAGCATCTCGGCCGCCGCACGCCGGCTGGGGTTGAGTCAGCCCACGGTCAGCCAGCAGGTCAAGTCGCTCGAGCGCAACATGGGCACCCCGCTGTTCTCCCGCGAGGGCGGACGGGTCGAGCTCACCGCTGCCGGGCGCGCGCTTCAGGGGTACGCCGACACGACGCTGTCGTCGTGGCGGTTCGTCATCGATCAGGTCCGCGAGGCGGCCGGCCGTGACGACTTGGTCGACCTGTCGCTGGCCTCGTTCCCGTCGGCGAACGCCGCGCTGCTGCCGGGTGCGTTGGCCGAGCTCGTCGAGCGAGACTCGACGCTGCGCGTGAAGGTGCTCGACGCCGAGCCGCCGGCCTCGTGGGACCTGCTGTCGACCGGCCAGGTCGAGGCGCTGGTGACGTTCTCCTACCCGGGTGAGTCGCCCGGGCGCGGCCTCGTCGAGCTCGGTGTGCTCCAAGAGGACTTCGTCCTGCTCGTCCCCACGGCCGGGGACCTCGGCGGCCGGGAGTCGGCCCCGTTGGAGGCCGCCGCCGACGGCACGTGGATCGGCGGTTGTCCCAAGTGTCGCCAGGAGTTGGTGACCGCCTGCGCGGACCGCGGCTTCACCCCTGACATCCTCGTGTCGACCGATGACCCGGCGATGACGGGCCAGCTCGTCTCCCGCGGCATCGGAGTCGCCATGCGACCGCTGCTGAACGCGCTCGGTTCGATGCCGCAGGGCGTCACCGTCGTGGGCATCGAGGAGCCGCTGCGCCGTCAGGTGTCGCTCGTCGTGCCCGAGCACGACGCGAAGAAGCCGTCGCTGATCAACCTCCACCAGGCCCTCGTCGCCTCGGCGCGCAAGCTCGTGGCCGGCGTACCCGAGGAGCTCGCGGCGCGCATCAGCGTCTGCACCGCCTGACCCTTCCCCTCGAGCCCGATCTCTGCACAGGGCTTCACGACATGGTCCCGGGCGACGGCTTCCGGGACCGATCTGTGCTCACGGCACACCCGCCCGCGTACGCCGATCCACCCCCGGGCAGACTGGGCGTCATGCGTCACTTCGTCGCCGACAACGCCGAGGCCATCACCGACGGGCTGCGCGGTTTCTGCGCGGTCAACGCCGACCTGGTAGCCCTGGGCACCGATCCCCGTCTCGTCGTGCGGGCCACACCGAAGGAGCGCGGCGTCGCCGTCGTCTCCGGCGGCGGGTCCGGCCACGAGCCGCTCCACGCCGGGTTCGTGGGGGAGGGCATGCTGGACGCTGCCGTGCCCGGTGAGGTGTTCGCCTCGCCGTCGGCCGAGCAGGTCATCGCCGCCATGCGCGCGGTCGACACCGGCGACGGCGTGGTGCAGGTGATCAAGAACTACACAGGCGACGTCATCAACTTCACGATGGCCGCCGACGAGTGTCGCGCCGCCGGCATGCAGGTCGAGTCGGTTCTGGTCGACGACGACGTCCCGTCCGGCGTACGCGGGGAACACCCCGGCCGCCGCGGCACCGTCGCCACCGTCGTGGTGGAGAAGGTCTGCGGGGCCGCCGCCGAGGCCGGGCGTCCGCTGGCCGAGGTCGCCGAGCTCGGGCGCCGCGTCGTCGACCGTGCCCGCTCGATCGGCGCCGCGCAGGCTGCTGGCACCGGGTTCGGCGGCGAGCAGGCGTTCGACCTGCCCGACAACGAGGTCGAGTATGGCGTCGGCATCCACGGCGAGCGCGGCACCGACCGCCTGCCCGACGAGGGCCTCGAGAAGCTCGTGGGCCGCATGGTCGACGATCTCTTGGACGATCTCGACGCCGAGGGCCCGCTGCTGGTGATCATGAACGGGCTCGGTTCGACCACGCCGCTCGAGCTGCACGCCGCGATGGCCCACGCCCTGGACGCGCTCGGCTTCCGCGAGCTTGAGGTCGCCCGGGCGCTCGTCGGCGACCTCGTGACCTCGCTCGACATGCGCGGTCTGTCACTCACCGTCGTCGCCATGGACGACGAGCTGCTCGAGCTCTGGGACGCGCCGGTCATGACTTCCGCGTGGCGCGGCGTACGCCTCGATGGGCGGCCGGCGACGAAGCCGCGCCAGGCACCGTGCGTCGACGGTTCGCTCGGCGGTGACGACCCAGGCGCGCACCGCGACGAGGTCCGCGCCTGGGTCGATGCCTTCGCCGACGTCGCCGAGGACAAGGCCGACGAGCTCGGCGAGCTCGACCGCAAGGCGGGCGACGGCGACTTCGGCGACAACCTGCGTACGGCCGTCGGGCGCTACCGCGAGCGCGAGGAATCCGACGCGCTGGTCGCGCTGGCGGCAGCGTACGCGTCGATCGGCGGCACGTCCGGCCCCCTGTATGCGCTGTGGTTCCGGACGCTGGGCCGCGAGGCCGCCGCCTGGACGCCGGAGGGGATCGCGGCGGGCCTGGAGCAGGCGACGGGCCGCGTACGCGAGCTCGGCGGCGCGAGTCCGGGCGACAAGACGATGGTCGACGCCATGGTGCCGGCCGCCGAGGCGGCCCGGCACGCCGTGGACGCAGGGAAGGACGTGCGCGAGGTCCTGGCAGCCGCCGCTGATGCGGCCCTCGAGGGGGCGGAAAGAACCGCGGAGACCACCGCGTCGAAGGGCCGCGCGAGCTATGTCGGTGAGGTCGGTCGTGGCGTGGCCGACCCCGGAGCGCTCGTGGTGGCGTACTTCCTACGGGCGGGCAGCGGCATCGCGTGAGCCGAGCCGGATCGAACTGAACTCGCAACGACACGCCGTGCGGTCGGCGTGTCGTTCGCACTTGGGTGCGATCGGGCTCGGGTCCCGTCGATCCGGGTCAGCCCTCCAGCGCGTCGCGCATCGGGACGAGCTTCGCGTTGGTCTCGGCGAGCTCCGCCATGGGGTCGGAGTCGGCGACGATGCCGCAGCCGGCGTACAGGCGCGCCTGCCTGCCGTCGAGGCGGCCACAGCGCAGCGCGATGGCCCACTCGCCGTCGCCGGACGCGTCGACCCAGCCGACCGGCCCGGCGTAGCGGCCGCGGTCGAGGCCCTCGATCTCACGGATCAACAGGCGGGCGTCGTGGGTGGGCGTGCCGCAGACGGCCGCCGACGGGTGGAGCGCGGCGGCCAGCGACATCGACGTCACGCCCTCGCCGGCGACGGCGGTGACGTCGGAGGCCAGGTGGAACACGTTCGGCAGCTCCAGCACGTAGGGCGTGTCGGGCACGTTCATGCCCGTGCAGTGCGGCGCGAGCGCCTTCGCGACCGACTCCACCGCGTACTCGTGCTCGCCGAGGTCCTTGCTCGAGCGGGCCAGCCCGACCGCGAGCGCGCGGTCGGCGTCGGCGTCGGCGGTGCGCTGGATCGTGCCCGCCAGCACGCGTGACGTCGCCAGGCCGGCCTCGCGACGCACCAGCATCTCCGGGGAGGCGCCGACCATCCCGTCGACCAGGAACGTCCAGCACCGCTCGTACGCCGAGGCCAGTCTCGTCACCACCCAGCGCGGGTCGATCGGTGCGTCCGCGGTCGCGAGCAGCTCGCGGGCCAGCACGACCTTGCCCAGGTCGCCGCGGCGGATGCGCTCGACGGCCTCGGCGACGACACCCTCCCAGGCGGGCCCCGACAGCGCGCCGTCGGCGTACGAGATGGGGCCGGGGGAGCCGGGCCGCTCGTGGCCCAGCTCGGGGACCGCGAGGTCGTCGGGGGACGTGCCCGTGACCGTCGCCCAGCAGCGCCCGTCGCGACGGCCGACGACGACCCGCGGCACCACCAGCACCGACCGCATGCCCGTGTGACCCTGGTCGAACGTGAAAGAGCCGAACGCGACGGGACCGCTGCCGGCGAGGCCGAGGTCGCCCTCGTGGTGGATGGTGCCCACCGTCTGCTTCCACCAGGCCTCGGCGTCGGCGATCGATTCGAACTCCGTGCGCAGGATCTCGCCGCTGCCGACCATGCCGTCGCCGCGGCGCAGCCACACGGTGGTCAGCGCACCGGGGAAGAGTGTGTCGAGGTCGCCCGGGTCGGCGATCTCCACGGTGCGTGCATACAGGTCCCCGGTCGAGTTCACGCGCCGCATCCTAGTCTCCCGGGCCGGATGAGCACCGCGATCCGTGCGCCCCAAGGAATAGATTTACGCAACATGCCAGTGGCTTAATAATGACGTGACTTTTCTTTGTGTGTAAGGGCAATCACATTCTCGACACCATGGTCCTACCCGTTTGGAGAACCCCGAGACCTTGGGCCTAGACTGCGGACGTTAGTGACTGATTTCACGAGCGCCTCAGGAGTGTTCATGTCTCTCGACCCGAATGGGGTCAACCCCCGCCACGCCGCCGATGACCAGCAGGTCGCCGGAGGCCCGCTGGACGGCCAGGGAGATGTCACGCACGCCGACGTCATCGTGGTCGGTGCCGGGCCCGCAGGCTCCGCCACGGCCACCCACCTCGCCCGCCGCGGGCTGCAGGTGGCCCTGCTGGAGAAGGCCGAGTTCCCGCGCGAGAAGGTCTGCGGCGACGGCCTGACGCCGCGCGCGACCCGCCAGCTCATCCGGCTGGGCATCGACACGTCCGAGGAGAACGGCTGGCTCCACAACCGCGGCCTCCGCGTGTACGCCGGACGCGAGAAGCCGTTCGTCTTCGACTGGCCCGACCTGGACGACTTCCCGAACTTCGGACTCGTTCGCCCGCGCGCCGACTTCGACGACCTGCTGGCCCGCAACGCCGTCTCCAGCGGCGCCACGCTGTTCCAGAACACGAACGTGACCGCGCCGATCCTCGACGACACCGGCCGCATCGTCGGCGTCCGCTCCAAGGACGGCCGCGAGTTCCGCGCCCCCTCTGTCGTCGCCTGCGACGGCAACTCGGCCCGCCTGCCCATCGCCATGGGCCTGCAGAAGCGTGACGACCGCCCCATGGGTGTGGCCGTCCGTGCCTACTACGAGAGCCCGCGCCACGACGACGACTACATGGAGTCGTGGCTCGAGCTGTGGGACGGCAAGCCGAACGAGTCGAACCTCCTGCCCGGCTATGGCTGGGTCTTCGGCATGGGTGATGGCACCTGCAACATCGGCCTCGGCATCCTCAACACCTCCTCGGCGTTCGGCAAGACCGACTACAAGGAGCTCATGAAGCGCTGGCTCGACAACACGCCGGCCGAGTGGGGCTTCCGCGAGGAGAACCGCGTCAACGAGATCCGCGGCGCCGCGCTGCCCATGGGCTTCAATCGCGTCCCCCACTACTCGCGCGGCCTCGTGCTCGTGGGCGACTCGGGTGGCATGGTCAACCCGTTCAACGGCGAGGGCATCGCGTACGCGATGGAGGCCGGCGAATACGCGGCCGACGCCATCGCCGAGGCCCACTACCGCGGTGTGGGCACCGCCCAGGCCGAGCGCGCTCTGCAGGCCTACCCCAAGCGCCTCCAGCACGAGCTGGGCGGCTACTACCGCCTCGGCGGGATCTTCGTGAAGCTCATCGGCAACCCGGAGATCATGAAGCTCTGCACGAAATACGGACTGCCGCGCCGCACGCTGATGAAGTTCACCCTCAAGCTGCTGGCGAACCTCACCGACGAGAACGACGGTGATGCCATGGACAAGCTGATCAACACGCTGACGCGGATCGCCCCGTCGGTCTGATCGAAGGAAGAACGATGAACATCTACCTGCCTCTGGTCATCATGCTGGCCATCGCCGCGGCCTTCGTCGCCGGCGGTCTCCTGGTCACCATGCAGCTCGGCCCGCGTCGCTACAACCGCGCCAAGTACGACTCGTACGAGTGCGGCATCGAGCCCACGCCGCAGCCCATCGGCGGTGGCCGCTTCCCCGTGAAGTACTACATCACCGCGATGCTGTTCATCGTCTTCGACATCGAGATCGTGTTCCTCTACCCGTGGGCGGTCACGTTCGACAAGCTCGGCGCGTTCGCGCTCATCGAGATGATCCTGTTCGTCATCACGGTGTTCATCGCCTACATCTACATCATCCGCCGCGGCGGTCTGGAGTGGGACCAGTGAGCCCCGTGTACGACATCGATTCGACTAGGAAGAAGGACTGATATGGCTGGTGGGCTCGAGGACAAGCTCCCCGCGGGCATCGCGCTGACCACCGTCGAGGGCCTCGTCGGCTGGATGCGTCAGGCGTCGTTCTGGCCGGTCACCTTCGGTCTCGCGTGCTGCGCGATCGAGATGATGACCTACGGCGCTCCCCGCTACGACGCCTCGCGCTGGGGCCAGGAGGTCTTCCGACCCTCCCCGCGCCAGGCCGACCTGATGATCGTCGCCGGCCGCGTGTCGCAGAAGATGGCGCCGATTGTGCGCCAGGTCTACGACCAGATGCCGAACCCGAAGTTCGTCATGGCGATGGGCGTGTGCGCCTCGTCGGGCGGCATGTTCAACAACTACGCCGTGGTCCAGGGCGTCGACCACATCGTCCCCGTCGACGTCTACGTGCCCGGCTGCCCGCCGCGCCCCGAGATGTTGATCGACGCGATGTTCAAGCTGAAGAAGCAGAAGGTCGCCAAGCTGAAGATGGGCCCCCACGAGATCGCCGAGCGCGAGGAGCGCGAGCGCGCCGCCCTCTCCGCTCCCGCCACGCACGAGATGAAGGGCCTGCTGCGATGAGTGATCCCATCCGCGACAACAAGGGCAACCCGCACGAGAACAAGCCTGCGGGCGAGCCCGCGTCGCCGACGGGCCCCCAAGGAGCCGAGTCGGGCGACGCCGGTCTGGACCCCATCACGCCCCAGCCCGAGGTCCTCGAGACCCGCAGGGGCATGTGGGGTCGTGGTGGCGGCTCCGGCGACACCTCCGGCTACGGCGGCATCGTTCGCCAGGTCTACAAGCCGCAGGCGACAATGCCTCCCTACGGCGGCTGGTACGACGAGGTCGTCCAGCGGCTCGAACAGCTCGTCCCGGGCGCGATCGAGAAGGTCGTCGTCGACCGCGGCGAGCTGACCCTCTACGTCCACGGCGACCAGCTGGCCGACCTGGCCCGCTCGCTGCGTGACGACCCGCGCCTGCGCTTCGAGCACTGCTCGGGCGTCTCGGGCGTCCACTACCCGTCCGACAAGGGCAACGAGCTGCACGCGGTCTACCACATGCAGTCGCTCACCCATAATCGTCGCGTACGCCTCGAGGCCTCGTGCTCCGAGGACGACCCGCGTCTGCCGTCGATCGTGGCGACCTACCCGGCCGCCGACTGGCACGAGCGCGAGACCTACGACATGTTCGGCATCGTCTTCGACGGCCACCCGGCCCTCACGCGCATCCTGATGCCGGACGACTGGCCCGGCCACCCCCAGCGCAAGGACTACCCGCTGGGCGGCGTGCCTGTGGAATACAAGGGCGCCACGATCCCGCCGCCCGACCAGCGGAGGAGCTACTGATGTCCACCCGCCACGACAACGAGGAAACCGTGAGCAACACCGATCCGGTGATCGCCGACCACGACATGTACACCTCCGGCGACCCCGCCGAGGAGGGTGCGACCGTCTACACCGCCTCCGGCCAGGACTGGGACGAGATCGTCTCGAGCCAGGCCGAACGCGGCGATGAGCTCCTGGTGGTCAACATGGGCCCCCAGCATCCGTCGACCCACGGCGTGCTCCGCCTGATCCTCGAGATGGAGGGCGAGACGATCCGCACCGCGCGTGCCGGTATCGGCTACCTCCACACGGGCATCGAGAAGAACATGGAGTTCCGCTCCTGGACCCAGGGCGTCACGTTCTGCACCCGCATGGACTACTTGACGCCGTTCTTCCAGGAGGCGACCTACTGCATGGGCGTCGAGCGGCTGCTCGGCATCGAGGACGACGTGCCCGAGAAGGCCAAGGTCATCCGCGTCATGCTGATGGAGCTCAACCGCATCGCCTCCCACCTGGTGTGCTTCGGCACCGGTGGCATGGAGATCGGCGCCCTGACGGTCATGACGATCGGTTTCCGTGACCGCGAGATGATCCTCGACGCGTTCGAGGCCATCACGGGCCTGCGCATGAACCACGGCTACATCCGCCCCGGCGGTGTCGCCAACGATGTGACCCACGTCGAACTGGAGAAGGTCAAGGAGACGGTTCGCTGGCTCCACAAGCACCTGCCCGAATACAAGCAGTTCTGCAACGCCAACCCGATCTTCCTCGGCCGCATGAAGGGCGTCGGCTACCTCGACGCGGCCTCGTGCATGGCGCTGGGCATCACCGGCCCGATGCTTCGCTCCACCGGCATCGACTGGGACCTGCGCAAGAAGCAGCCCTACCTCGACTACGAGACCTACGACTTCGAGGTCCCCGTCAACGAGATGGGTGACGCCTTCGGCAAGTTCCTGGTCCGCCAGGAGGAGTGCTGGCAGTCGCTGCGCATCGTCGAGCAGTGCATCGAGCGGCTGGAGAAGATGGAGGGCGCGCCCGTCATGGTCGCCGACCCGAAGATCGCATGGCCGGCCCAGCTGGCCCTCGGCTCCGACGGCATGGGCAACTCCAACGAGCACATCAAGCACATCATGGGCGAGTCCATGGAGGCGCTGATCCACCACTTCAAGATCGTCACCGAGGGCTTCAAGGTCCCGGCCGGTCAGGCGTACGCCCCGGTCGAGTCGCCGAAGGGCGAACTCGGCGCCCACGTGGTCTCCGACGGCACGACGCGCCCGTGGCGCGCCCACTTCCGTGACCCCGCGTTCAACAACCTGCAGGCGGTGCCCGCGCTGTGCGAGGGTGCCCTCATGTCCGACGTGGTCGTCGCGGTCGCCTCGATCGACCCCGTGATGGGAGGCGTGGACCGATGAGTGGTTTCAAGACCCACTTCGAGAATTCCGGTGGTGTGGACCTGTCCAACGAGGACACATTCATCACCGCCGAGACCGTCGAGGAGATCCGCCAGATCGCGGCCCGCTACCCGCAGGCCCGTTCGGCCCTGCTGCCGGCGCTCCACCTGGTGCAGTCGGTCGACGGGCGCGTGAGCCCCCGCGGCATCGAGGTGTGCGCCGAGGTCCTCGGCATCACCGAGGCCGAGGTGTCGGGCGTCGCGACGTTCTACACGATGTACAAGCGCAAGCCGGTCGGCAAGCACCACGTCGGCGTCTGCACCACCGCGCTCTGCGCGATCATGGGCGGCGACCACATCCTGGCCGCGCTGCAGGACCACCTCGGTGTCGGCAACGACGAGACCACCGCCGACGGCGCGATCACGCTGGAGCACCTCGAGTGCAACGCGGCGTGCGACTACGCGCCGGTGATGATGGTCAACTGGGAATTCTTCGACAACATGACGCCGACGTCGGCGATCGAACTCGTCGACGCGCTGCGCGCCGGTGAAACAGTGCAGGCGTCTCGCGGGGCGACGATCACCAGCTGGCGCGAGGCCGAGCGGGTGCTCGCCGGCTTCCCGGACGGCCGCGCCGACGAGGGCCCCGCCGCGGGTCCCGAGTCGGTCCTCGGTCTCGAGATCGCGCGCGAGAAGGGCTGGCAGGCGCCCGATCCGAACAACCTGCCGCCGGCACCGGTCCAGGAGGAGAACAAGTGAGCATCGACCTGCTGACCCCGGTCCTGTCGGCCAACTGGGCCGACGATCGCGCCTGGAAGCTGTCGAACTACGAGCGTCGCGGCGGCTACAACGCGCTGCGCAAGGCCCTCGACATGTCGCCCGACGACATCGTCGCGACCGTCAAGGACGCGGGCCTGCGCGGCCGCGGTGGCGCCGGCTTCCCGACGGGCATGAAGTGGTCCTTCATCCCCAAGGACAACCCGAACCCGAAATACCTCGTGGTCAACGCCGACGAGTCGGAGCCGGGCACCTGCAAGGACATCCCGCTGATGATGGCCTCGCCCCACACGTTGGTCGAGGGCGTCATCATCTCCGCGTACGCGATCGGAGCGAACCACGCGTTCATCTACGTGCGTGGTGAGGTCCTCCACGTCGCCCGCCGCCTCCAGCAGGCGGTGCGCGAGGCCTACTCGGCCGGCTACCTCGGCAAGAACGTCCTCGGCAAGGGCTACGACATCGACCTGGTGATCCACTCCGGTGCCGGCGCCTACATCTGCGGCGAGGAGACGGCGCTGCTCGACTCCCTCGAGGGTCGACGCGGCCAGCCTCGCCTGCGTCCGCCGTTCCCCGCTGTCGCCGGCCTGTACGCGTCGCCCACGGTCATCAACAACGTGGAGTCGATCGCATCGGTGCCGTGCATCATCGACAACGGCAAGGAATGGTTCTCGGCGATGGGCACCGAGAAGTCCAAGGGCATGACGATCTACTCGCTGTCGGGCCACGTGAACCGCCCCGGCCAGTTCGAGGCGCCCATGGGCATCACGCTGCGCCAGCTGCTAGATCTGTCCGGTGGCGTACGCAACGGCCACCGCCTGAAGTTCTGGACCCCGGGCGGCTCGTCGACGCCGATCCTGCCTGGCACCGACGAATACCTCGACCTGCCGCTCGACTACGAGGGCATGGCCGGGGCCAAGACGATGCTGGGCACCAAGGCCCTCCAGTGCTTCGACGAGACGACCTCGGTGGTCCGTTCGACGTTGCGTTGGGTCGAGTTCTACAAGCACGAGTCGTGTGGCAAGTGCACGCCGTGCCGCGAGGGCTCGTGGTGGCTGACCCAGATCCTGATGCGCCTCGAGGCCGGCAAGGGCCAGGAAGGTGACATCGACAAGCTGCTCGACCTGTGCGACAACATCGGCGGCCGCTCGTTCTGCGCGCTCGCCGACGGTGCCGTGGCCTGCGTGACCTCGGCGATCGCCCACTTCCGCGATGAGTTCGAGCAGGGCACGCACACGCCTGCGTGGGAGCTGTTCCCGTATGAGAAGAGCGCGCTCTTCGCCGCCGAGCCGATGACTGTGGGGGCCCACTGATGACTGTCACCAACCACCCGGCCGAGGGCGAGGTCGCCCCGAAGCCCGAGCTCGTCACCCTGACGATCGACGACATCGAGGTATCGGTGCCGAAGGGCACCTTGGCCATCCGTGCCGCCGAGGCCGTCGGCATCGACATCCCGCGCTTCTGCGACCATCCGCTGCTCGACCCGGTCGGCGCGTGCCGCCAGTGCCTCGTCGAGGTCCCGGACGCGGGCAACGGCCGCGGCATGCCGAAGCCCCAGGCCTCCTGCACGCTGCAGGTCGCCCCGGGCATGCAGATCCGTACGCAGCTCAGCTCTCCCGTCGCCCAGAAGGCGCAGGAGGGCATGCTCGAGTTCTTGCTGATGAACCACCCGCTCGACTGCCCGATCTGCGACAAGGGTGGCGAGTGCCCCCTGCAGAACCAGTCGATGTCGCACGGTCACGGCGAGTCGCGCTACGAGGGCGTCAAGCGGACCTACCCGAAGCCGATCAACATCTCCAAGCAGGTCCTGCTCGACCGCGAGCGTTGCGTGCTCTGCGCGCGCTGCACCCGCTTCTCCGAGCAGATCGCCGGTGACCCGATGATCGCCTTGGTCGAGCGCGGCGCGCTCCAGCAGGTCGGCATCTACGAGAAGCAGCCATTCGAGTCCTACTTCTCGGGCAACACCATCCAGATCTGCCCCGTGGGCGCGCTCACGTCGGCGGCGTACCGCTTCCGCTCGCGCCCGTTCGACCTGGTCTCCACGCCGTCGGTGTGCGAAGGCTGCGCGTCGGGCTGCTCCCTGCGCGTCGACCACCGCCGCGGCGAGGTCATGCGTCGCCTTGCTGGCGAGGACCCCGAGGTCAACGAGGAGTGGAACTGCGACAAGGGCCGTTTCGGCTTCGTCTCCAACCGCGGCGACGACCGGGTACGCACCCCGCTGGTCCGTGAGGACGGCGTCCTGCGTCCGGCCTCGTGGGCCGAGGCGATCGACGTGGCCGTGCGCGGCCTGCGTGCGGCGGGCTCGTCGGTGGGCGTCCTGCCCGGCGGCCGCCTGCTGATGGAGGACGCGTACGCGTACTCCAAGTTCGCGCGCGCCGTCCTGAAGACGAACAACATCGACTTCCGCAGCCGTGTCCACACGGTCGAGGAGGGCGGCTTCTTGGCCAACGCGGTCGCGGGCACCGGCCTCCAGACCACGTACGCCGACCTCGAGCGAGCGAAGAAGGTCGTCCTGGTGGCGTTCGAGCCCGAGGACGAGTCGCCCATGGTCTTCCTGCGGCTGCGCAAGGCCGTCCGCAGGAACAACCTCGAGGTTGTCACGGTGGCCCCGTTCCTGTCGAAGGGCTCGGCCAAGCTGAAGGCCCGGCTCGTCGCGACCCAGCCCGGCAACGAGCCCCGCGTCCTCGCGGGCCTCGGTGTCGACCCCGACACCGTGGTGCTGGTGGGCGAGCGCGCCGGCGGCACGCTCGGCCTGCTCACGGCCGTGCTCGACCTGGTCCACAGCGGTGGCGCCAAGCTGGCGTGGATCCCGCGCCGTGCAGGCGACCGCGGTGCGCTGGAGGCTGGCTGCCTGCCTGCCGAACCTCCTGCCCGGCGGCCGTCAGGTCGTCGATGCCCAGGCGCGCGTCGACGTCCAGTCGGTCTGGGGTGTCGAGGGCCTGCCCGGCGAGGGCGGCCTCGATGCCGACGCGATGCTGGGAGCGGCGGCCGAAGGGCGCCTGAGGGCGCTGGTCGTGGGCGGTGTCGAGCCGGCCGACATGCGCTTCCCCGCTGCGGCGATCGACGGCCTCGAGAACGCCGACTTCGTCGTGTCGTTGGAGTCCCGCGAGTCGCAGGTCACCGAGCGCGCCGACGTGGTGTTCCCGGTGTCGGTCATCGAGGAGCGCTCGGGCACGTTCGTCGACTGGGAGGGTCGCGAGCGTCCGCTCCAGCAGTTCCTCAACGTCG
Source organism: Mariniluteicoccus endophyticus (assembly GCF_054780035.1). Classification (NCBI taxonomy): domain Bacteria; kingdom Bacillati; phylum Actinomycetota; class Actinomycetes; order Propionibacteriales; family Propionibacteriaceae; genus Mariniluteicoccus; species Mariniluteicoccus endophyticus. The sequence goes on along the minus strand of NZ_BAAGXC010000028.1, from coordinate 41,301 downwards.
ACCGCAACGTGATGAGCGACCTCCGCGTGCTGGCGGCGCTGGCCGACGGCCTCGGTGCCGACCTCGGCTTCCGTACGCCGCAGCAGGCCAAGGCCGAGCTCGACGAGCTCGGACCGTGGGATGGCGCCCGCGCCGAGATGCCGCGCGAGGGCGCAGCCAGCGTGCTGGAGCCCGGTGCGGGGGAGGCCGTCCTAGCCGCCCACCGGGAGATGATCGACGACTCCCGCGGCACCGACGGCGAGCCCGCCCTGCTGGCGACTGCGCGTACGCCGGTCGTGCGCATGAACGAGGCCATGGCCGGTGGCCTCACCGACGGGGACCTGGTCGAGGTCTCCCGAGGCGAGGGCCGTGTGGTCCTCCCGCTAGCGATCACCGAAGGCATGGCCGACGGTGTGGTCTGGCTCCCGATGGCTGCTCGCGGGCTGCGTCTGTCGACGCACCTCGGCGCGGTCCCCGGCGACCTGGTCCGTGTGGCCGCGTCCGCCGCCGACTCGGCCACCCACTCTCCCGAAGGAGACCTGGCATGATGCCGCTCGAGATGTCCCTGTTCGGCAACGACCCCTGGTGGTTGTCCGCCATCAAGGGCGCCGTGCTGCTGGTGTACCTCCTGCTGTTCACACTGTTCAACATCGTGTTCGAGCGCAAGGTCGTCGCCAAGATGCAGCATCGCGTCGGCCCGATCATGAACGGCCCCGGCGGCTGGTTCCAGTCGCTGGCCGACGGCGTGAAGCTGATGGTGAAGGAAGACCTGCGTCCCAAGAATGCTGAGGCCTTCATCTTCAACCTGGCGCCCTACCTCGTCGCGATCCCGGCCTTCTCGATCCTGTCGATGATCCCGTTCGGTGGTGAGGTCACGATCCTCGGCCACCGGACGACGCTCCAGCTGACCGACATGCCGGTCGCCGTGCTCGGCATCCTGGCGCTCGCTTCGGTCGGCATCTACGGCATCGTGCTCGCTGGCTGGTCGTCCGGCTCGACGTTCTCGCTGCTCGGCGGCCTGCGTTCGAGCGCGCAGATGATCTCCTACGAGGTCGCGATGGGCTTGTCGTTCGTGACGGTGTTCATGTTCGCCGGCTCGATGTCGACGTCGGAGATTGTCGAGGCCCAGCAGCAGCCGATCAACCTGTTCGGCGGCGTCCAGCTGCCGATCCCGGGCTGGTACTTCCTGCTGCTCGCCCCGTCGTTCATCGTTTACGTCATCTCGATGGTCGGCGAGACCAACCGCGCGCCCTTCGACCTGCCGGAGTGCGAGTCGGAGCTCGTCGGCGGTTTCCACACCGAATACTCGGGCTTCCGCTTCGCCATGTTCTTCCTGGCCGAGTACATCAACATGGTCAACGTGTCGGCGATCGCCGTGACGCTCTTCCTCGGTGGCTGGCACGCCCCGTGGCCGCTGCACGGCCACAGTGTCCTAGACAGCGCGTGGATGGGTCCGGTGTGGCTCACGCTGAAGATCATCCTGTTCATCTTCATGTTCGTGTGGCTGCGCGGCACGCTCCCGCGTCTGCGCTACGACCAGTTCATGGGCTTCGGCTGGAAGTGGCTCATCCCGATCTCCATCGGCTGGATCATGGCGGTCGCCTCGATCCGCAGCCTCAACCTCCACAAGGTCGACGGCCCGAACATCCCGGCGATCATCGGCGCGGTGATCATCCTCTGCGCGCTCGGCTGGTTCGCCTTCTTCGGCGGGAAGCAGGAGGAGGAGAAGCCGCTCAACGCCCCGCAGCCGGCCGGCTCGTTCGACCCGTACGCGGGCGGCTACCCGGTGCCCCCGATGAAGGGGCAGAAGCTGCCTGAGCTTGCCGACGTCGTCACCGTCCCCGACGACCGCTCGACCACCGGCGGCAAAGGTGCCACCACCGCTAACTCGAACACGGGAGATGATCTCTGATGGGCTTTCTCGATGCCTGGGCGGGCTTCGGTGTCACGTTCAAGACGATGTTCCGCAAGACCTTCACCGAGGACTACCCCCTCAAGCCGAAGGTCACCGCGCCGCGCTTTCACGGTCGCCACCAGCTGAACCGCTGGCCCGACGGCCTGGAGAAGTGCGTCGGCTGCGAGCTGTGCGCGTGGGCGTGCCCCGCCGACGCGATCTTCGTCGAGGGCGCGTCGAACGTCGACGGGGAGAACTTCTCCCCGGGCGAGCGCTACGGCCGCGTCTACCAGATCAACTACCTGCGCTGCATCCTGTGCGGCCTGTGCATCGAGGCGTGCCCGACGCGTGCGCTGACGATGACCAACGAGTTCGAGCTGGCCGACTTCACCCGCGAGAAGATGATCTACGAGAAGCAGGACCTGCTGGCCCCGCTCCTCGCGGGCATGGAGCAGCCCCCTCACCCCCGTCGCCTCGGCGACGACGAGAAGGACTACTTCCTGGGCCTGCCGGCCTCCGGCCAGCCCGACACGCGTACGGGCACGACCGCGAGCCCGGCCGAGGCTGGCCACGGCGTGCCGGACCCGGGCCACGTCGACCCGAGCTCCATCCAGGTGGGAGGACCCCAGTGATTCCGATGGTCACCGCTTCGGCGGTCGCTTTCTGGGTGCTGGCACCGTTCATGGTGCTGGGTGCCCTGGGCATGATCCTGTCGAAGAAGGCGGTGCACTCGGCCATGTCGCTGGCCGTGGTCATGGTCTCGCTGGCGGTGCAGTACGCCGCGCAGGGGGCCCCGTTCCTCTTCGCCGTGCAGATCATCGTCTACACCGGCGCGATCCTCATGCTCTTCCTGTTCGTGCTCATGCTCGTGGGTGTCGACGCGCGTGACTCGCTGGTGGAGACGCTGCGCGGCCAGCGCGTGATGGCGATCATCGCCGCCCTCGCGTTCGGCGCGCTGCTGATCTTCGTGGTCGGCAACGCGGTGGTCGAGAGCCAGGTCGTCGGCATCGACGGCGCCAACGTCGTCCGCAACGCCGACGGCACGCTGAACCCGCAGGGCAACGTGACGGCGCTGGCGTACCTGATCTTCAGCCGCTACGTGTTCGTCTTCGAGACGACCTCGGCGCTCCTGATCACCGCCGCGCTCGGCGCGATGGTCCTGGCCCACCGCGAGCGCGTGGGCGAGAAGATCACCCAGCGCGCCAAGATGGGCGAGCGCATGCAGGCGTACGCCAAGACCGGCAAGCATCCCGGCCCGCTGCCGACGCCCGGCGTGTTCGCCCGCCACAACGCGGTCGACACCCCGGCGCTGCTGCCGGACGGCTCTATGGCCGAAGGCTCGGTGTCGCCGACTCTCGTGCGTCGCGGCACCGTGGTCGACGGCCACGCTCTTGCCGAGGCCACGCGCCACACCGTTGCGGCGCTCGACGGCGACGCCTCCTCGGTCAACGGGGCCCCGGCGAGCTCGCTGCCCGCCCGCGCCATCGACGAAGCCGAGGGGGAGAAGTGAACCCGAACAACTACCTGATCCTGTCCGCGATCCTCTTCACGATCGGGACTGTGGGCTTCATGATGCGCCGCAACGCGATCGTCGCCTTCATGTCGGTCGAGCTGATGCTGAACGCCTCGAACCTCGCGCTGGTGACCTTCTCCCGCGTCCACGGCAACCTCAACGGCCAGATCGCGAGCTTCTTCGTGATGGTCGTCGCCGCTGCCGAGGTCGTGGTGGGTCTCGCGATCATCGTGTCCATCTTCCGAACGCGACGCTCGGCTTCGGTCGACGACGCGAACCTGCTGAAGTTCTGAGGTGCATGGCATGACCGTCTTCACCGCCCTCCCGATCCTGGAGGGAGTCACCCCCGTCGTGGAGCCCTTCTCCATGATGACCTCGCTGGCATGGCTCACCATCGCCATCCCGCTGGTCTCGGCCGCCGTGCTCCTGCTGCTGGGCCGCGCGAGTGATGCGTGGGGCCACTGGCTCGGCACGCTCGCCTCGCTGGCGTCGTTCTCGATCGGTGCCTGCATCTTCGTCGAGATGTTCCTCGCCGACGAGGCGAAGCGACGCATCGTCGTCCCGCTGTGGGAGTGGATCGGCGTCGGACCGTGGCACGTCAACCTGGGCCTGCTGGTCGACCAGCTGTCGATCCTGTTCGTGCTGCTGATCACCGGCGTGGGTTCGCTGATCCACATCTATTCGATCGGCTACATGGCCCACGACGAGCGGCGTCGCCGCTTCTTCGCCTACCTGAACCTGTTCATCGCCGCCATGCTCACGCTGGTGCTGTCGGACGGCTACTTGGGCCTGTTCCTGGGCTGGGAGGGTGTGGGCCTCGCGTCCTACCTGCTGATCTCGTTCTGGCAGCACAAGCACTCCGCGGCCGCCGCCGGCAAGAAGGCGTTCGTGGTCAACCGCGTCGGTGACATCGGCCTGGCGCTCGCCATGGCGACGATGTTCGCGACCTTCGGCACAGTGAAATTCGAGGAGGTCAACGAGCGCGTCCACGGCATGGCCACCGCCTCCGGCACCCTGTTCGGTACGGGCTCGCTGACGGTCACGATGATCGGTCTGTTCCTGCTGCTGGCCGCCTGCGGCAAGTCGGCCCAGGTGCCCCTGCAGTCGTGGCTGCTGGACGCGATGGAGGGCCCGACCCCGGTCTCGGCCCTCATCCACGCCGCCACGATGGTCACCGCCGGCGTCTATCTGGTGACGCGCTCCCACGCGATCTACGCCGAGACGCCGCTGGCGTCGACCGCGGTCGCGATCATCGGCACGATCACCCTGCTCGCCGGCGCCTGGATCGGTACGTCGAAGGACGACATCAAGAAGGCGCTCGCCGGTTCGACGATGTCCCAGATCGGCTACATGATGCTCGCCGCGGGCATCGGCCCGGCCGGTTACGCGTTCGCGATCTTCCACCTGATCACCCACGGCTTCTTCAAGGCCAACATGTTCCTCGGCGCCGGCTCCGTGATGCACGGCATGGGCGACGACGTGAACATGCGCCACTACGGCGCGCTGTCGAAGGCCATGAAGGTCACGTTCCTGACATTCGGGGCGGGCTATCTGGCGATCATCGGCTTCCCGTTCACCGCGGGCTTCTTCTCGAAGGACCACATCATCGAGGCGGCGTTCGAGCACAACACCCTGATGGGCGTGTGCGCGCTGATCGGCGCGTTCATCACCGCCTACTACATGACGCGCATGATGATGATGACGTTCTTCGGCACGGAGCGCTGGGAGGACGGCATCCACCCGCACGAGTCGCCGGCCGTCATGACCGTCCCGCTCGTGGTGCTCGCCGTCCTGTCGCTCGTCGCCGGTGTGGCGATGAACGGCTGGATCAGTGGCTGGCTCGACCCGGCCACCGGCGGCCATACCCACACCGCCGACCTGCTCGCCGGGTTCACCTCGCCGATCGGCCTGATCACGTTGGCGGCGGTCGCCCTCGGCGTCCTCGCCGGCTGGCTGGTCTTCCGCGGTCGGATCCCGCGTGACGCCCCCTCGGGCAACGCTTTCGAGAACGCCGCGCGTCACGACCTGTACGGCGACGACATCAACAAGATCTTCGTCATCGATCCCGCGATGGGGCTCGCCACGGGCGTCGCCGCTTTCGATGAGCACCAGGTCGACGGGGCGGTGAACGGGACCGCCGGAACCATCGGTGGCCTGTCCACGATGGCACGTCGTCTGCAGACGGGCTATGTCCGCTCCTACGCGCTGACGATGGTGGCTGGCGCCGCCCTCGTGGGCTTCGTCATGATCCTCGGCCGGCTGGCCTGAGGGGAGGAGTCGTAATGAATTTCCCCTGGCTGACCCTGCTGGGTCTCCTGCCGATGCTCGGCGCGGCCGTGCTCATGATGGTGAGGGACGCCCGGTCCGCGCGTACGCTCGGACTGGTCTTCTCACTGATCACCTTGGCCGTCGGCGTCGCCGTGGCCGTCCTCGTGGCCGGTGGCACCGACGTGAGCGAGAAGTTGCCCTGGATCCGCGCCTTCGGGGCGTACTGGTCGCTCGGCCCGGTCGACGGGGTGTCGTTGACGATGGTGCTGCTGACCGTCATCCTGACCCCCATCGTCCTGATGGCCTCCTGGGACACCGTCGACTCCGACGACCGCTGGGGCAGCCACGTCTACTTCGGCCTCGTCCTGGCGCTGGAGTCGCTGTCGCTGTTCGTCTTCATGGCGACCGACGTGCTGCTGTTCTACCTCTTCTTCGAGGCCACGCTGATCCCGATGTACTTCCTGCTCGGCGGCTTCGGCGGCCGTCGCCGCGGGTACGCCGCCATCAAGTTCCTGCTGTTCGGCCTCGCCGGCGGTCTGATCATGCTGGCTGCCGTCATCGGCCTGTACGCGGTGTCCGCCAGGGCTGGCGCGCCGAGCTACCTGCTCGCCGACCTCGCCAAGCTGGACATCGACGGAAGCACCGGGCGCTGGCTGTTCCTCGGCTTCTTCATCGCGTTCGCGCTGAAGGCCCCGATGGTGCCGTTCCACACCTGGCTGCCCGACGCCGCCGAGGAGGGCACGGCCGGCAGCTCCACGCTGATGGTCGGCCTCCTCGACAAGATCGGCACGTTCGGCATGATCCGCTTCTGCCTTGAGCTGTTCCCCGAGGCGTCGCGCTGGGCCTCCCCGGTCGTGATCGTGCTGGCGCTGATCTCGGTCGTCTACGGCGCGCTCGCCGCCATCGGCCAGAAGGACATGATGCGCCTGATCGCCTTCACCTCGATCAGCCACTTCGGCTTCATCGTGATGGGCATCTTCTCCTTCACGACGGTGTCGATGACGGGTGCGACGTTCTACATGTTCAACCACGCGTTCTCCACGGCGGTGCTGTTCCTCGTGGCCGGCTACCTCGTGCAGCGTCGTGGCTCGCGCCAGATCTCCGCGTACGGCGGCGTGCAGAAGGTCGCCCCTGTCATGGCGGGCCTGTTCCTGTTCGGCGGCCTGTCCTCAGCGGCGCTGCCCGGCATGTCGAGCTTCATCTCGGAGTTCATGGTCATCGCCGGCTCGTTCGCGCGGAACCCGGTCGTCGCCGGCATCTCGACCATCGCCATGGTTCTGTCTGCCGTCTACTGCCTGTGGATGTACCAGCGGATCTTCACCGGTCCGGTCACCGAGCAGACGGCCAAGGCCTTCGGCGGGACGGCCGACCCGGTGGACTTCAACGGTGAGTACGCCGGGGGCGGCCATGCCGCTCACGACGACGACCACGGCCACGGGGCGACCGCCGCCACGGCGACGGCGACCCGCACCGCCACCACCTCGACCACGCCCCTCGATCTGACCGGGCGCGAGAAGCTGGCCATCGCGCCGCTGATCGCCCTGATCCTGGTGTTCGGCTTCTTCCCGAAGCCGATGCTCGACCTGATCGAACCGGCCGTGCAGGCCACCATGCAGCGCGTCGGCATGACCGATCCGCAGCCGCAGCTCGCGAAGGGACACAACTGATGAACTCGGACACGTTCCAGGTGCCCGTGCTGGAGTACGCCCAGCTCGCACCCCTGTTCGTCGTCTTCGGAATGGCCTGCCTCCAGGTCGGCGTTGAGGCGTTCCTGCCCCGCAGGGGCCGGGCCGGCATCCAGATCGGCCTGTCGGCGTTCGGCATCGTCGCCGCGCTGGCGCTGACGGTCATCAACTGGCTCACCGCGCCCGTGATGATCGGCGCCATGGGCTCGATCGCCCTCGACGCGCCGACCTACTTCCTGTGGTCGATGCTGCTGGTCCTCACGCTGGTCAGCCTGCTGGTCTTCGGCGAGCGCCGGCTGGGTGGCGGCAACACGGCGTTCACGCCGCAGGCCGCGTCGGTCCCGGGCACGCCCGCAGAGAAGGAGGCAATCCTCAACCGCCTCGAGCACACCGAGATCTACCCGCTGCTCATGTTCGCCCTCACCGGCATGATGATCTTCCCGGCGTCGAACGACCTGCTGACGATGTTCATCGCCCTCGAGGTCCTGTCACTGCCGCTGTACCTGATGTGCGGCCTGGCCCGCCGTCGCCGCCTGCTGTCGCAGGAGGCGTCGCTCAAGTACTTCCTGCTGGGCGCGCTGTCGTCGGCGTTCTTCCTGTACGGCGCGGCGCTCCTGTACGGCTACGCGGGCGACTTCACGATGTCGGCCATCGACACGGCTTCGCGCAACGGCACGGGTTCGCCGATGCTGCTGCTCGGCGGTCTGGGCCTGGTGGCCGTGGGCCTGTTGTTCAAGGTCGGTGCGGTGCCCTTCCACTCGTGGACGCCCGACGTCTACCAGGGCGCCCCGACGCCGGTGACCGGCTTCATGGCGGCCTGCACGAAGATCGCCGCGGTCGGCGCGCTGCTGCGAGTGTTCTACGTCGCCCTCGGTGGCGCCCGCTGGGACTGGCAGCCGCTCATGGCCGCCGTCGCCGTCGCGACCATGGTCGTCGGCTCGCTGCTGGCCATCACCCAGACCGACGTCAAGCGCATGCTGGCGTACTCGTCGATCGCCCACGCGGGCTTCATCCTGACCGCGGTCACGGGGGCCGCCCAGGGCGCGACCGGCGTTCCCGCCGGCCAGCTCACGTCGCTGTCGGCGATCATGTTCTACCTGGCCACGTACGGCCTCACGACCGTGGGCGCGTTCGCCATCGTCACGATGGTCCGCGACGCCGGCGGCGAGGTCACCTCGCTGAAGTCCTGGTCGGGCCTGGGCCGCAAGAACCCCGGCATCGCCGCGGTGTTCGCGCTGTTCCTGCTGTCGTTCGCGGGCATCCCGCTGACGTCGGGCTTCATCGGCAAGTGGGCCGTGTTCGCCGCCGCGTGGCGTGGCGGCTTCGCATGGCTCGTCGTGGTCGCGGTCCTGTGCTCCCTGGTCGCCGCCTTCTTCTACCTGCGCGTGATCATGGTGATGTTCTTCTCCGACCCGTCGGGTGATGCTCGTGTGGTGGCCCCGAGCTGGATGACCTGGATCGCCGTCGCGGTAGGATGCGTGGCCACGCTGGGTCTCGGCATCCTGCCCGGTCCGCTGATGGACGTGGCCACCAGGGCCAGCGAGTTCATTCGCTGACGTCGCCATACCTTCACCGGTATGCCCGAGAGGAGATCTGTGCTGTCGACATCTGACGCCGTGACCGACGAGGCCTTCGCCGAGACGGTCAAGGCCCGTCTGGCCACCATCGAGGAGAGCCTGCTGGAGTCCGCGCACGGCGACACCCCGATGGTCACCGAGGCGGCGCAGCACATCATCTCCGCCGGCGGCAAGCGTTTCCGTCCGCTGCTGGTCGTCCTCGCCTCCCACTTCGGCGAGGGTGCCAGCGACGACGACGTGACCAGAGCGGCGCTCGTCGTCGAGCTGACCCACGTGGCCAGCCTCTACCACGACGACGTCATGGACGACGCCGAGCTGCGCCGCGGCGTACCCTCGGCCAACCGTCGTTGGGACAACACGGTCGCCATCCTCGTGGGCGACTTCCTGTTCGCCCGCGCGTCCGACACGGTCGCTGACCTCGGCACCGATTTCGTGCGTCTGCAGGCGCGTACCTTCGCGCGCCTCGTCCAGGGTCAGATCGCCGAGACGGTCGGCCCGGCCGACGGCGTCGACCCGCTGGACCACTACCTGCAGGTGCTGGCCGACAAGACCGGCTCGCTCATCGCCACCTCGGCGGTGTTCGGCGGCATGGTCTCGAAGGCGTCGCCGCAGGTGCTCGAGGCCCTGTCGGCCTTCGGCGAGGAGGTCGGCATGGCGTTCCAGCTGTCCGACGACATCATCGACATCACCTCCGACGAGACGGGCAAGACTCCGGGCACCGACCTGCGCGAGGGCGTGGCGACGCTGCCGACGCTGCTGGTCCGCCGCTCGACCGACCTCGCCGACGCGCGCCTCAAGGAGCTGATCGCGTCCGACCTGTCCGACGACGAGGAGCTCGCCGAGGCGATCGCGCTGCTGCGCCGCCACCCGGCGATCGAGGAGTCGCGGGCCGAGGTACGCCGCCGCGCGGAGGCCGCCCGCGGACACTTGGCGGTGCTCCCGGAGGGGCCGGCGCGCGACGCGCTGTCGGCGTTGTGCGACCAGGTCGTCACGCGTTCTGCCTGAGCCGGGAGCGATGGATGGGACCATTGTGAATTCGAGCCGGCCGCACTGAACACCGAATTGGCGATTTTGGCCTCTTTGGTTGCTCGCGAGTGGGTGAAGGTGTCACCGTCATTCCGGCCACCCGACACCGCACCGGTTCGCGTGGGCACCGTGACCGCGACCCCCACGCCGACCCCGTCGGCCACCCCGACGCCTCAGCCGACCCCGTCGGCCACCCCGACGCGTCAGCCGACCCCGTCGGCCACCCCGACGCGTCAGCCGACCCCGTCGGCCACCCCGACGCCTCAGCCGACCCCGTCCTGGCGCCCCGACAAGGACTCCTCGGGCGGCCTCGCCAAGACGGGTGCCTGAGCCCCGAGGCTCTGACTGACCGAACGATCGTGGAGTGCTCCACGTGGCCTAGGATCGGCCGCGTGGAGCACTTCGCGTCTACGGCGCTCGCGCTGGCCGACCTGATCCGCCGCCGGGAGGTCTCGGTCACGGAGGTGACCGACCGCGCCCTCGAGGCGGCCCGAGCTGACCAGCTGGGGGCCTTCGTCCACGTCGCCGACGAGCGGGCGCGTACGCAGGCCCGGGAGCTCGACGCCCGGCTGGCCGACCCCGACTTCACGCCGGGGCCGCTGTTCGGCGTAGCGTGCCCGATCAAGGACCTGAACTCCGTCAAGGGCGTCCCCTACGAGGCCGGCTCGGCCGCGCTGCGCGGCAACGTCGGCACGTGGGACGACGGGACCGTGACGCTGCTGCGCGAGGCAGGCACGGTGATGCTCGGCAAGACGGCGACCCCCGAGTTCGGTCTGCCCTGCTACACCGAGCCGGAAGGACACCGGCCGGCCAGCACCCCGTTCGACCCGAGCCGTGGTGCGGGCGGCTCGTCCGGTGGCGCCGCGGTCGCGGTCGCGTCCGGGATCGTGCCCATCGCCCACGGCTCCGACGGTGGCGGATCCATCCGCATCCCGGCGTCCGCGTGCGGCCTCGTCGGCATGAAGCCTTCGCGCGGCCGCGTCTCGCCCGGACCCCACCTCGGGGACGGCCCGGGACTGGCGACGCAGGGCGTGCTCACCCGCGACGTTCGCGACACGGCGGCCGCCCTGGACGTCCTATCGCGCCGGTGGCCGGGGGACACCTACCTCGCGCCCTACGAGAGCTTCCTGACCGGCTTGGACGCCCCCACACCACGGCTGAGGGTCGGCGTGCTGCGCCGGGGACTCGTCGACCCGGACGCGCTCGTCCACCCCGCCGCGCTGCGCGCCGTCGACGTCACCCTCAACCGCCTCGCCGCCCGCGGCCACGAGATCGTCGACGTGCCCGACTGCGCCGACCTCGCCGAGCAGTGGCAGGCGTTTCAGTGCATGTGGGCCGTCTTGGCACTCGGCGCGCCCGTGCCCGAGCCGATGGAGGACCGGCTGCGCCCGCTGAGCCGCTGGCTGCGCGAGCTGGGCAGGGGTGTGAGCGGGCAGGCGTACGCCGAGGCCGTCTTCACCCAGCAGCGTCTGTCCCGGGCGTACGCGAACGCCTGGGACCCGGTGTGCGACGTGCTGGTCATGCCGACGCTGGCCCAGCCGCCGGCCGCGCACGGCTCCCTGCGCGACGACGACGACCCGGCGGCCGACTTCGCCGCCCAGACGCGCTTCACGCCGTGGACTTCGGTGTTCAACCTGACCGGCCGTCCCGCGATCTCGCTGCCGCTGCACCGTGAGGTGGTCGACGGCGTCGAGCTGCCCTTCGGGGTGATGATCGCCGCACAGCCACTGCGCGACGCCCTGCTGCTGGGGCTCGGACTCGACCTGGAGGAGGACTGATGAGCCCGAAGGCACTGCCCACCGCCGAGGAGCCGACCATGGCGATGACGCTCGCCCACAGCATCGCCATCGTGCTGTTCGCCGTCGGCGGCGTCGTCAACCTCGTCCTCGGTGCCGCCCTCGTGGGGCGCTCGATCCCGCTGGCGCTGGGCTTCCTCGTCGTCTCCGTGGTCCTCTTCGTGGGGCTGCTCCGCAGCGACCGCCTCCTGGTGACCCTCGGCGCCGCCGGCCTCGTCGCCGGACCGATGGTCGCCCAGGCGATCGAGGCCGAGACCGCCGAGATGTCCCTTCTGTCGCTGCTGTTGGGCGTGCTCGTCCTTCTGGCCGTCTGGTGGCTGACGCTCGCCCACCGACCATGGAACCGCCCCCGACCCGCCGACGACTGATGTCCGCCGGCCGGTCGCCCTTCCCGCGCCCGGGCAGGGACGCCACAATGGGGCCATGCGACAGGCACAGATCGACCGTTTCGGGACCGCTGACGAGCTCCACATGGGGGAGGGGCCCAAACCTGCGGCCGCCCCCGGACGCGTCGTCGTCAAGGTCGTCACCGCGGGTGTCAACCCGCTCGACTACAAGATCCGTGACGGGTCCTCGGGCATGTGCAAGGCGATCGGTCCCGACGACTTCCCCCTCGTGCTCGGTCGCGAGGCGTACGGCTTCGTCGAGGAGGTCGGCGAGGGCGTGGGCGGCTTCGAGCCGGGCCAGGCCGTCTTCGGCGTGGCCCCGCCGAACCATCCGGGCCACTGCTACGCCGAGTACGTCTCCCTGCCCGCGGAGTGCCTCTCCGCAGCCCCCGCCGACGGCGACGCCGTGACGCTCGGTGGCCTCGCGCTCGTCGGCACCACCGCCTGGATCGCCGTCCACGAGCTCGCCCGCGTACGCAGCGGCGAGAATGTCCTCGTCCACGGCGGCGCCGGCGGTGTCGGCCAGATGATGGTCCAGATGGCCGCTGCGGCCGGTGCCGACGTGTGGGCCACCGCGTCGACCCGCAACCAGGACCGTCTCCGCGAGCTCGGCGCGACCGCCGTCGACTACACCCAGCAGGACTTCCGCGAGGTCACGCCGAAGATGGACGTCATCCTGGACGGCGTCTACTTCGACGTGTTCGAGAAGTCCCTCGACCACCTCGTCGAGGGCGGGCGCATCGTCACACTGCCGTCGCTCGCCGACCTCGCGCCCGCCCAGGAGCGGGGCATCGAGGCCCACATCCCGAAGATCCACGCCCTCCCCCGCGAGATGGAGCAGCTGGCCCGGCTCGTCACCGACGGCGAGATGTCGCTCGAGGTGTCGAAGGTGCTCCCGCTCGAGCAGGTCGCCGACGCCCACCGCGAGCTCGAGACCGGCCACGCGCGCGGCAAGATCGTGCTCAAGGTGTAGGGCACAACAGACCGAAAACTCCATAACAGGCCCTGGGACGCCGGTTATGGAGTTTTCGGCCTGTTATGCGGCGCGAGCAGGGATCACCAGATGGTGACGCGGTCCTCCGGGGCGAGCCACAGGGCGTCGCCATCGCGTACGCCGAAGGCCGCGTAGAAGGCGTCCACGTTGCGCACGATCTGGTTGCACCGGAACTCGTTCGGTGAATGGGGGTCGGTCGCCAGGCGCTGCTTGACCGCCTCGGGACGGAACTTCGCCTGCCACACCGCCGCCCACGACAGGAAGAGCCGCTGCGCCGGCGTGAAGCCGTCCAGGTCGGCCGCCGGCGCCTCGTCGGCCGCCACGCGGTTCTGCTGGGCGATCTCCCACGCCTTGTACGCGATGGACAGCCCGCCGAGGTCGCCGATGTTCTCGCCGATGGTGAGCTCGCCGTTGACGGTCTGGCCGTCGGCGCCCTCGGGCGAAAGGACCGCGTACTGGTCGATCAGCGACCGCGTGCGCGCGGTGAACGCTTCACGGTCGTCGTCGGTCCACCAGTCACGCAGGCGGCCGTCGCCGTCGCACGTGGAGCCCTGGTCGTCGAAGCCGTGGCCGATCTCGTGGCCGATGACCGCGCCGATGCCTCCGTAGTTGACGGCGTCATCCGCGTCGACGTTGAAGAACGGCGGCTGCAGGATCGCCGCGGGGAACACGATCTCGTTGCGGAGTGGGTGGTAGTAGGCGTTGACCGTCTGCGGCGTCATGAACCACTCGTCGCGGTCGACCGGCTCCGAGACCTTCGCGATCGCCCGGTCGAGCTCGAACCGATTGGCGCGCTCCACGTTGCCGACGAGGTCGTCGCGGCGGATCTCCAGCGCGGAGTAGTCGCGCCACCTCGCCGGGAAGCCGATCTTCGGTGTGAACTGGTCGAGCTTCTTGAGCGCCTCGTCCCGGGTGGCGTCGGTCATCCAGTCGAGGTCGGTGATCGAGCGGCGGTAGGCCTCGATCAGGTTGTCGACGAGCTCGTCCATGCGGGCCTTCGCCTCGACGGGGAAGTGGCGCTCGACGTACAGGCGCCCGACGGCCTCGCCGAGGGTGCCCTCGACCAGGGAGACGCCGCGCTTCCAGCGCTCACGGTTGATGGGTACGCCGGACAGGACCGTGCCGTAGAAGGAGAAGCGCTCGTCGACGTACGCCGACGACAGGTATGGCGAGAACGAGCCGATCAGTGCGAACCGTGCCCACCAGCGCCAGTCGTCGAGGCGCTCGGCGGTCACCAGCTCGGCGAGGGCGGCGAAGAAGCTCGGCTGGGCGTTCACGACCTCGGCGACGGCGGCTTCGGGGATCCCCGCGGCCTCGAGGTACGCGTCCCACGGCAGCGCGCTCGCCGCGGTGAAGTCGGCCCACGTCTGCAGGTTGTACATCTGCACCATGTCGCGGCAGCGGACCTTGTCCCAGTGCCTTGCCGCTATGTCGGTCTCCAGCCGCACGACCGCGGCTGCGCCCTCGGCGGCGTCGCCGAACCCCGCCAGCGCGAGCGTGCGCTCGACGTGGTTCACGTACGCCGTGCGGATCTCGGCGTACCTCGCTCGCGGTAGTACTCCTCGTCGGGCAGGCCCAGACCGGACTGGCCGACGAACAGCACGCAGCGGTCCGGGTGGCCAGGGTCGGAGTCGGCGTCTGCGCCCAGGACCGATCGCGCGCCGAGGCCGGTGAGATGGCCGAACAGCGCCATCAGCCCGTCGACCGAGGCGACGGTGTCGATGCGTTCCAAGTGGTCGCGCAGCGGCTCGAGGCCCAGCTCGTCGGCGCGGTCGGTGTCCATGAACGACGCGTACAGGTCGGCGATGCGGGCCTCGTCGCTGCCAGGCTCGCCTCCGGTCAGACCGGTGACGATGTCGCGCACCGCAGCCTCCGCGGCATCGCGGAGCTCGATGAACGCCCCGGCGCCGGGCTTGTCGTCGTCGATCCGGACGTTCGCCAGCCACGTACCGTTGACGAAGCGGAACAGGTCGTCGGCGGGGCGTACGCCGCGGTCGAAGTCGTCGAGGTCCAGAACCGGTGCAGCAGTCATTCGGCCAGCCTAGCCGCCCCCGGAGCGGGCGGTGCCGTGGTTCAGGCGGCGCGGGTGAAGCGGACCAACACGTCGTCGGTCGTCATCTTCGCCACAGCGGTCGAGCCGAACGTGAAGGTGTTGGCCGACTCACCGCGTACGCCGTTCTGGGAGACCATCACCGACACGTTGATGCGCATCGAGGTCTGGGCCTCGGCCTGGGTCTCGTCGGCGGCGCTGATGCGCGGCTGGAGGTTGTCGAGCGGGTTGGGCCCCTCGAGCTTCCACCGGATGGTGTCGAGCTCGGGCTTCTGTCCCTCCGACGGCTTGACCACCTGCGGGCAGTCGGGCGGCGTGAGCTGCTTGACCTGCAGACAGGCCTCCAGCTGGGCCTTCGCCGCGTTGACGAAAGCCGTGCGTCCCTCCTCGGTGATGCGGGGGGCCGGGGCGATGCGCGGGAACGACTGGGAGTCGGCGACGGTGAACTGCGACTCGGCGTACGTGATGTTGCGCAGGCCGGTGGTAATGCTGTGGGCGCCGGGGAAGATCTCGGCCTCGCCGGACTTCATCTCGATGCCGCCGAGGAGGACGGGCAGGCCCTTGCGGCGGGTGACCTGGACGACGGTGGTGCCGCGCTCGATCTTGTAGGTGCCGTCGGGCTGGCGAACGGGCCGGAACAGACCCCGCTTCGTCTCGCCGCCGACCTTGAAGCTGACCTCGGCGACCTGCTCGCTCTGGGAGCCGGGGGTGATCTCGGTAATGGGGGCGAGCTTGCGCGACTCCGTCAGCGCCTCCTTGGTCAGGAAGGTGCGGTCGGCCGGCTGGTGGACCTGGAGCGCCAGGGCGGCTGAGGCATCGCCGGACGCGACGGCCTCCATGAACGCGAGGGCGGCGTCGACCGGCTTCGACTGGGAGCTCGGGCCGGGCTTGGGCGCGGCCCCCAGGGTCAGGGCGAGGGCGACGACCACGGCGAGGGCGACGACCGCCACGGCGCCGACGGCCAGGCCCACGAGGCGCATCGACGTGCGCTTCGGGGCGGGCGGCGGCGGAGGGGGTGGCGCATAACCGCCGGGTGCGAACCGGCTGTCGTAGCGGGGCATCGTCACGGGGACTCCTGGGGGTCGGGACTCACCTAGGCTAGATGGCGATCAGCTCGCCTCGGACCCGTGGTCGCGGGGCGGTCACGAGGCCCAGATGAAGGGCAGCTGGGGGTCGGCGAGGTCGGCCTCGTATTTGCCGATGACGAGTTTCTCGTCGGAGATCGTGCCTGCTCGACCGCCGGCCGTCCGGATCTTGCCGTTCACCTTGATCGTGAAGCGCACCTCGCCGCGCGCGATGGCGTCGGCGGTGCCGAGTGCGGGGGCGTTGAAGGCTGCGAACGGGTTGCCGTCCATCTTGTAGGTGATCGACGCCGGGTCGACCGTCTCGCCGGCGGCGGCGCGGAACGCCCACGGGCAGCCTTTCGGGGCGAGCTCCTTGGTGGCCAGGCACTGGTTGACGCGGTCTTGGAGGCGCTTCTTGAGCTCGGCCGGGTAGGCCTTCGTCGTCTGTGTCTTCGCGTTGATCTGGGGGTTGTCGATGAGCCCGGTGACGACGATCTCCGGCTGCTGGAACTCGACGAACGCACCCTCTGCGACCGACAGCCGGTGCTGGCCCGGGGCGAGCTCGACGTCGTAGGTGTAGGCCTGGCCGGTCAGCGGCTGCTTGTCGAGCTCGACGCGGATCATCTGGGGGCTGGGCGCGATGCGCGTACGCACCGTCGGGCGCTTGACCTTCCAACCCTCGGCGACGTGGACCATCGGGAATGTGCCGCGCACGTCCTTGCCGCCCAGCTTGTAGGCCAGCACGACGTCCTGACCGTTGAGCGCCTCGGCCCGCACATCGGTGATGGGCGCGGCCTGCTGGGAGGCGCGCAGCGACTCGGGGGTGAACGACGGCGACGTCACCTGGATGGCCGACTGGGCCTGGGCGGTCGCGATGTCGGCGGCGGCGATGGCGTTGAGGTAGCGCACGGCCACCTCCTGGGGGCCCGCAGGCGTAGCCTTCGGGGCGATGAGGGTCCGGACGACGAAGGCGGCGATCGTCGCGAGGACGGCCAGCGCGACGACGAGCGCCACCCACACGCCAGCGCGCGAACGGTGTCGCTCGACCGTCGGCAGGTCGTCGACGACGGGGTCGGTCTCGGGCTGCGGCAGCGGTTCGGCGGCGCGTGCCGGCCGCGCCGGCTCGGCGTACGGCTCGTCCACGGGACGCGCGAACGGACTGCGTTCCTGCTCGGTCATGGACCCCCTTCCAGAAGTCTTGGCGAACTCTAACCGGCCTGACCGACAGGTTCCTAACCGTTGGTCCTGCCCGGGGACGGGCGGGCCGCGACCCTGGCGCGGCGCTGCCTGGAGGCGCGGGACAATGCGTACGCCGTCAGCACCACCAGCGCCGCCCATACGAGCGCGAAACCTGCCCAGCGCGCTGGCGGCATGGCCTCGCGGAACACCCACACGCCGCACGCGAACTGGAGGGTTGGCGCGATGTACTGCAGCATCCCCATCGTCGACAGGTGGATGCGCGGCGCGGCCCACGCGAACAGCAGGAGCGGCCCCGCGGTCACCAGGCCGCTCGAGACCAGCAGCAGGTGGTACGCCGGCGAGGCGTGGAACAGGTCGCCGCGGCCCCGCGCGGCGAGCCAGCCCAGGTAGGCGGCGGCGGGCAGTGCCAGTGCGAGCGACTCCAGCGAGAACGACTCGATCGCGCTGAGGCGTACGCGCTTCTTGAGCAGGCCGTACGTGCCGAACGAGCAGGCGAGGGCGAGCGCGATCCAAGGCGGCCGGCCGAGGTCCATCGTGAGCACGACGACCGCCACGAACGCCAGCGCGACGGCCATCCACTGGACGGGCGCCAGACGCTCGCCGAGGAAGAGCACGCCGAGCAGGATGCTGATGATCGGGTTGATGTAGTAGCCCAGCGCGGTCTCGGTGACGTGGCCGCTGTTGACCGCCCAGATGTAGACGCCCCAGTTGATGCCGATGACGACGGCCGCGCCGAGCACGAACCAGACGGTGCGCCCGTCGCGGACCTTGGTCCGCCAGCCGCGGGCGAACAGGGCCAGCAGGAGCGCCCCGAGAGCCGCCGACCAGAAGACGCGGTGGGCGAGGATCTCGAGGGCACCCGAGGCCGCGAGCAGCGGCCAGTACAGCGGGAACAGCCCCCACATGAAATAGGTCGTCGCGGCGGCGGCGACCCCTCGGCCGTCGGCCCCGGGGGCCTGCTGGTCCGGCGTGGCCTCGCTCATGGCGCGAGGCTAACGCCTCCGTGGACTCAGCCGACGACCGTCCACGTGTCGCGCCCGTTGATCAGCGCCTGGAGCGCGTCGGCGTCGTGGGCCGTCGGGTCGTCACCCCGGGCCTGGGCGACCTGCTCACGGGCGAGGTCGTCGTAGGCGGGGCGCTCGACGTCGCGGAAGATGCCGATGGGGGAGCGCTGCAGCACGCCGGCGTCGGTGAGGCGCGACAGGCCGAACGCGTACGCCGGGTCGCGGTGATGGGCGTCGTGGACGACCACCGCGTCGGCGCCGACCTCGGCGACCTCCTTGATCGCGAACAGGCCGTCGGGCTCGCGGACCACGCCGAGGTGTCCGAGGCCGTCGTCACCGGGGGTGCCGAAGCGGATCGGCTCGCCGTGGACCAGCGGGATGATCGACTCGGCGGTGTCGGCGCCCTTGATGGCGTCGAACGCGCCGTCGTTGAAGATCGGGCAGTTCTGGTAGATCTCCACCAGCGACGCGCCACGATGCTCGGCGGCGGCCCGCAGCACCGACGTGAGGTGCTTGCGGTCGGAGTCGATGGTGCGGGCGACGAACCCGGCCTCCGCACCCAGCGCGACCGACACGGGGTTGAACGGGTGGTCGAGCGAACCCATCGGCGAGCTCTTGGTGACCTTGCCGACCTCGGAGGTCGGCGAGTACTGGCCCTTGGTGAGGCCGTAGATCCGGTTGTTGAACAGCAGGATCGTCAGGTTCACGTTGCGGCGCAGCGCGTGGATGAGGTGGTTGCCGCCGATCGACAGCGCATCGCCGTCGCCGGTGACGACCCACACGCCGAGGTCCTCGCGCGCGGTGGCGACACCGGTGGCGATGGCGGGCGCGCGGCCGTGGATCGAGTGCATGCCGTAGGAGTCGACGTAGTAGGGGAAGCGGCTGGAGCAGCCGATGCCCGACACGATGACGGTGTTCTCGCGCCGGATGCCGATCTCGGGCATGAACGACTGGAAGGCGGCCAGCACGGCGTAGTCACCGCAGCCGGGGCACCAGCGTGCCTCCTGGTCGGTGGTGAAGTCCTTGCGGTTCAGCGGCTCGACGGCCAGCGGGACGCCGCGGAGGCCGTTGATGGCCGGACGGTCAGGGGTCGTGGTCACTGTGCGGCTCCTTCGTCGCCCGCGGACTCGGGCGTGACGGGCTCCGAGCCGTCGGGCTCGGGCTCCTCGGTGAGCTGGTCGGCGGGTACGCCGGAGACGCCGACCTCGGCCAGCAGGTCCTCGGCGAGCTCGGCCAGCGAGATCGGCAGGCCGCGTACGCGGCTGTAGGAGGTGATGTCGACCAGATATTTCGCACGCAGCAGCATCGCGAGCTGGCCGAGGTTCATCTCGGGGACGATCACCTTGTCGTAGCGGCGCAGGACCCCGCCCAGGTTCGCGGGGAACGGGTTGAGGTGGCGCAGGTGGGTCTGGGCGACCTTGCCGCCGGCGGTGCGTACGCGGCGCACGGCCGCGGTGATCGGGCCGTAGGTCGAGCCCCAACCCAGCACGAGGACCGACGCGTCGCCGGTCGGGTCGTCGACCACCAGGTCGGGGATGTCGCGGACGATGCCGTCGATCTTCGCCTGGCGGGTGCGGACCATGCGGTCGTGGTTGTCGGGGTCGTAGGACACCGCTCCGGTGCCCTCGGCCTTTTCGATGCCGCCGACGCGGTGTTCCAGCCCCGGTGTGCCGGGGACGGCCCACGGGCGGGCGAGCGTCTCGGGGTCGCGCTTGTAGGGCAGGAACGTGTCGCCCTCGTTGGGCCCGGTCGCGAAGTCGGGATCGATCGCGGGGATGTCGGCCAGCGACGGCGTACGCCACGGCTCGGCCCCGTTCGCGAGGTAGCCGTCAGACAGCATGACCACCGGCGTACGGTACTTCACCGCGAACCGGACGGCCTCGATGGCGGTGTCGAAGCAGTCGCTGGGCGACTGGGCGGCGAGCACGGGGACGGGCGCCTCGCCGTTGCGGCCGAACATCACCTGGAGCAGGTCGGCCTGCTCGGTCTTCGTCGGCATGCCCGTCGAGGGGCCGGCGCGCTGGACGTCGACGACGACGAGCGGGATCTCGGTCATGACGCCCAGACCGATCGTCTCGGCCTTGAGCGCGATGCCGGGGCCCGAGCTGGTGGTGACGCCGAGCGCGCCCGCGAAGCTCGCGCCGAGCGCGGCGCCGACGGCGGCGATCTCGTCTTCGGCCTGGAACGCGGTCACGCCGAAGCGCTTGTGCTTGGAGAGCTCGTGGAGCACATCGGAGGCCGGTGTGATCGGGTAGGCGCCCAGGAACAGCTCCAGGCCGGCCTTGCGGGCGCCGGTGATGAGGCCGTACGCGGTGGCGACGTTGCCGGAGATCTGGCGGTAGGTGCCCGGCGGCATCACCGCGGGGGCGACCTCGTAGGTGTGGGCGAACGTCTCGGTGGTCTCGCCGAACGCGTAACCGGTCTTGAACGCGGTGATGTTGGCGTCGCGGATCTCGGGCTTGCCAGCGAACTTCTCGCCGAGGAACTGGATGGTGCCCTCGGTCGGGCGGCCGTACAGCCACGACAGCAGGCCCAGAGCGAACATGTTCTTGGCGCGGGTGGCGTCCTTGCGGGTCAGCCCGAACTGCGTCACCGCGGCGACGGTCATGCCGGACAGGTCGAGCGCGTGGAGCTGGTAGCCCTCGAGTGTGTCGTCCTCGAGCGGGTTGGCCTCGTAGCCGACCTTCGCCAGATTGCGCCTGTTGAACTCCGCGGTGTCGGCGATGATCAAGCCGCCGGGCAGGACGTCCTTGAGGTTGGCCTTGAGCGCCGCCGGGTTCATCGCCACGAGCACGTCGGGGCGGTCGCCCGGCGTCATGATGTCGTAGTTGGCGAAGTGGAGCTGGAAGCTCGACACTCCCGGCAGCGTTCCCTGCGGGGCACGGATCTCGGCCGGGAAGTTCGGCAGGGTCGAGATGTCGTTGCCGAAGGTGGCGGAGTCGGCGGTGAAGCGGTCTCCGGTGAGCTGCATGCCGTCGCCGGAATCGCCGGCGAAACGGATGACCACTCGGTCGAGGGTCTGGACGGGCACGGCGCCTCTTTCAGTTCTCTTCGATTCTGGGCTCTCGCCAGTCTACAGACCTGCCGGAAGGCCGCCCGCGTACGCCGCTTCCCACAGGTCAGGTACCGGGGGCGCGGTCAGGCGTCGCCCGTGCCGATGGCCATGGCGTCCTCGAGATCGTCGGCCTCGTGGGCGTCGATCACACGCAGCCGGTCGTGGCCCAGGGCGATCACGCCGCATGACACGACGAGGCACAGCGCACCCACCAGATAGGGCGTCGGGGCGCCGAAGGCGGCGGCGAGCGGTCCGGCGACGGCTGCCGAGACGGCGCCGCCGATGAAGCGAACGCCCGAGTAGGTCGACGAGGCGATGCTGCGCGGGAGGTCGGTGGCCTCCATGACCGCCTCGGTGAAGACGGTGTTGAGGATGCCCAGCAGCAGGCCGCCGACGACGATGCCGATGACCAGGGCGATCAGGGAGTGCACCTCGACGGCGAGGAAGGCCAGGTCGACGGCGAGGAAGAGCAGGGTCGCGCGGAGGACGGTGGTGCGCCCGTGGCGGCGCATCAGCTGCGGGGCGACGAAGACCGAGGTGAGTGCGACCGCCAGGCCCCAGCCGAAGAATACGTAGCCGAGCTCGTGGGCGCCGATGCGGACGCCCATCGCCCGGCCGGCGTCCTCGAGCGGGAACGGCGAGTAGGCCAGCAGGGCGAAGAAGGCCGCGTTGTAGAACAGGGCGGCGACGGCGAGCAGCCGCAGTGCGGGGTTTCCGAGGGCCCGGAACGAGCGGGTGATCGACAGTCGCTCGCTGGGCCGGGGCGTCCGGGGGAGCAGGACGGCGATGAGCACGAACCCGATCGCCATGAGGACGGCGGTGCCGAAGAAGGGTCCGCGCCAGGAGATGCCGCCGAGAAAGCCGCCGAGCAGCGGGCCGGTGGCGAGGCCGATGCCCATCGCGGCCTCGTAGAGTATGATCGCGCCAGAGATGCCGCCGGACGCCGAGCCCACGATGGCGGCGAGCGCGGTGGAGATGAACAGGGCGTTGCCCAGGCCCCAGCCCGCGCGCAGGCCGATGATCTGGGTGACGCTGCTCGAGGTGCCGGCCAGCGCTGCGAACATCACGATGAGCACCAGGCCCGTCAGAAGCGTCGTCTTCGCACCCAGCCTGCTCGAGACCCAGCTGGTGAAGAACATTGCGATGCCGGTGATCAGGAGATAGCTGGTGAACAACAGCATCGCCTGCGACGGGCTGGCCTGCAGCGACGCGCTGATCGCCGGGAGGATGGGATCGACCAGGCCGATGCCCATGAAGGCAGTCACGCAGGCAAATGCGACGGCCCACACGGCCTTCGGCTGGGAGAAGAGGTTGTTGTCGGCGCTCAAGCGTCGGTCCTTTCGGGTCGGGTGCCGTCGTGGCTGTCCATGAGGTCAGTGAGCAGGGTCATCGCGTCCGCCAGCAGCCGGCGCTGGTCGTCGTCGAGACCGTCGAGCAGGGGTGCGACCGCCCGGGCGCCCTCGGCGCGCCGCGACCCGAGCTGTTCGTGGCCGGCGTCGCTGAGCGCGACGAGCGAGGCGCGCCCGTCGGCAGGGTCGGGCGTACGCGTCAGCAGGCCCTCGTCGTGGAGCCGCCGCAGCATGGCGGTGGCCGACGGTTGGGTGAGCTGGTCGTGGGCGGCGAACTCGCTGACGCGAAGCGGTCCGTGCTCGTCGAGGATGGCGAGCGCCCGCCAGGTCGCGGTGGAGCGGCCCGGCGAGGTGCGGTGGCGTACGCCGCGGGTGAAGCGCGCGCACGTCGTGATCAGCGCGGTGGCGAGTGTGTCGGTGGTCACCCTCCCTATATACATAGAATGTCTATGTAATTGCAATCTCGGTAGGCTCGCCCCATGCGCTGTCTGGACTGGTACGGGGACCGATCGCTCGTCGTGGTCGACATCGGGCTGGCGTGCTGCGTACTCGAGCTCGAGGCGGCGGCCCGCTCGCTGACGGTCTCCGACCTGCGCCCCGACGACCGCGTGGTGGTCGTGGTCTCCGGCACCGTGACCGACGCGCTCGCCCCGGTCGTCCGCGAGATCGTCGACTCGTGCCCCGGCGCGAAGGTCGTCTCGTTCGGCGCCTGCGCCAGCTCGGGCGGCCCCTACTGGGACTCGTACGCGGTCACCAAGGGAGTCGACCAGCTCGTGGGCGTCGATGTGTTCGTGCCCGGCTGCCCGCCGCCACCCGCTGCGCTGCGCGAAGCGCTCGACGGCCTTCGTGCGGAGGTCGCCGCATGACCTGGCACGACGAGGTCGCCGCCCTCCACGCCGCCGGCTTCACCTGGTTCGAATGGCTCGACTGCGTCGACGAGATCGGCCGCGCCGACGAGCTGCGCATCGTCCTGCGCGCGGTCGACCGCACCACCGGTCAGGCCCGCCATGTCGAGACGCGCACGCCGCGTACCTCCCCGTCGGTCGCCTCCGTCGCCGACGTGTACGCCGGCGCGGCCTGGGCCGAGCGCGAGCTGCGCGACCTGTTCGGCGTGGAGTTCGTCGGCGGTGACGACAGGCCCCTGCTGCTGTCGCGCGCCTTCGGCGCCCACCCGCTGCTCAAGAGCGAGGTGCTCGGCGCCCGCGCGGCCGTGGGCTGGCCGGGGGCGAAGGAGCCGGGGGAGTCCGAGGCCGCGCCCAGCCGGCGCCGGATGGTCCCACCCGGCGTACCCGACCCGGCCGTCTGGGGTGACCGCGACCCGGTGGCCGGCCCCGCCGACCCCGCCGAGGTGGCCGCCAGCGCGATCGGCGGCCGCGTGAGGAGGCGTACGCGATGACCGACCCCACCCGCGCCACTCCTCGCCCTCCGAGCGACGCCGTCCGCGGCGAAGGCGAGGAGCGGCTCCACGGCAAGATCCGCCTGATCGAGGAGAGGTGCACCTCCTGCATGATCTGCGCGCGCGAGTGCCCGGTGTGGTGCATCCAGATCGACTCCCACACCGAGGTCGACCCCGACGCCCCCGCCCAGCTGACCGGCCGCGGGATGCGCGAGCGCACCAAGAACGTCCTCGACCGGTTCGAGATCGACTGGTCGCTGTGCATGTACTGCGGCATCTGCGTCGAGGAGTGTCCCTTCGACGCGCTCGAGTGGAACGGCCCCCACGTGCCGCCCGCCGACTCGCTCGCCATGCTCGTGCACGGCGTCGAGGACCTGGCCTGACGCCAGGCGGGCACGGGTTCCGGGCAAGTCCGCGAACAGCTCACGGCGACAACCGACCTACGGTCGGTCTAGGGGATGTCGCTCACCGGGGTCTGGGAAGTGGGGGTCTCCGCCGCGGGCACCTCCGCCATCCACCGCACCTGGTAGGCGGCCATGCGGACCGTCCGCTCCTCGGGGTGGCCCGACACGAGGTCGCGCAGCTGGGATCCGGGGGTGAAGTGGGCCGATGACTGCAGGCCGATCGAGAACGGCTCCGGCGACATGTTCGCCAGCACCAGCACGGTCCCGCGCGGCGAGCGCCGCAGCAACCCCAGCACCTTGTCGTTGCCCGTCTCGACCGGAACCGCCGGCGCCGACGCGTGGAAGGCCGGCGTACGTCGGCGTACCTCCACCAGGTTCGCCAGCGCCGAGAAGACCCGGCACTCGACGGTTTCGGGCGCGAACCGGCGGGCGGCGGCGTCCCAGTCCATCCTGGGGCGGTGGATCCACCGGTTGTCGTCGCGCAGGTCGGGGTCGGCCAGGTAGGAGCGGTCGTTCAGCAGGCCGATCTCGTCGCCGGAGTAGATCAGCGGTACGCCGCCGAACGACAGGACCAGCGCGTGCAGGAGCACGATCCGGCGTACGGCGAGGTCGACGAGCCGGTCGCGCCCGGCTCCGGCCGGCTCGAGGAGGGCCCGCTCGAGGCCCGCCAGCGAGGCCAGCGAACCAGAGATGCGGCGGTCGCCGGTGCGCGGGTTGGCCTGAAACACCTCGCCCGAGGCCCAGGAGCCGTCGAAGTCGCCGGAGTAGAAGTCCGACAGGAACGCCCGGTGCGCGAACCCGTCGTAGCCCACGCGCGCGGCGTCCTCGTCGGTGATGGCCCAGCCGATGTCGTCGTGGAGCCGGGCGTACGTCAGCCACGCCGACGTCGCCGGGATCTCCGGCATCGACCGGATGACCGACCCCAGGAGCCGCGCGTTCTGCTCGGCCAGCGCCGACCACAGCGTCACCATCAGCACGTTGTGGTACGCCAGCTCGCACTCGCGACCTGTCGCGCGGCCGGTGCCGAAGTAGGGCACGAGGTCGTCGGGGGAGACGATGGCCTCCGCCAGCAGGACCAGACCCGGCGCGGCGATCCGCGTCAGCGCGCGCAGCGCCTGCAGGATCAGGTGGGCCTCCGGCTCGTTCTGGCAGGTCGTGCCGAGCCGCTTCCACATGAAGGCGACCGCGTCGAGCCGGACGACCTCGACGCCCTGGTTGGCGAGGAAGAGCACGATCTCGAGCATCTCCCGCAGCACCTCGGGGTTGCGGTAGTTCAGGTCCCACTGCCACTCGTTGAACGTGGTCCACACCCACGAGCCGGTCGTGCCGTCGGGGTTCACCGCGTCGTCGAGCCACGTGAAGTTGCCCGGCGCGAAGTCGGGGAAGACCTCCGGCAGCGTCTTCTCCCAGGCATCGGGTCCCTCGACCCCGTCGCGGTCGGCGTAGAACCAGTAGTAGTCGCGGTAGCGCTCGTCACCCGCCCGTGCCGCCTGGGCCCACGGGTGCTCGGCGGCGGTGTGGTTGCACACCAGGTCGACGACCAGAGACATGCCCTTCGACCGCAGCGTCGCGCCGAGCTCGCGCAGGTCGGCCATCGTGCCCAGCCGCGGATCGACCTCGCGGTAGTCGGCCACGGCGTACCCACCGTCGTTGGCACCCTCACGGGGCTTCAGCAGCGGCATGAGGTGCAGGTAGCTCACTCCCAGCTGCTCCAGGAGGTCGAGCCGGTCGGCCACGCCCTTCAGGGAACCGGCGAAGCGGTCCGCGTACGCGACGTAGCCGATGATGTCCTCGCGCTGGAACCAGTCCGGCGTGACCAGCCGGCGTTCGTCGAGCGCGCGCAGGTCGGCCGGCCGCTCGGCGAACGCGGCCTCGACGGTCGCGAGCAGCCGCTCCACGACCTCGGCGAAGTCGGGCCGGTCGCCGTAGAGACCCTTCAGGGGACGGACCACCTCGTCCAGCAGGGCGGAGCGGCGGGCGGCGAGGATGGCGGTGTCGAGGTCGTGCATGGGGACATCCTTGCAACCCGGGATGGCCGGGGCGCGGCAGGGCTGCAGGTGTGCCCGGAGCACGTAGGCTCGCCCCAGCACGTGTCCAGACCAGGGAGGTGAGCCGGTGAGCTTGATGCCACAGGCGGCGCGCGGCCCCCTCATCTGGGTAGCCACCAAGCGCAACCGCATCATCGGCGCGCTCGTCGAGGCCTACTCCGTGCGCCAGGTGCGTCGCGGCATGCTCGGCACGCTGCTCATCGCACTCGGCAGCCTCACCCCGGCGTTCCTCCCCGAGAACAGCCCGTGGTGGAACGTGCTGGGCATGTTCGAGGGCTTCAAGTGGGTGCTGCCCATCCCGGGCACGCTGGTCACCCTCGTCGGCATCGTCCTCATCATGGACTCGTGGCTGAAGCTGCGCCCCGACCGTCTCGAGCGCTGGGTCGACTTCCGCGTCGTGCTCTTCCTGTGGGCGTTCCCGATGCTGCTCGCGCCGCCGATCTTCTCGCACGACGCTTACGCGTACGCAGCCGAGGGTTACATGATCCACGTCGGGCTCAACCCGTACGAGATGGGCGCGGGCATGCTCAACAACCGCTGGGGCGAGCAGGTCGTCGAGGTGTGGCGCTTCACCCGCGCCCCCTACGGCCCGCTGAGCCTGCAGCTGTCCCACCTCATGGTCGATCTGATGGGCCACTCGCCCTACTGGTCGTCGGCCGCCGGCATGCGCTTCCTGTGCGGGCTCGGCATGGTGGCGGTGGCGATCATGGTCCCGCAGGTGTCGCGCCGGCTCGGCTACGACGAGCAGAAGGCCATGTGGTTCGGCCTGGTCAACCCGCTGACGATCACCCACCTCATCGGCGGCGCCCACAACGACGCTTGGATGATCGGCTTCGTCGCGCTCGGCCTGCTCGCCGCCGTCAACGGCCGTTTCCTGCTGGGCTGCCTCATGGTCGCCGCCGCGACGGCGGTGAAGATGCCCGCGGTGATCGCGATCGTGCCGGTCGCCGTTCTCGCATGGCCCGTACGCCGGGCCGCCGCCTCGTGGTTTGGACGACTGTGGCAGGCCGCATGGCGCGTCATGCTCGGCACGCTCGTGGCCGTCATCGGGTTCGTCTTCATCTCGCTCGCCTGCGGCGTGGGCTTCGGCTGGATCGAGGCCATCAACGTGCCCGGCATGGTGTCGACCATCTCGCCGCCGACGCTGCTGGGTGAGATCACCCGTTGGGTGCTCAACGAGACCGGCCATTACCGTCTCGGCCTCGGCGTGGTCCGTCTGTTCCGCCAGTTCGCCATGGTCGTCACCGTGCTCGTCGTGCTGTGGTTCCTGGTCACCAAGGCCCCGCAGAAGCCGCTGGCGTTCCTGTGCTTCGCGTGGACCGCGATCATCCTCGGCAGCCCGGCCCTGCACCCCTGGTACTTCTCCTGGCCCGCCGTCGTGTTCGTGTTCGCCCGCCCGTCGGCCCAGCTCATGCGTCTGTCGTGCTGGATGACGATCCTGCTGCTGAGCTATTCGTCGGTGAGCTTCTCGTGGCGCAACGACGCGCTGGCCCTCGGCGTCGCGGCCGCCTGCGCGTTCGCCTGGGTCATCTGGGGCCACGACCGCGTCCACTACGCGGGCCGACGCAGGCCCCGGCCCTGACCAGCGGGGTCAGCCGAAGAAGGCCGCGACCTCCGCGTCGGTGACGTCGGCGACCGACCGGTGCTTCCAGCGCGGGGTGTCGCCGCGGTCGACGAGCTGGCAGCGCACGCCCTCGGCGAAGTCGGAGTCGCGGCAGAAACGGGCCGCCATCACGCGGTCCTGGGCCAGCACCTCGTCGAGGGTCATGGTCTCGGCGCGACGGAGCGCGGCCAGCGTGACGGCCACTGACAGCGGCGACCGCTGGGCGACCTGGTCGGCGGCCTCCCGGGCGGCGGGGGCGTCGTGGCCGCGCAGGCGATCGAGGATCTCGGCGGCGGAGTCGGCCGCGAAGCACTCGTCGACCCACGCGTCACGCGTCGGCGCCGGTTGGTTCGCGGGCTGCGGCTCGACGCCGGAGGCGAGCGTGGCCGCGTACGCCTCGGGGTCGTCGCTCTCGGCGTCGGCCAGGCCGGCGGCGATCGCCTCGAGGCCCGAGACCGTACGCCCGGTCAGCGCCAGGAGCGCACCCGTCTCACCCGGTGCGCGGGCGAGGAGGTGGAGCATGCCGACGTCGGGGAAGAAGCCGATGATCGTCTCGGGCATCGCGATCTTCGACCCGGCGGTGACGAGGCGGTGGGATCCGTGGGCGGAGATGCCCAGGCCTCCGCCCATGCAGACCCCGTCCATGTGCGCCACGTACGGCTTGGCGAACGCGGCGATGTCGGCGTTCATCGCGTACTCGGTGGTGAAGAACTCCTCCGGCGCGGCCGAGGCGGGGTCGTCGACCAGGGCCTGGCGTACGGCCTTCACGTCGCCGCCGGCGCACAGGCCGCGCTGCCCTGCGCCGCGCAGCAGCACCACCGCGACCTCGTCGTCGTCGGCCCAGGCCGCGAGCCGCTCGGACACGGCCCGGCACATCGCCGTGCTGAGCGAGTTGATGGCCTTCGGGCGGTTCAGCACGATGTGGCCGACGTTGTCGGCGACGGCGAACAGCACCTCGTCGGTGCCCGTCGGTCCGGGGGCCAGGGGCAGGGCGTCGATGGTCATGCGGCTCCTTCGTCGGCGTACTCGACCAGCACGGGTGCGTGGTCGGAGATGCGGGCCTCGTAGGTCTCGGCCCTCATGGTGCCACCGTGCACCGCACGGGCGGCCAGAGCGGGGGAGGCCAGGTGGTAGTCGATGCGCCAGCCGGCGTCGTTGGCCCACGACTGGCCGCGCCACGACCACCACGAATAGGGGCCGGGGGTGTCGGGGTGGAGCCGGCGTACGACGTCGACGAGCGTGCGCGGGGTGAGGATCTCGCCGAACCACGCGCGCTCCTCGGGCAGGAAGCCCTCGGACCTCTTGTTGGTCTTCCACGCCTTGAGGTCGAGCTCGGTGTGGGCGATGTTGAAGTCGCCCATGACCAGGAACTCTCGGCCCTCGCGGGCGGCGGCGCGGCGTGCCTTCGTGAGGTGGCGGCGGAATGCGGCCAGGAACCGCAGCTTGCGGTGGAAGCGCGCCTCGGAGACCTCGTCGGCGAACGGCGTCCCGCCCTTGGGCAGGTACAGCGAGGCGACGGTCACCCCGGGCAGGTCGACCTCGAGGTAGCGGCCCTCGGGGTCGAACTCGCGGTTGCCGAAGCCGGCGCGGACCGCCATGGGCTCGGCGCGTGACATGATCGCCACGCCGTTGCGGCCTGCGATCTGGCCTGAGTCGTAGGACCAGTGGTAGCCCTCGTGGACGCCGGCGGGGACCAGGTCGGCGGGGCAGCGGACCTCCTGCACGGCCACGACGTCGAGGTCGGCGGCGTCCAGCCACGGGCGGAAGCCGCGGCGTTCGGCGGCGCGGATGCCGTTGACGTTGAAGGTTGCGACTCTCACGGCAGGAACCCTAGCGAGGACCCCGTGGTTGATCGCACGCACGGCGACCCCGCGACGACTCCTGTCGGCGTGTCGCCGCGCGGTGCGTGCGATCGGCCTCGCTGGGGCCATGCGCCTGGCTCAGGCCATCTGGTGACGGAGTTCGGCGGCCGCGGCCGCACCCATCCGCCGACAGAACCGCACGGGGTCGGCGTCGGTGTCGTCCTCGGCGACGATCCGGTGGACGATGCCCGCACCGAGCAGGGAGCGCGACGAGATGCCCTGCTGACGGGTCATCTCCGGGGCGCGGTCGGGGGTGTCGTGCAGGATCACCGAGGCGCCCTCCGGTGGCAGCGGTGACAACCAGGCGTGCTCGGCGGCGACGACGCGACGGGCCGGCAGGATCGCCAACGCGCCGCCGCCGCAGCCCTGCCCGAGCAGGAGCGCCACACTGGGCACCTGCAGCTCGGTCATGTCGGCGATGCAGCGGGCGATCTCGCCGGCGAGCGCGCCCTCCTCGGCGTTGGCGGACAGGTCGGCGCCCGGGGTGTCGATGACGGAGACCAGTGGGAGCCCCAGCTCGGCGGCGAGCTTCATGCCGCGCCGGGCCGAGCGCAGGGCAGCGGGTCCCATCGACTTCTCCGCCTGGTAGCGGCGGTCCTGACCGACGACGATGCACGGCACGTTGTCAAAGGCCGCCAGCGCGAGCAGCAGGCCGGCGTCGTGCTCGCCGTGGCCGGTGCCCGACAGCGGGATCACGTCGTCAGCGGCGTGCCGGAGCAGCTCGCGTACGCCGGGGCGCGCCGCCGAGCGCGTGAGCAGCACCGAGTCCCACACGTCGACGTCGGTCTCGGCCGCGGCGTCGACGACCTCGGTGCCGGTCAGCCTGGACGTCTCAGGGGTGTGCGTACGCGCCGCCGGGTGGAGCAGGCGCAGCACACGCGCGGCGACCGATGCGAGCTGGTCGGTCGGCACGACGGCGTCGATCACGCCCTTGTCGACGAGGTTCTCGGCGACCTGCACGCCCTCGGGGAACTTCCGGCCGTTGAGGGCCTCGTAGACCTTCGGCCCGAGGAACCCGATGAGCGAGCCGGGCTCGGCGACCGAGACGTGCCCGAGCGATCCCCACGACGCGAACACACCGCCGGTCGTCGGGTGCCGCAGGTAGACCAGGTAGGGCAGGCCCGCGGCCTTGTGCTCGCCGATCGCCCGGCTGATCGTGACCATCTCGACGAACGCCGGCGTACCCTCCTGCATGCGTGTGCCGCCCGACGAGGTGGCGGCGAACAGGGGCAGCCCCTCGGCGGTGGCGCGGCGTACGCCAGCCTCGATGCGCCGGGCGGTGCGGTGGCCGATCGAGCCGCCGAGGAAGCGGAACTCGCCCGCGATGACCGCGACCGGCAGGCCGTCGACCGTGCCGCGGCCGGTGATCACGGCCTCGTCGGTGCCGGCGCGCTCAGCGGCGCGGGCCAGCGTGGCGCGGTAGTCCTCGCTGAAGTCCGACACGTCGACCGGGGTGTCCCACGACTGCCACGACCCCTCGTCGAGCGTTTGGTCGATGAGCGCGCGGGCGCCGAGGCGTTCGGACATGGGACCCTCCTTGGTCGTCGATTGGCCCAGCCAATCCGGTTCCGGGATCGGTGTCAACGGGGTCCGGTGGGTGGGTGCGGCGGGGTGGGGCGGGTGGGGCGTCGCGGCGGAGTGTGGTGGATCACTACAGCAGTTAGTACTACAGGTTGTCGCCACCATGCGGGTGACCTCGTGCGGGCGCTGCGGCGCCCGCTTCACCCCCGAGGGCGGGAC
Organism: Mariniluteicoccus endophyticus; assembly: GCF_054780035.1. Classification (NCBI taxonomy): domain Bacteria; kingdom Bacillati; phylum Actinomycetota; class Actinomycetes; order Propionibacteriales; family Propionibacteriaceae; genus Mariniluteicoccus; species Mariniluteicoccus endophyticus. The sequence goes on along the minus strand of NZ_BAAGXC010000028.1, from coordinate 9,408 downwards.
CACCGACCTGTGCCCGGTGTGCGCGTTCCGCCGGGCGAACCCGTTCGGCACCCAGATGCCACGGATGACAGATGTCACGCGGGACCGGTGACGCCGGGGCCTGACCCGCACGGGCGCCGCCGGGCGACGCTGGAGGCATGAACGACACACCCGCCATCGACCTTGCCGACGTCACCCGGCGCTACGGCGCCGTCACCGCCGTGGACGCCCTCGACCTGACCGTCCCGACGGGACAGATCCTCGCCCTGCTGGGCCCCAACGGCGCCGGCAAGTCGACCACCACCGAGATGGTCCTCGGTCTGGCCCGGCCCGACCACGGACGGGTATCGGTGCTCGGGACCAGCGCGCAGGCCGCGGTCCGCAGCGGCGGGTGCGGGGCGATGCTTCAGAACGGCGCGCTGCTGCCCGACACCACGGTGAAGGTCCTGCTCGGCCTCGTGCACGGCCTGCACGCCCACCCGAGGCCGCTCGGCGAGGTGGTCGAGCGTGCCGACCTCGCGCCGATCCTGGGCAGCCAGGTGGGCAAGCTGTCCGGCGGTCAGGCCCAGCGGCTGCGGTTCGCGCTGGCGATCATGGGCGACCCGCGCCTGCTGATCCTCGATGAGCCGACCGTGGGCATGGACGTCGACGCCCGCCGTAGCTTCTGGGCGACGATGGACGATCTCGCCGACGGCGGACGGACCGTCGTCTTCGCCACCCACTACCTCGACGAGGCCGACGCCTTCGCCGACCGCATCGTCGTGATGAACGCCGGCCGCGTCGTCGCCGACGGCACCGGCGCCCACATCAAGGCCGTCGTCGGCGGCCGCCACATCCGCTTCACCGGACCAGACCGCGCGTACGCCGACCTGCCCGGCGTCGTCAGCGCCGCCAGGGACGCGGCCGGCTGGCTGCTGAGCTGTGCCGACTCCGACGCCACCCTGCGCGCCCTGCTCGCCCACGACGACGTCCGCGACGTCGTCGTCACCGCCCCCACCCTCGAGGACGCGTTCCTCGAGCTCGTCGCCTGAGAGGACCAGACATGACCACCACGACCGAGAAGCCCGCCGAGAGCGCCGCGGGCCCGCGTACGCCCGAACGGTTCGCGCCCGCGGGCAGCCCTCGCATCCTCGCCCACTACACGATCGCCAGCCTGGGTCTGGTACTGCGCGACTGGTCGTTCATCGCGTTCGTGCTGGCGATGCCGGTCTCGATCTACCTGTTCTTCGCCGGCATCTACGGTCACGAGATGTCGGACAACGGCACGCCCGTGGCCGCGATCATGATGGCGACGATGGCGACCTACGGCGGCCTGGGCGCCGCGATGAGCGCGGGCAACCAGATCCAGACCGAGCGCACGACCGGCTGGTTCCGTCAGCTGATGCTGACCGGCCTCACCCCCGCGCAGTTCGTCGTCGGCAAGATCGTCACCGCCGTGGGCGTCGTCCTGCCCGCCATCGGCATCGTCTTCGTCGCCGGTGCGCTGAGGGGCGTACGCCTGCCCCTGTCGACCTGGGCCGTGTCCTTCGTCCTGATCACGCTCGCGCTGCTGCCGATGGTCCTGCTGGGCCTGGTGCTCGGGCTGTGGCTGCGGCCCACCGCCGCCGGGGCGGCGACGACCCTGACGATGCTCGCGCTGTCGATGGTCGGCGGCCTGTGGTTCCCGCTCGACATGATGCCCGCGGTCATGCAGACGGTGGGGCGGCTGCTGCCGTCCTACTGGGCCGGTCAGCTGGGTGTGTGGCCGATCGGTGGCGGTGCCTTCCCGTGGCGCGGCGTGCTCGTCATCGGCTGCTGGACCGTCGGCCTGATCGTCGTCGGCGCGCTGGGCTACGGTCGGGCCGTACGCTCCTCCCGTCGCTGACAGGAAACCCGTGACCACCACAGCCCATCCGGCGCCCGTCCACCGCCCGGACGTCGACGACCTGCCCTGGTACCGCCGCGCGCGGGCCCAGGGCGCGGGCTACTTCGTCCCCAGCGCCTCCTTCGCGCTCATCCCGCTGCTGTTCGCCGACTTCGGGACGGTCAGGTTGCTGCTCGTGCTCGCGGCGACCCTCGTCGTCCTGGTCCTGTTCCTCGGGGCGACCGTCGTCGCCCACTGGGGCGAGGGCCGACGGTGGACGTGGGTGGCGGCGATGTGCGCGTCCATCCTGCTCCTGTCGCTGGCGACGGGGTGGGACTCGCGTCCGGAGTACTACACGCCGTACGCCACGGTCGTCACCGCCTCCCTGATCCGGTGGCGGCGCGCCCGCATCGTCATCGTCGTGCTCTCGCTCGCCGGTCTCGCGTCGGCGGTGGCCGACCGCAACACGTTCGGCGTCATCATGGCGCTGATGGGCCTGGCGCTGGGCTGGTCGATCGGTGCGGGCCTGGACGCCGACCAGGCGCGGGAGGCCCAGCGGCGTGCCGAGGAGCGGTCGGCGGTCCTGGCCGTCGCCGCCGAGCGCGAGCGCATCGGCCGCGACCTCCACGACATCCTCGGCCACTCGCTGACGACCATCGCCGTGCAGGCCGACCTCGTGGCACGGCTGGTGGGCCGCGACGACGACGCCGCGCGCGAGCAGGTGACCGCGCTCGCCGGCGTCGCGCGCCAGGCGCTGGCCGACGTGCGTGCGACCGCATCGGGCATGCGTGAGGTGCGGCTTGCCACCGAGGTGGCGTCGGCCCGGTCGGTGCTGGAGGCGGCGGGCGTCGAGTGCGCCGCGCCGTCGGCGGTGCCGGTGCTCGACGACGCGCGCTCGGAGCTGTTCGGCTACGTGGTGCGGGAGGCCGTCACGAACGTCGTACGCCACGCCGGCGCGACCTCGTGCACGATCACGGCGACCGCCGACACCGTGGAGGTCGTCGACGACGGGCGTGGCATCCGCTCGGAGCAGCGGACGGGCCTGGCTGGCCTGCAGCGGCGCGTCGAGGACGCGGGCGGCCGGCTGCTGGTGGGGTCGAGCGGTCGCGGCACCCGCGTCCGCGCCGAGATGGGGGAGGAACGATGATCCGCGTGGTGGTGGCCGACGATCAGGCCATGATCCGGACGGCACTGGCCGCGATGATCGACCTCGAGGACGACCTCGAGGTCGTCGGGCAGGCGGCCACGTCCGCGGAGGTGGTCGACGTGAGCGGCGGCGCCCTTCCCGACGTCGTCCTGCTCGACGTGCAGATGCCGGCGGGCGGTCTCGCCGTCGCCGACGGCCTGGACGTGCTGCCGGACCTGCGACGCGTGGCGCCCGACGCCCGCGTCGTGGTGGTGACCACGTTCGGCCGTGCCGGCTACCTGCGACGGGCGCTGGAGGCCGGCGCGGTGGGCTTCATGGTCAAGGACGCCCCCGCCGACCAGCTCCTCGACGGCATCCGCCGCGTGGCCTCGGGCCTGCGCGTCGTCGACCCCGACCTCGCCGCGGCGTCGCTGTCGATGGGGCCGTCCCCGCTGTCGACCCAGGAGGCCGCGGTGCTGGCCGCCGCCACCGGCGGCACGTCCACCGCCGACATCGCCCGCCGGGTCCACCTCAGCGAGGGCACCGTCCGCAACTACCTCTCCAGCGCCATCGGCAAGCTCGGCGCCCGCAACAGGGCCGAGGCCCTGCGTACGGCCACCGACAACGGCTGGCTGTAGCCGAGCCGGGCCCTCCCGGGCGTGCCATCATGCCCTCGCGAGGTCTGTTGCTGGCCGTTGGAGGTCAGGAGCTGCTGCGCGGACAGCGGTCAGCGGTAGTTGGTGAACTGCACCGCGAAGTCGTAGTCGGCCTCCTTGATGAGGCGCTGCACGGCCTGCAGGTCGTCGCGCGACTTCGACGAGATGCGCAGCTCGTCGCCCTGGATCTGGCACTTGACGCCCTTCGGGCCCTCGTCGCGGACGAGCTTGGAGACCTTCTTGGCGTTCTCCTGCGAGATGCCCTCCTCGGTCGAGGCCTCCATCTTCCACATCTTGCCGCTGACGTGCGGGTCGTTGGCCTTGACGGCCTTCAGGGAGACGCCGCGCTTGACCAGCTTCGACTGGAAGACGTCCCAGATCTGCTTGACCTTCTCCTCGGAGTTGCCCTCCATCGCGATGGTCTCGCCCGACCACTTGATCGATGAGTCGGTGCCCTTGAAGTCGAAGCGCTGGGAGACCTCCTTCGCGGCTTGGTTGAGCGCGTTGTCCACCTCCTGGCGGTCGACCTTGCTGACGACGTCGAACGAGCTCTCGGATGCCATGGCGTGTGTCCTCTCAGATGGTGCGTACGGGCCATCCTGCCAGTCACCGGACGTCGCGCCGCAGGGGTATCCCGGGTGGGGTGAGCGGGCTCAGCCGCGTACGCGCGGGGACCGGGATCGAACGAAATTGCTCCGGTCGGCGTGGACCCGCTAGAGTCCTTCCTCGCGTGAACAACGCACGGCAGGTTGCCCGAGCGGCCAATGGGAGCGGACTGTAAATCCGTCGGCTTTGCCTTCGCAGGTTCGAATCCTGCACCTGCCACCGACCAGGGGTCCCGGAGAGATCCGGGGCCCCTTGTCGTTCGTCGGTCGCGCGGGGTGTCGTGTGGACCGGTGGCGGTGCGTACGCCGGCCCGCGTACGCCTCCGATGCGCGGTCCCTTGTGGTCCGACAGCGGGATTTGCGTACGCATCACCGGGCCGTGTACCTTTACTCGTCGGCACCGAAGGGTGCCAGGCCCCTATAGCTCAGTAGGCAGAGCGTCTCCATGGTAAGGAGAAGGTCAGCAGTTCGATTCTGCTTGGGGGCTCTGATCTTTGTCGGGCACGACCGCCGTCGAGGATCATGGCGAGGTAGCTCAGTTGGTGAGAGCGCACGACTCATAATCGTGAGGTCGAGGGTTCGAATCCCTCTCTCGCTACAAAAGTGCCTTCCCGCAGGCACGTCCCACACCGAAGACAGTCAACCGAACGAGGATCCGAGATGGCCAAGAGCTCTGACGTACGCCCCAAGATCACCCTGGCGTGCACCGAGTGCAAGGACCGCAACTACATCACCAAGAAGAACCGTCGAAACGATCCGGATCGTCTCGAGCTGAAGAAGTTCTGCCCGAAGTGCCACTCCCACACGGCTCACCGCGAGACCCGCTGACGAGTCCCACGAACACCTGCAACGGCCGCCCCGGAAGGGGCGGCCGTTCTGCGTCCTGCCCGCCTCTCGTCAACGTGCTGCAAGTCAGCCGATCGAAACCGAAGCCGGTGACCCAAGCGCCGTCGCCGTCGTGGCCCGCAGGGCCCCCTACCGGAGGATGTCGAGCCTGCGAGGACGGTTCCGACGCCCATGCGTGAGCGCGGACATGTCGGTCGGTCACGGTAGGTTGGGCGCCATGCCCATCACGAACGACCACATCGGCCGGGTCTACCCGCCGGGAGAGCCGTACGCCGTGACGCGCAGCAAGATCGCCGAGTTCGCGGCGGCGCTCGGTGACGACGGCCCGGCCTACGGCGGACGCGAGCCGATCGCGCCGCCGACCTTCGCGATCGTCGTGGCCTCCGACGCCTGGCAGCAGGTCTTCGCCGACGCCGAGCTCGGTCTGGCTCTCAACCGCACGATCCACGTCGAGCAGTCGTTCGCCCACGTGCGTCCCCTGCGGGCCGGCGACGAGGTCGTTGCGACCACGCGCATAGCCAACGTGCGTACGCGGGGCCAGGTCGACATGATCACCCTCGATGTCGACATCGACACCACCGACGGCGAGCGCGTGTGCACCGCCACGACCCAGGTGTTCCACACCCGTGAGGAGGACGCCTCGTGACCGAGATCCGCATGCGCTTCACCCGCCAACAGTTGGTGCGCTACGCCGGCGCGTCCGGCGACTTCAACCAGATCCACTTCTCCGACCACTACGCCCACGCGCTGGGCCTCGACTCGGTGATAGCCCACGGCATGCTCACGATGGGCGTCGCGATGCGCGCCGCCACCACCCACGCCGGCGACCCGGCGAAGGTCCGGGCGTGCTCGTTCCGGTTCACGAAGCCCGTCCCGGTCCCCGACGACGAGGATGGTGTCGAGGTCGTGGTGACCGCGACGGCCGGAGAACCCGCCGACGGGGCGACGCCGCTGACCATCGTGGCGACGTGCGGTGACACGACTGTCGGCAAGGGCCGGGCGGAGGTGCTCGCATGACTGATGACTCGTGCGCGATACCCGACCACCTCGGGCCGATGCTGGCGACCTACACAACGATGCGCGTCGGCGGCCCCATCAAGAATCTCGTGGTGGCCGGCTCCGAACAACACCTCGTCGACATCGTGGTCGAGGCCGATGCCGCGGGGGTGCCCGTTCTGGTGCTCGGCGGAGGCTCCAACCTGCTCGTCGGCGACGCGGGCTTCGACGGCATCGTCGTGCTCGTCGCCACCCGTGGGATCACCGCCGACGTGTCCACGTGCTCCGGTGCATCAATCAAGGTTGCCGCGGGCGAGCCGTGGGACAACCTCGTCGCCCACACGCTGGCCCAGGGCTGGGTCGGGCTCGAGGCGCTGTCCGGCATTCCGGGCCTCGTCGGCGCCTCGCCCATCCAGAACGTCGGCGCCTACGGGGCGGAGGTCGCCGAGACCATCGCCCGTGTCCGCACCTACGACCGCCACGACAAGGCGGTGCGTACGTTCGCTGCTGCCGACTGCGGCTTCGCCTACCGCCACTCCCGCTTCAAGGCCGAGCCCGGCCGCTACGTCGTCCTGGGCGTCGAGTTCCAGCTACGGCTCGGCGAGCTGTCGGCCCCGGTGAAGTACGCGGAGCTCGCCCGCACCCTCGGCGTCGAGGTGGGGGAGCGCGCGCCCGCGCTCGACGTGCGGAAGGCCGTCCTCGGCCTGCGCCGAGGCAAGGGTATGGTGCTCGACCCCGCCGACCACGACACGTGGAGCGCCGGCTCCTTTTTCACCAACCCCATCGTCCCGACCGACGTGGCCGCCACGCTGCCGGACGACGCACCGCGCTACCCGGCCGGTGACGGCCTGGTGAAGATGTCGGCGGCCTGGCTCATCGACCACGCCGGCTTCACGAAGGGCTACGGCGAGGGCCGTCCCGCGACCCTGTCCACCAAGCACACGCTGGCGCTCACCAACCGCGGCCGCGCGTCGGCCACCGACGTCGTCGCCCTCGCCCGTGAGGTCCGCGACGGCGTACGCGACCGCTTCGGCATCACTCTCGTCCCCGAGCCCGTGCTGGTCGGCATCGAGCTCTGACCACCCGTCCCAGACCAGGAGGACCCATGACCCGCCCTCAGATCAGCTTCGACGTCTGGGCGCCGCGGCGCGACGCCGTCACGCTCCTCGCCGACGGGGAGAAATTCCCGCTCAGTCGCGGTGACGACGGCTGGTGGCGTTCCGACGAGCTGCCCGAGCGCCTGTTCACCACGGGCATCGACTACGGCTACCTTCTCGACGGCTCCGATGACGTGCTCCCCGACCCGCGTACGCGCTGGCAGCCCGACGGCCCCCATGGCCTGTCGCGCACGTTCGACCGCAGCGCGTACGCCTGGGGCGACGACAACTGGACGGGCCGCCAGCTGGCCGGCGGCGTGATCTACGAGATGCACGTCGGCACGTTCACCCCCGGCCCCGACGGGAAAGGCGGCACGCTCGACTCGGCCATCGAGCGCCTCGACCACCTCGTCGAGCTCGGCATCGACTTCGTCGAGCTGATGCCGGTCAACGAGTTCAACGGGGAGCACGGGTGGGGCTACGACGGCGTCGACTGGTACGCGGTCCACCACGCGTACGGCGGCCCCGAGGCCTACATGCGCTTCGTCGACGCCTGCCACCAGCGCGGGCTCGCCGTCATCCAGGACGTCGTCTACAACCACCTGGGGCCGTCCGGCAACTACCTGCCCGCGTTCGCCCCCTACCTCCAGGAAGGCGTCCAGAACCCGTGGGGGGCGGCGATCAACCTCGACGGCGAGGAGTCCGACGAGGTCCGCAAATACATCATCGACAACGCCGTCTCGTGGCTGCGCGACTTCCACGTCGACGGCCTCCGCCTCGACGCCGTCCACGCCCTCGTCGACGCACGCGCCGTCCACATCCTCGAGGAGATGTCGGAGGAGGTCGACGTCCTGTCGACATTCCTCGGGCGCCCGCTGTCGCTGATCGCCGAGTCCGACCTCAACGACCCACGCATGATCACCCCGCGCGAGGCCGGTGGATACGGCATCACCGCCCAGTGGTCCGACGACTTCCACCACGCGCTCCTGGCCAACCTCACCGGCGACTCGTCGGGCTACTACGCCGACTTCGCCACGATGGACGCCCTCGGCAAGGTCTTCGAGACGGGCTTCTTCCACGACGGCACGATCTCCACCTTCCGCGGACGTCGCCACGGCCGCCCCGTCGACACCACGCGTACGCTCACCTGGCGCCTGGTCGTGTGCTCCGACAATCACGACCAGATCGGCAACCGTGCTGACGGCCGCCGCCTGTCCGCCACCCTGACCACCGACCAGCTCGCCATCGCCGCCGCTCTCATCCTGCTCGGCCCGTGCACGCCGATGATCTTCATGGGCGAGGAGTGGGGCGCGTCCACCCCGTGGGCCTTCTTCACCTCCCACCCCGAGCCCGAGCTCGGCGAGGCCGTCTCCAAGGGACGCCTCGAGGAGTTCGCCAAGATGGAGTGGGGTGACGTCGAGGTCCCCGACCCCCAGGACGAGTCGACGTTCACCGGCTCGATGCTCAACTGGGACGAGGTCGACCAAGGCTCCCACGCCGAGCTCTTCCAGCTCTACAAGGAGCTGCTCGTCCAGCGACGCACCCACCCTGAGCTCACCGACCCCCGCTTCCAGTGGGTCACCGTCGAGCACGACACCGAAGACCGCTGGTTCATGGTCCAGCGCGGCGAGCGGCTGTCCATCGTCGTCAACCTCGGCGACGACGGCGCGACCGTCCCGCTCGAGGGCCCGTCCGAGACGCTCTACTCCCGCGGCGACCTTGACATCACCGCCGACGGTGACCAGCACACGCTCAACATGGGTCCCTATTCGTTCGCCCTGCTGAGCCTCGCTGACGCCGACCTCAAGTAGTGAGGCCCGCGCTCTCATCTGTTCTCCGAGGGAGGCCTTCCACAGCCGAGCCCCGCGTTGATCCACGTCACCAAGTGCGTGAATCACCGCGGGGCGATGACGACTGCGACGACGACAGGGGGGCGCAGCGCGAGCCAGGACTACTGGAACTGGATCTCGCGCTTGAGGATCTTGCCCGTCGGGCCCTTGGGCAGGGTGCCGAACTTCACCTTGCGCGGGTACTTGTACGCGGCGACCTGCTCCTTCACCCAGTCACGAAGCTCCTCCGGGGTGAGCGTTGAACCCTCGCGCACGCTGACGAGCGCGCCGATCTCCTCGCCGACCTCGGGGTCGGGGATGCCGAGGACTGCGGCCTCGACCACGTCGGGATGGGTGTAGATGATCTGGCTCATCCCAATCGAGGGTGGGTCGCGGGGGTGGCGCGTCGGTCTCGGGGTAGGCGTCGAGGT
>NZ_BAAGXC010000027.1:0-28582 GCF_054780035.1 Mariniluteicoccus endophyticus | reverse complement strand
CTCAATCGACACGGTCCTCGCAACTCCCCAAAACTCGAGGTGTTGCGAGGACCGTTAGAACCCGCACGATCCCGGGGCCTGCGCATTTCCCGAGCCGTAACGGAACGTTCCTCGATTCGTCGTGCGCGGCACCGCGGCTTGGCCCGGCAGCGGGGTCCATGCGGCGCATGGGCTGACAGACCGGGGGAGTGACCGTGGTCGTCGTCGCCACGGCGTACGGACTGGACCAAGCTCCCGCTGACCGCGCGGACCGCCGTGGTCGCCACGGTCTACGACATCGGCTTCGCGCTGCCCGACCTGACCGGCGGCCCGTCGGACCTGTGGGTCACCGCCGGTGCGGTGATCTGCGGCGCGCGGTTTGCCGGGTCGATCGCCGCCGCCTTCGCCCAGAGCGTCGGGGCGGCGCCGCAGCGGAGAGCAGGTCTGAGCGGTCCCCCCGATGCAACAGGCCGGAACCCCACCCAGGGGGTGTTGGCTCCGGCCTGCTTTGACCGCCTCGTGACGGCGGCTCAGATGTCGAGCGTCGTCTTCTGTGGGAACTCGCCGCGCGCGTGCTCGGCGATGCGCTTCATCATCCAGCCGTCGAGACCGCCGCCGATGACGCCGCCGGCCAGCGGGATGGCCTTGCCGAAGCGCGTCAGGGCCTTCTCGCCCACCGAGCGCATCAGGCGGAAGCCGACGGCCTTGTTGATGACCATCAGCGCCGACTTCGGCATGTTCTTCACCGCGACCGACAGCACGCGGCCGCCGCCGATCGGGCCGAGGGGTACGCCGGCCTTGGCCATGACGTCCTCGGCCTTCGAGCCGACGAGGGTCAGCAGGACGGCGGAGCGGATGCGCGGGTCGTTGATGTCGTAGCCGCGCAGGTGGGCGATGGCGCCGACCATGCGGGTGGCCTGGACATAGAACTCGAGCACGTTGGCGGGGATGGCCACGGGCATGGTGACGAACCCGCCGAGGCTGGTCACGAAGCCGCCGACGGCGCCGGAGCGCACGTGCTGTCCAGCCACCTTGTCGATGGCCTCCTCGCGGTCACCCTTGGCCACCTTCAGGGCCTTCTCGGCGAGCTCCGCCGAGCCCTCGAAGGGGCCGCGGCCCTTCAGTCCGAGGCTGAGGATGTTCTCGATGAACTTCGTGATCGCGTCGTCGTTGGCCTCGAGGTCGTTGGCCTCGTCGAGGGCGGAGCGAGCGACGCCCACTTCCTGCTTCTTCGGCTTGAACATGTCGAACAGTCCCACGGGGGCCTCCTTGTCGTCGTCCGGTGTGGACGTGGGCCTCCATCGTGACAGATGTCGACAAAACTTCTCGCACCGGGGACTTCCCCGCGAGGTTGCTCATGGTCAACATCGCGCCGTGACCTGGACCACATCTCCGGCCGCACCATGCGCGCCCGCCGCCTCTCCGCCTGGTGCGGCGGCCGCCCTGACCGCCACCTCTCTCATCGCTCGGCAGCCACGACCCCGGTGCCGGTAAAGCTGGACCGGGTGCCGCGTACCTTCGCCGTCGACCAACCCCTGAAGGTTTGTGCACGAATCAGGGTCAGTGCAGGAGCAGACCCACGGTGTGGATCACCAAGCCGGCGAGGGCGCCGACCACGGTGCCGTTGATGCGGATGAACTGCAGGTCGCGGCCGACGTACAGCTCGATGCGCCGGCTCGCCGACTCGGCGTCCCACGACTCCACGGTGTGGGAGATGACCGTGGCGATCTCCGACCCGTAGGTGGTCACCATGAACGCCACGACGTCCTCGACCCGTTTCTCGAGCCCGGTGCGCAGCGCCTCGTCGCTCGCCAGGCTCTGCCCGAGCTCGGCCAGCCATGCGTCACCGCGCGTCCACAGCGACGAGTCGCGCTCGTCGATGGCGCCCTCGAGCGAGGCGCGGACCGACGCCCACAGGCTCGCGACCGTCGCGCCGACCGAATCGTGGTCCAAGACGCGTTCCTTGAGGGCCTCGGCGCGCTTCATCACCGACGAATCGTTCTGGAGGTCCTCGGCGAGCGTGGCGAGCATGTCGTCGAGGGCGACGCGGGCGGGGTGGTGGGGCTGGTCGCGCACGGCCATCGCCCACTGCAGCGCCTGCTTATAACCCCAGTCGACGACGCGGCGGTCTACCCAGCCGGGGCTCCACGCGGGCGCGCGCTCGCCGACGACGGCCTGGAACTTCTCGGGGTGGCGCTCGAGCCAGCTCACGAGCTCGCCGGCGCCGAGGTCGACCAACCCCTTGTGAGAGCGGTCAGCAACGATTCCCTCGAGGAAGGCGCCGGCGATGGGTGACAGGGGTTCGCGCTTGAGCCTCGGCAGGACCGACTCGGTCACCACCGCGCGGATGGAGTCGTCGTCGACGCGGTCGAGGGCGATGCGGGCGATGCGGGTGAGCTCGGCCAGGACGCGGGTACGGTGGGCCTCGTCCTCGAGCCAGGTCGCAAGGCGGGTGCCGAGGTGGGCCGCGCGGAACCGTTCCCGGAAGATCTCTTCGGTGAGGAAGTTCGTGGTGACGAACTGCTGCAACGATCGGCCGAGCTCGTCCTTGCGGCGCTTGATGAGTGCCGTGTGGGGGATGGGGATGCCCAGCGGGTGACGGAACAGCGCGGTGACGGCGAACCAGTCGGCGAGCGCGCCGACCATCGCCGCCTCGGCGGCCGCCGACACGAATCCCAGCGGGCTCCACGGGTCGGCCTGCAGTGTAAGTGCCCAGATCAGCGCGGCCGCCACCAACAGCGACGTCGCGACGATCCGCATCCGCCTGAGTCCCTCGCGGCGCTCCGCGTCGCCCGGTGCGTCGACCAGCATCATGCTCACCCCTCGAGTCTGCCAGCGCGGGACGAGGAACCCGTTCAGGGTGATCCCCGGTGTTCCCCCAGGACTGGCGCGAAGGCCTCGTGCCAGTCGTGGTCACCGGCAAGGATTCGGGTGTGAGCGTCCTCCGGCGAGATTCCGCACCTCATGCGTGCCGAATCATCGAAAATTTTGCCCCAGTGGGCCGGATCCGGCCCATTCGACCCAACTTCACGATGATTCGGCACGGCTCCCGGTCTGGCGACCGGTTTGTGACTAACCGGTCAGTCACATACGATTCGTGCGTGACAGTGACCTCCCGGCGCCGCGACGCCGAGCGCACCACCAATGACCTGCTGGCCGCCGCCGAGCACGAGTTCGCGGAGCACGGGTACGCAAGGGCGCGCGTCGACCGCATCGCCGCACGCGCGGGCGTGACGAAGGGTCTGATCTTCCAGCGGTTCGGCGACAAGGCCGGTCTCTACCGGGCGATGTTCGACGCGGTGAACGAGCGGTGGAAGCCCACCGACGACGAGCTGCGCGGCCTTTTGCGCGCCGACACGCGCGAGGAGTTCGTGGCCACCATCGAGCGCCTCGTGCAGCTGTCGATCGAGTTCCTCGTCGCCGAGCCGCACGCGGCACGTGTCGTGCTGTGGGAGATCGCCTCCGGCTGGGCGACGCTGTGCGACCACGACCCCGCCGAGGCCATGACGGAGCCGATCCGTGACTTCCTGGCCCGCGCCGACCGCTCGGGCTTCCTGCGTGCCGACCTGCCGTCGGAGGCCCAGCTCGGTCTGGTCACGCAGGTCCCGATGGTCATGAGCGCCATGCGCATGGACATCTCCGCCCCCGGCATGAGGGCCTTCATAACCGACTTCATCGTCGCCGGACTCGTCGTCCCGGCCTGAACCACGCATACCGAGGAATCAGAATGCTGCAGCTCACCAAGCTCTCCATGGCCAACCGGGCCCTGGTCTCATTGATCTGCTTGGCCATCGTCGGGTTCGGCTTCGTGTCGACGACGTCGCTGAAGCAGGAGCTCATCCCGTCGCTCACGCTGCCGGGTGCGTCCGTCGTCACCTCATACGCAGGTGCCACGCCGCAGACGATCGAGCGGGACGTCACCAAACCCATCGAGGACGCAGTGAAGGGCGTGCCGGGTGTCACGAAGGTGACGTCGGTGTCGGCGGCGAACGTGTCGCAGGTCCAGGTCGAGTGGAACTACGGCGAGGACGTGCAGCAGATGGAGGCGAAGGTCCGCTCGGAGGTCGAGCAGATCAAGGCCACGCTCCCAGAGGACACGACGCCGCGCGTGATGGTCGGCTCGTTCGACGACATGCCGATCCTCATGCTGGCGGTGACGTCGACGAAGGACCCGACCCAGCTGGCGTCGGACCTGAACAGCATCGCGGTGCCGCGCATCTCGGCGCTCAAGGGCGTCCGCTCGGCTGTCGTCACGGGTGAGAACACCCGCCAGGTGACGATCACGGCACGCCAGGCCGACCTCGACAAGTACACCGTCGACCTGTCCCAGCTCCAGCAGATCCTGCAGGCCTACAAGATGCAGGTGCCCGCCGGCGAGATCCAGGCCGACGGGCGGACCATCAACATCCAGGTCGGCGAGACGCTCAACTCGGTCGAGGCGGTCGCCAACCTGCGCCTGCAGGGCAAGGACGGCCCCGTCGCCCTCAAGGACGTCGCCGACGTCGCCGAGGTGCCCGTCGAGGCCACGTCCATCGGCCGCGTGAACGGCAAGCCCGCGCTGTCGCTGATGATCACCAAGACCTCCGACGCCAACACCGTGACCGTCGCCGATAAGGTCAAGGAGGTCCTGCCCACGCTCGAGAAGCAGCTCGGTGGGTCCACGAACTTCCGCACCGTCTTCGACCAGGCGCCGTTCATCACCCAGTCGATCCACGACCTCGCCGTCGAGGGCGGTCTCGGTCTGGTCATGGCCGTGCTCGTCATCCTCGCGTTCTTGTGGTCGGTGCGCGCCACGATCATCACGGCGATCTCGATCCCGTTGTCGCTGCTGATCGCGATGATCGGCCTCTACTCCGGCGGGTTCACGCTGAACCTGCTGACGCTGTCGGCGCTGACCATCGCCATCGGCCGCGTCGTCGACGACTCCATCGTGGTCATCGAGAACATCGAGCGCCACAAGGAGCTCGGCGGGGAATTCGGCGTCGCCACGATCATCGACTCCGTACGCGAGGTCGCCGGCGCCATCACCGCCTCCACCATCACCACGGTCGCCGTGTTCGCGCCGATCGCGCTGGTCGGCGGCCAGACCGGTGAGCTGTTCCGCCCGTTCGCGCTGACGGTCACCATGGCGTTGATGGCCTCGCTGGTCGTCGCGTTGACCATCGTGCCGGTGCTCGCGTACTGGTTCATGAAGCCGGGCCGCAGGGCGCGCGCGAAGGCCGCCGCCGACCCCGATGCGACGGCCAAGCGCGAGTCGCACGAGTCGAAGGAGACGTGGCTGCAGCGCGCGTACCTGCCGTTCCTCAGGGTCTCGCTGAGGCACCCGCTGGTGACCCTGCTGGTCGCGGTGCTGCTGTTCGGCGGCACGATGGCCGCCGCGACCACCCTCAAGACCGACTTCATGGGCAACATGGGTCAGAACACTCTGCAGGTCTCCCAGAAGCTGCCGGCGGGGACGAGCCTGACCGAGACCGACGTCGCCGCTAAGAAAGTCGAAGAGGTGCTGGGTCGCAACCCGCAGGTCGAGACCTACCAGGCGAGCATCGGCGGCAGCCAGATGGCCGCCATGCTCGGCGGCGTCTCCGGCACGAACGAGGCCAGCTATTCGGTGACGCTCAAGGACGGCTCCGACACCAAGGCCGTCCAGGCCTCGCTCGAGGCCGAGATGGCGAAGCTCGGCGACTCGGTCGGCGAGGTCGAGTTCCCCGCCGGCGGTGGCATGGGCCAGTCCTCGACGGTCGACGTGTCGATCCAGGGCCAGGACGAGGAGGACCTCGCCCGCGCCGCCGACCAGGTCATCGCGCTGATGAACCGCACGCCGGGCCTGTCGCAGGCCAAGTCCGACCTGACGGAGCAGCAGAGCGTGCTTCAGGTCAACGTGCGCGCCGAGGACGCAGCGCGGCTCGGCATGAACCAGGGCACCGTCGGCCAGGCCGCGACGCAGGCCATCAAGGGTCAGAAGCTCGGCACGGTCACCATCGACCGGCGTACGCAGGACCTCATGCTGCGCTCGCGGTCGGTGAAGACGAAGGAGGAGCTGGAGAACCTCGTCCTGCCAGTCACCCAGAAGCAGGACGCCGACGCGAAGCAGGCGATCTCCGACGAGATGACCGCTGAGCAGGAGGCCAAGCAGGACGAGCAGATGGCCAAGTCGGAGGAGCAGCTGGCCGAGCAGCGCGACAAGACCCAGAAGTCGCGTACGGACCTGGCCAAACAGATCTCCGACATGCAGGACCAGCTGCGTCAGGCCGAGTCGGCGGCTGCCGCGCCGCAGCCGACCATGCCGACGAACCCGACGGAGCTGCAGCGCATGCAGGCCCAGCAGGCCGCCGCGCAGGCGGCGGCCCAGGCCGAGGCGCAGAAGAAGCAGGTCACCCAGCTGCGCGAGCAGGTCACCAAGATGCAGGAGCAGCTCTCCGACGTCGACGAGTCGCTGTCGAAGCTGAACGAGCAGGAGGCCGACCTGGCGAAGAACCGCCGGGACGCGGCCGCCACGAAGGCCAAGCAGGAGGCGGCGAAGAACGCCAAGGGTGCCCCCGTGCAGCTCAAGCAGGTCGCCGACGTGGTCGAGGTGAAGACGCCGTCGTCGGTCCGCCGCACCGACGGCGTACGCACGGTCGTCGTGTCGGGCGTGCCCGCCGCCGGTGACCTGGGCGGCACCACCGCCGCGCTGAAGAAGGGTGTCGACGAGCTGCAGCTGCCGTCGGGCACGATCGCGACCATCGGTGGCGTGTCGGCCGACCAGGAGGAGGCGTTCGCCCAGCTCGGGCTGGCGATGCTCGTGGCGATCGCGATCGTCTACATGGTGATGGTGGCCCAGTTCAAGTCGCTCATCCAGCCGCTGATCCTCATGGTGTCGGTGCCGTTCGCGGCCACCGGCGCGGTGGGGCTGCTGCTGGCGACGAACACGTCGCTGGGCCTGCCCGCGATGATCGGCCTGCTGATGCTGATCGGCATCGTGGTCACCAACGCCATCGTGCTCATCGACCTGGTGAACCACTACCGCAACGAGGGCGCCAGCATCGACGACGCCCTGCTCCACGGTGCCCGACTCAGGCTCCGGCCCATCGTGATGACCGCCATGGCGACGGTCATGGCGCTCACCCCGATGGCGCTCGGCCTCACCGGTGGTGGCGTGTTCATCTCCCAGTCGCTGGCCATCGTCGTCATCGGCGGCCTGGTCTCTTCGACGCTGCTGACGCTGATCCTCGTGCCCGTGCTGTACGAGCTGGTGGAGAAGTTCCGCGAGCGGATGGGTACGCGGGGTGCGCCCCCGCAGGAACCCAACGACGGTCTCGCAGTGCTGGACCAGCCCACGACCTGACCCGCGCCCTCGTCGACGCCGCCGGGCGGTGGGCCCCGCGCTGAACCGTGCGCCCCTATCGTCGCCCGCATGAGTTCTCGGTCGCAGCGATGGTTGGAGCGACACCTCGAGGCGATCCGACGCGACGGGCGGACCGAGGTCGTGGCCGGACGCCTGAGGTCGGGGCTCCTGTTCGTGGCCAGCGTGTTCTTCTCGCTCCCGTGCGTCGGGTTGATCGTGACGATCCCCGAGTGGCGCGCGGTCGTTTTCGGTCTCGTGGGAACGCTCTTCGGCTCCGCAGCGCTCCTGTTCGGCAAGCGGCTGGTGTGGCCGCCTCGGGTCGTGGTCGACCGCGACGGGATCCGCTTCAGCTGTCTGGGGCAACCCGAGCAACTCCTGTGGTCCGAGATCATCGCCGTCTGGGGTGTCAATTTCCGCCACAACAGCCACACGATGGTCCAGCCGATCCCGGAGGCGTGGCAGCGGCTGAGGGCCCACCGGCGTACGCGGGCGTACTTGTCGGGGCGGGGGATCCGGCTGCCCGAGGCGCGCAGCGCCAGCGACCCGGTGGCCCTCCTTCAGGTGGTCCGGGCCGAGAACGAGCCGCAGACATGATCCATGGCCCCGTTCCTGCCCTGTCCAGGCAGACGGGAGCACGTCGAACGTTTCCGTCGGAGGGCGAGACCCACATCCGAACCGCGACCTCCCCTCGCCGCGGGATCGCGGTCTGGTGGTGGTGTCGTGCTCTTCCGCGCACCGCCGCGCGATGAAGCACCTGGGCGGCGGTATCGCGCGACGCGGCCCCGCGCAGCACGTGGCATCAAGACAGCGCCGCCGGGTCCGAGGAAGCCGGGCACCAGAGCTGACCCGCCGGTTCAGCCCTCCCGCGTGCCCTGGTGGAAGCGCTGCCGCCAGTTGCCGGAGACGCGTACCCACAGCGACGTGCGCAGCGCCGAGTCGTCGCCGCTCACCGAGCGCCACAGCAGCAGCATCTCGTCAGCGCCCAGAGGCGTGCAGCGGATGACGTCACACTCGACGGGCTGGGCCAGCGGGCCGATCTCGGCGAGCATCTCGGCCCGGGTCCACAGCCGGCCGGACGCGCCGATCTCGTACCAGTCGTCGTGGAGCAGCGCGGCGACCTCGCCGCGGTCGGAGCGCACCTCATCGGTCAGCAGCGACTTCTCCAGCGAGATCACGAGGTCGCGGTCGGAACCGGGGAACAGGTCGTCGTCGGCCGGGTCGGCGGTCGCCTCGCCGGTGAACAACAGCTCCTGCTGCTCGGCCTCTTCGTCGTCGGGGTCGTCGGTGAACAGGTCGGGGTCGCGCTGCATCGCGCCCACGGTCGCCACGGGGTGGTCGACCGACGAGTCGGCGAAGCCTGGCCCGCGCTCAGGGTCCTTGCCCTGCTGGTACGCCAGCGCCACGTTCCGCGCACGGTGGTCGGCGGCCTCGTTCATGGCATGGCCGGCGTGGCCCTTGACCCACTCGAACGTGACCTCGCGACCCTGCATGGCCTCGTCGAGGGCCTTGACCAGCTCGACGTTCATGACGGGCTTGCCGTCGGCCTTCTTCCAGCCCTTGCGCTTCCAGCCGGGCGTCCACTTCGAGATGACGTTGATCGCGTACTGGCTGTCGCACAGCACGTGCAGCGGCTCGTCGAGATGCGCCGTCTGCTGCAGCAGGTCGAGCACCGCCATGAGCTCGCCCATGTTGTTGGTGCCGTGCTTCCAGCCGCCGGCGGCCCAGCACCCGTCGTCGACATACCAGGCCCAGCCCGCCGGCCCGGGGTTGCCGAGGGCGGATCCGTCTGCAGCTGCGGTGATCACGGGCCGATCCTAACGGCCATGCCCCGTGTGCCGTCGGAGCAAGGGAGCGGCGATCAGGTGAGGCGGCGGCGCGTACGCTTCGGGCGCTCGGAGATGGGCCGGGCGAGGAAGGTGCCGAGCGAGGTCCCGGCGGCGAGCCCGAGTCCGACGCCGGCCGCGTTGAGCAGCATCATGATGCCTGCGACGGTGTCCGACGCCGTGCCGGCCTCGGTCATCAGCAGGGTGCCGCGATAGACCATCGAGCCGGGCATGAGCGGGACGATGCCGGCGGTGATGAGCGCCAGCGAGGGGACCTTCAGTCGACCGGCGATGGTCGTGGCGATGACGGCTGCGACGAGCGAGCCGATGGCGCTGGAGCCGACGGGGCCGAACGTGAGCAGGGTGCCGGCCATGTACATGAGCCAGCCGACGAGCCCCATGCCCGCGCACAGCACGACCGTCCGCGGCCCGGCGTGGCAGCCGACGGCGAACGCCGCCGAGATGACGACGGCGCCGATGAGTTGTCCCGGCACTGGTCCGAGCACCGGCGCCCCGGCGCCGAGGTAGACCGTCAGCCCGAACGACTTGCCCAGTCGGAGCACGGCGATCAGGCCCGCGACTATGCCGAGGGTGAGCATGACGACCTCGAAGGCGCGTGCCGACGCGGTCACGTAATAACCGTCGATCGAGTCCTGTGCGGCGCCGACGGTCGACATGCCGGCGAGGAGCAGCACGATCCCCGCGGCGACGATGAGCGTGGGTCTGGTCTCGGCGAGCCATGAGACGCCCCGGCCCTGCAGCCACTCGACCAGCAGGGTGAGGCTGGTGGGGATGGCGGCGCCGACGGCCTGGCAGAAGAACGTCGGCAGGTCCTTCGACGACAGGAAGTCGAGGGTCAGGTGAACCAGACACGACGACAGGAACGCCAGCACGGTCACCAGGGCGGTGGCGCCGAAGAGCTGGCAGACGCCGGCTGCCACGACACCGGAGGAGCCCACGACGACCCAGCGCCGGTAGGGGCGCTGGACACGGCGTACGCGCCGCAGCTCTCGTTCAGCGTCGTCGAGGTCGAGGCGTCCGGTCTCGATGGCGTGGGCGAGGTCGTAGGCCTTCTGCAGCCGCGAGTAGTCGACGGTGCGGGAGCGGATCACGCGCAACGTGGTGAGCGGTTCGCGCTCGGCGCGGTGCCACGACAGGGAGATGGAGGTGAAGGTGACGTCGACCTGGACGGCGCGCAGGGCGTACGCGCGGGCGATCTTGCGCACGGTGACGGTGACGTCGTTGGCCGACGCCCCGGTGGACAGGAGGATGTCGGAGACCTCCATGGCCAGCTCGAGGACGCGCAGCGCCTTCTTCGACTCGGTGTCCTCGTGCGCGTACTCGGGGATGATCTCGGTGGGCTCGGGTGTCACGAGCCCGCGCATGCGAGCCGCGGTGCGGTGGCGCCAGCCGAGGGCCGACGGTCGGCGCGGGGTGCTGCGGGGCATGGCGTCCACGGTGCCCGGCCGACGCGCCGGAATCAACCCGTCCGGCGCGTCGTGGGCGGGTCGGCAGCGCCCACGACATGTCGGATCGATGGGCAGAGTTGGCGCCGCCAGGTACAACGCGGCCATGGAGAGTTCCTGGTCGCTACTGCAGACCAACGTGCTCGACCAGCGGCGATGGGCGACCTGCAGGACCTTCGCCCCGCCATCGTCGTCTGGATCGAGCGGCAATACCAACGCGAGTGAGCCCAGGCCGCCCTCGGCGGCTTGACGCCCATCGAGTTCGGGACCACGCTAGCCGAGCCGCTCACACTCGCGGCCTAAACCGAACCCGTCACCGATCCCTTCCTCACGCCCATTCGTCGGCAAGGGGTGCGGGCCGGTTCCTCGACATCCACGTTTCGAATCATCGGCGATGAAGTCTTGACAAGAGTTCTCCAAGAACCCATGGTTGAACAACCTGAGAACGATCTCACATGACGTGGAGGATCCATGAGTGAAGAACCCCGCACTGCACCTGGTCAGGGTGTCGTGGGCATGCAGCCGACCATGGAGTCGGACGTCCGAGAGGCCGCCAGTGGACAGACCCTGAAAGATGTCCGGGCTTTTGTGAGGGAAGCACTGAGGCCCACCACGAAGGTGATCTACCTCGTGGGCTGCGGTGGCTCCCTGTTCATGTTCAGTGCGATGCGCTTCCTGCTG
The DNA here is from genome assembly GCF_054780035.1 of Mariniluteicoccus endophyticus. Classification (NCBI taxonomy): domain Bacteria; kingdom Bacillati; phylum Actinomycetota; class Actinomycetes; order Propionibacteriales; family Propionibacteriaceae; genus Mariniluteicoccus; species Mariniluteicoccus endophyticus. The sequence continues at coordinate 17,309 of NZ_BAAGXC010000027.1, read as the reverse complement.
GAACAGTCTGAGATCCCCACCGTTGTGCTCAACTCTCAGGAGTTCGTGGCACGGGCTCCCCGTCTGGTCGGCCCGGACTCCATCGTGATCGCCTCGAGCACGTTCGGTGGCACGCAGGAAACCGCTGGTGCGATCGAGTGGGCGCAGTCCAAGGGTGCTCCGGTCCTCCTGGTTTCCGCACTCGCCGACAGCGTGTGCGGCCGTGCCGCGGAGACGGTCGTCTCCCACACCGGTGTCGAGGCCAAGCAGGTCCTGCTCGCCGTCATCGCGTACGAGCTGCTTGCTGCCCAAGGCGTGTGCCCCGATGCCCAAAAGCGCATTGCCGGCCTTGCCGCCTCAGGAGCCGCCTTCCGTGAGGTGAACGAGGCGTTCGACGAAAAGTTCAAGTCTGCCGCCAAGGCCATCAGCGACCAGGGCTGCGTCTACGTCCTGGCCTCCGGTCCGAACGAGGGTGCCGCACAGACGTTCGCCGCCTGTTATCTGCAGGAGATGCAGAACCAGGATGCCGTCGCGATCGGGGCCAACGACTTCCTGCACGGCACCTTCGAGGTCATCGACGGTAAGACCCCCGTCGTGATGTTCGTCGGCGAGGACCAGACCGAGGACATCGCCCGACGCGCCAAGACCTTCCTCGACCGCTACAACCCCGAGTCGCAGATCTTCGACTCCCGCGACTTCCCCCTCACCGGGGTGGCCGCGGAGGACCGGGCGGTCGTTGGGTCGTTGATCTACAACAGCTCGCTGATCGCGCGTCTGGCCCAGTGCGTGGAGGAGACCAGCGGCCGCCCGCTGCTCGGTCGTCGCTACATGTGGAAGGTCGAATACTGATGGAGGACGTGCTCTGCGTGGGCGACAACATCATCGACAGGTACCTCGATGAGGGCCTCATGTGTCCCGGCGGGAACTGCCTCAATGTGGCGGTCCAGGCGGCACGACTCGGTGCTGAGGTCGCCTACGTAGGTTCCGTCGGAGATGACGTCGAGGGTGCGTGGGTGCTCGGGGCAGCGAGGGATGAGGGTGTGGACGTGTCCCGCGTCGTCACCCGTCAGGGGCGCACCGGGTACGCCGACATCACGCGGACCGACGGGGAACGTCTCTTCGGCGATTTCGACCGCGGCGTCAGCCGCTTCCGGCCCGAGCCGGGGTGGGTCGGTGAACTGCCGGCGGCGCGCATCCTCCATACGAGCTATTCGTCCGGACTGGAGGACGAGGTGGAGGAACTTCGCCGACACGCAGAGGTGTCGTTCGACTTCGACACTCACATCGGCGACGCGTACTGCCTGCGCCTGCTTCCCCACGTGAGGCACGCCTTCTTCTCCGGCAGTGCGACCTCACAGCAGGCAGCCGCGGAGTTCGTCCGCAGCGTCGTTGCTGGGGGCGCACTGAGCGCCACGGTCACGCGCGGTGCCGAAGGAGCGGTCCATGCCACCGCCGGCGGTGTCTTCACCGCTTCGGCGCATCCCGTGCAAGTCCGCGACACCCTCGGCGCAGGCGATGCTTACATCGCCGGCGTACTCGTGGGCCTTGTTCGCCGCGAGGATCCGGAGGCCTATCTCGCCCGCGCCGCCGAGGTGGCGGCAGGAGTGTGCGGTTCGCTGGGCGGCTTCGGACACAGCCGTTCCCTGCGGGAGCCAGCCGTCTGATCCCACGAGAGACAGACCCCTCATCTGTAGCCCAAACAAGACAAAGGAGTCAGCAATGAAGACGAAATTCCAGTTCCTGACGGCAGCCACCGTGCTGAGTCTGGCGATGGCAGGGTGCGGCGGAGGAGCGCCCTCCCCGCAGACGGGCGGGACAACCGCCCCCGGTTCGGCGGCGCCGTCCGTGGCACTCGACCCCGAGGTGGCCAAGCTTGTTCCGGAGAAGTACAAGGGTGGCGCCAAGGTGGCCGTCTTCGGCGACTGGGCCCCTGAGGAGTACGTCGAGAACAATGAGGTCAAGGGATGGGCCGTCGACATGGCCAAGGTCATCTCTGCCAAGTCCGGCGTGCAATTCGACTACCAGCCCTCCGGCTTCGATGCCATCCTCCCGGGGCTCGGCAACGGCCGCTATGACCTGGCCGTGGCATCGCTCGGCGTCACTGACGAGCGCATGAAGTCGATCGACTTCGTACCGCTGCAGAAGGATGGCACTGCCTTCGCTTGGAAGAAGGGCAACGACGCGGTAAAGGTGACCGCGGCCGAGGACGCGTGTGGACGAAGCGTCGCCGTCCTCACCGGAGCCTGGGAGTACCAGTACCTCACCGAGAACAACGAGAAGCTGTGCCGCGGCAACCCGATGAACGTCCAGCAGTTCAAGGACCAGCCTGCGGCAGAGATGGCCGTCAACTCCGGCCGCGTCGATCTCGTCGCCGCAGGTTCGGGCAAGCTCGCGTACGCCGCGAAGCAGTCCGGCCAGTTGGAGGTCTCGTCCCTGCTGGTGGACGCAGCGTACAACGGTCTCGGCCTGCCGAAGAACAGCGAATTCGGTCCCGCCGTGCGTGCTGCCGTGCAGTCGATGATCGACGACGGCACCTATAAGAAGATCCGACAGGACTGGGGAGTCTCTAACCAGGGCGACCTGGACAAGGGGCTGCTCATGACCGAGAAGAACCCCCAGGGCTGACATGAGCAGGACATCATCCGAAACGGCGGCCACCGCGGAACGTACGGGAATCCCGCGCAGCGGGCTGGCAGCTCGCCGCGTGGTCGCTCTCCGGCATCCGAGCTGGTGGATCGGCGGGGCGATCGTGATCCTGCTGATCTTGGCCTTCCTCCAGCTTCTGCTGACCAACGAGAACATGCGGTGGGACATGGTAATGGCCTACCTTTTCCACCCGGAGATCCTGAGCGGCCTGGGGGTGACGCTCCAGCTGACTGCGCTGGCGATGGTCATCGGCCTGGCCCTGGGCGTGGTGATCGCCATCATGCGGCTCAGTGCCAATCCGTTGTTCAACGGTGTCAGCTGGCTGTGGATCTGGTTCTTCCGCGGAGTTCCGCCGTTGGTTCAGATGGTGTTCTGGTTCAACCTCGCCACCCTCATCCCCCAGCTCAGAGTGGGGGTTCCGTTCGGCGGCCCCACTCTGGGCCAGTGGGACACGAACACGCTGATCTCCTCGTTCACCGCTGCGATACTCGGACTGGCCCTGACCGAGTCGGCGTACGCGGCGGAGATGATCCGCGCAGGCATCATGGCTGTACCCAAGGGGCAGACCGAGGCCGCCCACTCGCTCGGCATGACCGATGGCCAGATCACCCGGAAGGTCGTGCTCCCGCAGGCCCTCAAGATCGTGATCCCGCCCATCGGTAACGACATCATCTCGATGCTGAAGTTCACCTCGCTGGTGAGCGTTCTGGCCACGCCTGACCTGCTCTACAGCGCGCAGATGATCTACTCGCGCAACTATCAGACGATTCCGCTGCTGCTGGTGGCCACGTTGTGGTACCTGGTCCTGACCACGCTGTTCACGCTGATCCAGCAAATGGTCGAGTCCAGCATGAAGACAGGCAAGGCGCTGAACGTAAGACAGTTCCGGATAGTGCCCGAGGTCCGTTCCCCCCGAGCTGCCCGCGCCGAGCTGAAAGGAGAGGGCGATGAGTGAATGGCCGCTGCTGCGGGTCGAGGAACTTCGTAAGTCGTTCGGCACGAACCTCGTCCTGGACGGGGTGTCCCTCGACGTTGAACGGGGTCAGGTGCACTGTGTCATCGGCCCGTCCGGTTCGGGCAAGAGCACGCTCCTGCGATGTATCAACCGGCTGGAGATCCCCGACTCGGGATTCGTCCACCTGGAGGGCGACCCGATCGGTTTCGAGTGGCGCGGGGAAGACCTGCGCGAGATCGGACCGAAGAAGCTTGCGGCGCAGCGTCGCCGCATGGGCATGGTCTTCCAGAACTTCCACCTGTTTCCGCACCTGACCGTGCTGGAGAACATCACGATGGCTCCCCAGATGGTGGCCGGACGCTCGGGCGAGATCGCGCGTAGGCGAGCGATGGAGCTGTTGGAGAGCGTGGGCATGTCGGAGAAGGCGAACGCTCATCCACCCCAGCTCTCCGGCGGACAGCAGCAGCGCGTCGCGATCGCGCGGTCCCTGGCGATGGATCCGGAGCTGATGCTGTTCGATGAGCCCACCTCTGCGCTGGACCCGGAACTGGTCGGTGACGTGCTCGAGGTCATGAAGGACCTGGCCGAGAACGGGATGACGATGGTCGTGGTCACCCACGAGATGGGTTTCGCGTCCGAAGTCGCCGACCGCGTGGTGTTCATGGACGGCGGTCAGATCGTCGAGGGCGGCCCGCCGTCCGAGGTGTTCGGCAGTCCCCGCGAGGAACGGACGCGGAGCTTCCTGCGGAGGGTGGCGTCATGAGGCAGCTGAGCGCCGAGGAGGTCCTCGGGGCGTTGACGGCCGCGCAGGTCATCGAGACCCAGCTGTTCGCGTACCGGAATGCCGACACCGACCGGGCGAAGCTGATCTACGGGGGTGGCAACGCTCCCGACGGGCAGCTGCTGTTCGCCCATGGAGCCCGCATCCAAGGGGTCGGGACAGCGTTCAAGATCGGCATTCAGGAACCGCGCAACCGTGCCCGCGGACTTCCCTCGGTACAAGCGGTCACCGTGCTGCAGGACGCGGACACCGGTGTCCCTCTGGCGGTCCTTGACGGCACGATGGTGACCACGCTTCGCACCGCTGGAGGTGTGGTCGCCGCACTGCAGGTGCTGGGCCATCCGACGCCGGACACCTCGCTGGCCGTGTTGGGTGCGGGGCCGCAGGGACAGGCCGTGGTGCGACTCGCGCGCGAGGCGTGGGGTATCACCGACGTACGCATGTGGAGTCCCAGCGACCCGCGGATAGAAGCGGGACTTGCCACGGTGGCCGAGTCGGCCGAGGCCGCGGTCCGAGGTGCCAGCCTGGTGGCGTGTTGTACCAGCAGCACCGAGCCGGTCATCGAGCTCGGCTGGTTGGATTCGGCACGGGTGGTCGCCACGATGGGCTCCTACGAGACCGGACGCGACGAGGTCGGGACCGAGGTGACCCTCGCGAGCTCGCTGGTGGTGGTCGACCAGCCGGTGGCCTACGACGACTGTGGACCCGTGGTCGCCGGGTGGGAGGCAGGGCTGTCCCGCGACCGGGTCGTCATGATGCAGGACGTGTTGTCCGGAACTCCGCTGCCGGACGGACTACGCTGCTTCCACAGCAAGGGGTTCGGGGTGCAGGATGCCGCACTGGCCGCCGCGGTTCACTGGGGTTGGGACGGGTTCCGCAACCGGATCGCAGATCTGGAGACTTAGGCGAAGGGGACCCTGCCGGTGAAGTTGGGCGCCACAATCACGGATGTCGCCGAGAGAGCCGGTGTCTCGCGGGCGACGGCCTCCCGCGTGCTCGGGGGCTACGGGTACGCCAGCGATTCGGTACGCCAACGAGTGCTCGAGGCTGCGGCGGCACTGGACTACCAGCCGAACCGGGTGGCCCGCAGCATGCGGAGCGGGCGTACGCACATGGTCGGTTTCGTGTGCGGTGACATCTCCGACGGAGTCTTCTCCGCCGCGATGCGTGGAATTTGTGACGTCATGGAGGCCGCCGAGTACCAGGTGCTGCTGGTGAACAGCGACGAGCGGCTCACCGAGGAACAGTCCGGCATACAGGCACTGATGTCCCATGGCGTCGAGGGCATCATCGTGTCCCCGGTCCTGACCGGGCGTCCCGAGCACTTGACGGCGGTGGCGGAGAGCACGCCGCTGGTTGCATTCGACCGCGAGTTGTCCGGCGTGCCCGGAGTGGTAGCGGACAATCGGGAGGCGGCACGGAAGGCTGTGGGGCGGGCGGTCGAGCTGGGGCACGTAGAGATCGGACTCATCGGGTCTATCCAGCCCAAGGAGCCCGTCTCGCTGAACCAGCGCGAGGGCGGGCTCGAGTTCGGCGGCGCCCGACGGCCGTCGACGGCCCGCGCTCAGGGCTATCAGGACGCGCTCAAAGCCGCGGGGCACGATGTGAAGCCCGAGCGAGTGCTCTTTCTGGACTTCGCTGCCCCCGACGAGGTCGACGGGCTGCGGACGCTTCTCGACAACGGCGTCACGGCTTTCTTCACCGCGGATTCCTATCAGACCCTCGCCACCTATCGCGCACTCCAGCAGCTGGGCGTACGCGTGCCCGAGGACGTGTCGCTGTTCGGGTTCTCCGACGCCGACTGGCCCGCGCTGGTCCGGCCCGGCGTCAGTGTCGTACGTCAAGATGCGTACGAGATGGGCCGGCGGAGTGCCGAAGCACTGCTCACTCTCATCGCTGGCGGAGATGTCCCTGACCAGATTGTCGTTCCGACCGTCCATGAGCCGAGGGCGAGCCTGGCGGTTCGTCTCTGACGAGACGGCCAGTCGGTGGTTACCCGACTCGGGGTTCAGCGGCCCGGGTCGCCAGCGCCAGCGTGTCGGCCACCGACGCGGCTTGATCTGTCGCAAGTTGGCTCGTCGAGACGCGGATGTGCGGTGGCCCATCTGGGCCGGTGAACCGGGACCCGGAACTTACGGCGAGCCCATGAGCTGCGCACGTGACCAGCGCGTACTGCTCGTTGTGTACAGGTACCCACAGGTCCAATCCGGCTCCGTCGGCGGGCACACCCCGCTGCGCGAGTTCCGCACGAAGGGCATCGCGTCGCTGGTCGTAGACCTTCCGTGCATGCGCGACGACCTCGTCGCACCCGGGGTCGCGCAGCATCAGGGCGAGAGCCTGCTGCAACGGTCGGCTGGTCCATCCCGAACCGAATCGACGGAAGGCCTGCACACGATCGATGTCACGCCGCGGGCCCTCGACGACCGCCATGCGGAGGTCGGGGCCGTGGGACTTGGAGAACGACAGGACGTGGATCACCTGGTCGGGTAGCGGCTCCGCGAGCGTTGCCGGTGCGGAGCTGGCAAGGAACCCGAGGCCGTCGTCCTCGATGACGAGCACCCGTGTTCCGGACAGAAGGCTCGCCAGCTCGTCGCGTCTCTCGGGAGTCATGATGCGTCCGTCGGGATTCTGGATCCCGGGCTGAAGCACAAGGGCAGAAGGACGGCGTCTCAGTCCGTCCGACAAGGAGGAGGGGACGATTCCCTCCTCGTCGCGGTCCACAGGCACGGGCCTGCCTCCTGCCTGCTCGACGATGTCCAGAAGCCGGGGCGGACTGGGGCGTTCGACGAGCACGGGGTCTCCCGCACGAATGAAGGTGTGGGCCACCAACATGAGTCCCTCATAGCCGCCATTGGTGACCATCATGGCGCGTGGCGTACGTGGCCACCGGTCCTGGACCGCCTCGGCCAGACTCGGCAGGATCGAGGTCCGGTCGTAACCGTTGAGCCCGTCAACGAAATCGCTCCGGTGGAGGTAGTGGATCAGGTCCGGAAGAAGCGCGGGGTCCGGGACCGACAGCCTCAGATCGAGGATGTAATTGTCCCCGTAGTTTCCCTCCGACTCGTACCGCTCGGGGCGAGGGGTGTGGGCTTCCGCAGCGGCCCGCATCCCACCCCGTCCGGCTCCGACAAGCAGTCCTTGGGCTCGCAGTTGCTGCCATGCCGATGAGACGGTTGCGGGACTGACCCGCAGGGTGTCTGCCAAGGCGCGGACCGTTGGAAGTTGGGCTCCCACCGGAATGTCCTCGTGGCGGATCAGCTGTCCCACCTCCGCAGCGATCGCGCTGGCTGAGCGATCCGACAGGCGAGCGGAAAGCCATTCAGGGGCCACGCGTGGGACGTCGTTCATCCCAAATAATGTACAGTAACAAAAGGCTATTGTCTATACATCTCTCCTGTACGTATGGTGGGCATCTCCCGGCGAAGGAATGAGAGTTTCGTGACCACACTGCGCGTCGCTGTCCGCGACTGGGACTACCTCACCCCGCTCCTTCTGGGTGAGGTGGACCTCTCCGGGTTCGAACGTCTGGGGGTCAACCTTGCTGTTGAGCGCGTCTCCCCCCTGGTGCCGTATGGTGCCGAGGACTTCGATGTGGCAGAGCTGTCCATGGCTCAGTACTGGCTGGCGAGGGGGCGCGGCGACGATCGGGTGACGGCTGTCCCTCACCTGATGATGCGAGGGTTCCGACACAGGTGCGTGGTAGTCAATCGTGAGTCGAACTACACCATGGCCGCCGACCTCAAGGGGCTCTCCATCGGCTTGACCGGCTGGCCGGACTCGGGAAACACGTGGACGCGGGCGGCACTCGTTGACGACGGCCTCCCGATCGACTCGGTGCGCTGGGTCCCCGGCCGCCTCACCGAGGACCATCCGGTTCAGGACCGGCTTCAGGGCTACGGCGTACCCGGACACATCGAGGCCGACCCGCAGGAACGCCCCCTCGTCGAGATGTTGGGCAGCGGCGAGCTCGCCGCCGTGCTTACCCCCTTCATGCCGCCCGGCTACTTCGATGGCGGCTCGCCGTGGCGGCCCTTGTACCCGGACCTCGTCCAGGCGGAGGGGGAGTGGTTCTTCCGGCGGGGTCACGTTCCCGGCATGCATGTCCTGGGCTGGCGTACCGAACGTCTGCGACCGGACCTCGCCCACCTCGTGTCCAAGGCTCTTGACGATTCGTGGGTCATCTGGGACGGCAAGCGAAAGCGCTACGCCGATACCACCCCGTGGTTGTTCCCAGCGCTGCGGCAGGGTGCGGTCCTGGGTGACTGGAACGCGCAGGGGCTTGAGGCGAATCGCGCCATGTTCACCGACTTCGGACACCAACTCGTCGACCAGGGAATCGCGTCTTCCGTCCCCGAACTCGACGATCTCTTTCCCATCGACATCCAGGAGAACTCATGACCTCGACCGACACCATGACCGTCGCCATCGCGCAGGTTCAGGTGCTGCGCGCGTGGCAGGACAACCTCGCGCAGGTGGATCAGTACGCAGCCGACGCCGCTGCGGGTGGGGCGAGGCTTCTCCTCGCGCCGGAAGGGATCATCGCCCGCGATCCGAGCGACCCGAACTTCACGAACGCGACGGCCCAGCCGCTCGACGGACCGTTCGTCGAGGGCCTTCGTGAGATCTCGCAGACCCGCGGGATCGCCATCGGATGCACCGTCCATGTTCCCAGGGGCGACGGCCACGCCTCGAACGTCTTCCTCGTCGTGGACAAGGGCCAGATCGTTGCCGAGTACGCGAAGATCCACCTCTACGACGCCTTCGCGTCCAAGGAGTCGGACAACGTCACCCCCGGTGATGACGTTCCCGACCTCGTGGACATCGACGGCTTCCGGTTCGGTCTGCTGACCTGTTATGACGTGCGCTTCCCCGAGCTGGCCCGGATCCATGCCGTGCGCGGGGCCGACGCCCTGCTGATCTCTGCTGCGTGGGTACGCGGCTCTCTCAAGGAGATGCACTGGCAGGTCATGGTGACGGCGAGGGCGCTGGAGAACACCTGCTACGCCGTCGCATCGGGCGAGATCAGCTCCCGCAACATCGGCTGCTCCATGGTCGTAGATCCGCTGGGGGTCACCGTGGCCGCCGCTGCAGAACAGCCCGCGTTGGTCTTCTCCACGCTTGAGCGCCGCCGCCTCATCGAGGCACGGGCGGCACTGCCCGTCCTTGCCAACCGCCGTTTCGCCGATCCCGTCCTCTCACCTCGCTGAATGAAGGAGTTCAAGATGAACGCCCGCCGCAAGCTCCCAGCCTGTTTCCTCTCCCTCGGCCTCCTGCTCACGTCGGCCTGCGCCAGCCAAGACCCCGACCAGGTCAACAAGGCCGATGCGCCCAAGCAGAACACGGGTGCCGAGATCGCGACGCAGAAGCGCGACGACGCACTGCGCGCCAAGCTCCCGGAAGACATCCAGAAGGCGGGCAAGCTCACCGCCGTGAACTCCGGGTCCTTCCCTCCGTACGAGATCATCCAGACCGACGGGTCTCACTCCGGCGCCAGCGCCGACCTCCTCAAGGCGCTGGGCGAGATGTGGGGGATCACCATCGAGAGCCAGACCGTCGACGGTCTCTCGAGCATCCTCACCGGCCTGTCCGCCGACCGCTACCAGCTGGCCTTTGGGCCCGTCGGCGACTTCAAGGATCGCCAGAAATCCAACGACTTCGTCGACTACGTGCAGGAGTTCGTCGTCTTCGCCGTCCCAGCGGGCAACCCCAAGAAGATCACCGACATCGAGGCGACCTGCGGCCTGAAGATCGCCGTGCAGGCGGGCGGCTCGGCGGAGAAGGTCATCAAGGGGCAGTCGGACAAGTGCGTTCAGGTCGGCAAGCCTGCTGTCGAGGTCATGTCGTTCAAGGATCAGCCGCAGTCGATCCTGTCGGTGCAGTCGGGCCGTTCGGACGCCTTCTTCTCCTCGCAGGCCCCACTGACGTACTTCGTCAAGGAGTCAAACGGAAAGCTGGAGCTGGCGGGGCAGGGCAAGTCCAACGGCTTCGACACCCTTTATCAGGGTGCGGTGGTCAAGAAGGGTTCCCCCATGGCCGGTGTGCTGCAGGAGAGCCTGCAGAAGCTCTACGACGACGGCACTTACGACGCCATCATGAAGAAGTGGGGCATCGAGGGCAACAAGATTCCCAAGCCCGGCCTCAACCTCGCGAAGAGCTGACATGACAGCCACCGACGTCGATGACAACGTGACTTCGGGAGCCGATGTCGCGCACGCGCACACGCCGATCCGATGGGGCCAGTGGGTCGCGCGGGGCGTGGTGCTCGTCGTGGTGCTGCTCCTCGCAAAACTGCTCATCACCAACCCGCGTTTCGAGTGGGACGTGGTGTTCGCGTGGTTCCGTGCTCCCTCCATCGCCAAGGCACTGTGGACGACCCTCTGGTTGTCCGCCGTGGCGATGGTCCTCGGCCTGATCCTGGGCGTCATCCTCGCCATCGCGAAGATGTCGCAGAATCGGCTCCTCAACGCGGTTGCGAGCGTCTATATCTGGTTCTTCCGGGGTACGCCGCTCCTGGTGCAGCTCATCTTCTGGTTCAACCTGGCCGCACTCATCCCGCGCTTCAACATCGGGATGCCCTTCTCGGACCCTACTTGGAGCCTGGAGACGAACAAGCTCATCACCCCGGTGACCGCCGCCATCCTTGGCCTCGGTCTGAACGAGGCCGCGTACATGGCCGAGATCATTCGCGGCGGTCTGCTGTCGGTCGACCAAGGCCAGCGTGACGCCGCCAAGGCGTTCGGCATGGACGAGGGAAGGGCGATGCGCCGGATCATCCTGCCGCAGGCGATGCGCTCGATCATCCCGCCGACGGGCAACCAGCTCATCTCCATGGTGAAAGCCACCGCGATGGTGTCGGTGATCGCCATGGCCGATCTGCTCTACACGGTGCAGTCGGTCTATAACCGGACGTTCCAGACCATTCCCCTGCTCATCGTCGCGGTCCTCTGGTATCTCCTCATCACCTCGATCCTCAACATCATCCAGTCCTTCATCGAGGACTACTACTCGCGCGGCTCGGGCGGACCCACGTCCCTGACCGCGTCCGTCCAGGCCTGGTGGCGGCGGCGTGTGATCTCGCGTACGCCCGTTCCTCCGGACCCCGACCTCGTTGGAGAAAAGTCATGACTACGCCACTGGTCACCGCTAGGGGTGTGCACAAGAGCTTTGGGTCGCTGGAGGTCCTCAAGGGCATCGACCTCGACGTCCACAAGGGCGAGGTCATCGTGATCCTGGGGCCTTCGGGTTCGGGCAAGTCCACGTTCCTGCGCTGTGTGAACGGCTTGGAGCGCATGGATTCTGGTTCCATCGTGGTGAACGGCACGCAAATCGGTTACGTCATGAAGAACGGGCGTCTGACTGTCGCGTCGGACCGGGTGGCGGCCAAGCAGCGGCAGCAGATCGGTATGGTCTTCCAGCAGTTCAACCTGTTCCCGCACATGACGGTCCTGGAGAACCTGATCGAGGCTCCCGTCGGTCTCCACGGGGTCTCTCGAAGCGAGGCGATCGCGTACGCGCGCGAGCTGTTGCAGATGGTGGGCCTCGCCGACCGGGAGAGCACTCATCCGAAGCAGCTCTCGGGAGGTCAGCAGCAGCGGGTGGCGATTGCACGCGCCCTTGCCATTCGTCCCAGTCTGCTGCTGTTCGACGAGCCCACGTCCGCGCTCGACCCCGAGCTGGTGGGTGAGGTGCTGACGGCGATGCGTGATCTGGCCAACCAGGGCTTCACGATGATGGTGGTGACCCACGAGATCAGCTTCGCCCGGGAAGCAGCGGATCGGGTCGTTTTCATGGACGGGGGCGTCGTGGTCGAAACCGGGCCGCCCAGCCAAGTGTTGGAGAATCCCCAGCACGAGCGCACGCGTACTTTCCTGAACCGCTTCCTCTAAGGGCTGCGAGTCAGGTGGCGGGCGGAACTCACCGGTCGTCATCTCCGCGTTGGCGGGCAATCTGCATCGCCACCTCCGTGCCGCAGGATCGGGCGTACGCGACATCTGCGCGCGGCGCGCGGTGCACCCGCTAGAGGCCGAGGTCCTCTGCGACGTCCTGGACGAGTCGTGGCAGCTCGTCGCAGATCGTGAAGTGGTTGTGCCCGGGCAGCGCCCGGGGCTGACGGGCGACCCCGGGCCACGCATCGGCGAGCCGTTGGCTCTGTGCGTGGAAAGCCCCGGTCTCCAGCTCACCCACGCTCAGTTCGAACGGCGCCTCGACCTGGGGGCGCAGGCGGGCGGGGCTGAGCGCGGCCACCTCGTCGCCGGTGAGGCGTATGTCGTTCTGGACGCTCGTGGCCAGCAGTGGCTCGAGCTCATAGAGTCCGGACATGCCGATGCCGGCGACGATCCGCGGGTCGACGTCGAGGGCACGCCAGTCGGTCGCGTGGACCATGGCGGCGAGGTGGGCGCCGGCCGAGTGACCGGTCACGACCAGTGGGCCGTCGGTGGAGCGGGCGATGGCAGCAACGGAGCGGCGGGCCTGGTCGACGATGTGGGTCAGCGACACCGACGGCGCCAGGTCGTAGTCGACGACCGCGACGCGCCACTTGTCTTTGGTGAGCTCGGGGGCGATGTAGGAGAAGTCGCGGCGGCCCAGCTCCGACCAGTAGCCGCCGTGGAAGAAGACCACCGTCCCGCGCGGGGCGCGCGGTTCGAACAGGTCGACCAGCTCGTTCGCGCCGTCGCCGTAGTCGAGGGTCGTGGGGGCGACGCGGGAGCGGGCGTGGTCGCTGTTGCGGACCCACTGCTCCACGTAGGAGTCGGCGCCGGTCACCGTCCGCGAGGGGAGGTACTCGTCGTCACCGGTCCACAGGGGGTTCGCCTCGCTCATGGGGCGAGTCTCCCACGGCGTACGCCGGGTCTCAGCGTTCCGCGCGATAGCGGACGAACACCGGTGCGAGGGCCACGGCGACGAGCGTGAGGACGACGACGAGCGCGCCGCCGCCCGCGCTGGTCCACACCGGCCCCACGGCGTCGGACGCCGCGCCGTGGACCACGTCGGCGACACGGGGGCCGCCCGCGACGACGACGATGAACACGCCCTGAAGGCGGCCGCGTACGGAGTCGTTGGCGGCGGTCTGGAGCATGGTCGTGCGGAAAGCGGCCGAGGCCGTGTCTGCCGCACCGCCCACGGCGAGGAAGAACACGGCGACCGCGAGCCAGGGCCACGTACGACCGCCCGCCGGCCACAGGGCGAGACCGAAGCCGACAATCGCCAGACCCCACACGAGTATCGAGACGGTCACGGCGAGTCCGTGGCGCTCGACGCGGCTGACCCAGCCCGACAGGATGCCGCCGGCGACCGCGCCGGTCGGGATGGCGGCGAATAGCATGGCGAACGCCAGGCCGCCGCCGGCCGGACCGCCGAACACGGCGTGCGCGATCTCGGGGAACAGCGCGCGCGGCATGCCGAAGATCATGGCGATGAGCCCGATCGTGGTCACCATGAGCAGCCTGCGCCGGTCGAACACGTCGGCGAGCGCGCCGCCCCACAGCCCGAAGATCACCAGCGGGACGAGCCCGAACAGGCCGGTGAGGCCCACGTAGCCCGACGACTTCGTGACCTCGTAGATCTGCGCCGGCACCGCGACGACCGTGAGCTGGGCGCCGATGACGGTGATGATGTTGGCGTACCACAGGCGGGAGAAGTGCGGGTTTCTCAGCGGCGTGGTGTCCGCCAGCATCGCTCGGACTCTGGACACCCGGCGACCCTACCCCTCTTCCTTTCGGGTCTCGACGGGGTACGCCGAGACCTGGCCCTCGAGGGGCGCGGCACCACCCACGACCGAGCTGAGCGGGCTGCTCCTGGACCATCTCGCGGGGTGAACACCCATCACAGCCCGTCTCGGGCGTCCTAGCCTCGGCCCATGGACACGCTCCCCGGGAACCTCGACTGGAAGCCCCTGGCCGACGCGCTCGACCTCGTCGCCGCGCCCGTCGCCGGGGCCGCGGACGGGCTCGACGCGTACGTGTGCGCCATCGACGCCACGCTCGCCGACACCGCCACGTTCTGCGAGGCGTACGCGGTGGATGCCGCCGAGTCGGCCAACTGTGTGGTCGTGGAGGGACGCCGCGGCGACACGACCCGGCTCGCGGCGGTGATGGTCCTGGCGACCGATCGCGCGGACGTCAACAAGGTCGTGAAGAAGCACCTCGGCGTCCGCAAGGTCTCGTTCGCCCCGATGGACCCCGCCGTGGGCCTCACGGGCATGGAGCACGGCGGCATCACGCCCGTCGGGCTGCCCACCGACTGGCCGGTGCTGGTCGACGAGCGCGTCGCCGCCGCTGGCTGGGTGGTCATCGGCGGCGGCGTGCGAGGGGCGAAGATCGCCATCCGTGGTGGCGACCTAGCGGCCCTCCCTGGTGCGGAGGTCCTGGCGCTGGCCCAGTGACCGAATCCCGATTCGTGCGCGAAAGTCTCACGAATCGGTGCCAGGTCGCGCTCCCATGGACCGATTCGTGCCCGTGGGGAGGACCGCTGACATCTGTCACGGACGGGTAGTCCCTACCGCACGTATGGTGGCTTCATGCGCACCCGTCTGCTGAGGATCCTGGCCCTGATCGCGATGCTCGTCCCGCTGTCGATGGGGGTGGCCGCGCCCGCCCACGCGGACGACGACGACAACGATGTGAAGTCGTCGTGGCGCATCCCGGAATACACGGTCGTGGCAGACACGAACGCCGACGGCACGACGCGAGTCAAGCTCGACCTGGCGTTCGACTTCGCGAAGGATCCGGGCCATGGCCCGTTCGTGACGTTGCCGGAGCGCATGCGTGTGCCGAACAACCCCGACCAGTGGCGTGAGCTGCCGGTGAAGCTCGAGTCGGTGACGAGCTCGACGGGTGCGAACACCGCGACGATGGTCAAGCACGAGAACGGCCACACGGTCGTCCGCGTCGGCACGAAGGGCAAGAAGTTCACCGGCGTGCAGCGCTACACGATCACCTACACCGTGCGCGGGATCGTCCAGCCGGGCGTCGACGGCGCCGACCAGCTGAACTGGAACGCGCTCGGCCCGGCCTGGGAGGTTCCGGTCCAGAAGGCGACGGCGACGGTCACCGGCCCGGCCGCGCCGCAGCGTACGGCCTGCTTCACCGGCAAGGACTTCCGTACGCCGTGCCAGGCGCGCGTCGAGGACGGGAAGGCGACGTTCACCGTCGACAACCCCGGCAAGAAGGTGGGGATGCAGGTCGTCGCCGCCTATCCGGTGGGCTCGTTCACGCCGGCGGCCGCGCCGACGTTCACCAAGCGCTACCACCTGGGAAACATGTTCCCGCTGACGCCGGCGACCGGTGGGGCGACGGCGCTGTTCTCGGCGATCGCCCTGGCGCTGGTCGCGCGCCGGGTGCGCACGAAGGGCCGCGACGAGGTGTACGCCGGCCTCACCCCGGGCCTGTCGCCGACCGCCGGTGCGGAGACGGCGACGAAGGCTGCGGGGCGGCGTACGCCGGTGGCGGTGGCGTTCCAGCCACCGAAGGGAGCGCGCCCCGGTGAGATCGGCACGCTCATCGACGGCAGCGCCGACGACAAGGACGTGACGGCGACGATCATCGACCTGGCCGTGCGCGGCCACCTGAAGATCGAGTCGCACGACAAAGACGACTGGACGATGAGCCGCCGCGCCAACGGTGAGCCGCTGCTGCCGTACGAGAAGCTGGTCGTCGACACCCTTTTCCAGCACGGTGACCAGGTGACGTCGGCCGACCTGCGTGACCCGGCGTACGCGCCGCTGATGAAGGACACGCCCGACCAGATGTACGAGCATGTGACGAACGCCCGCGGCTGGTTCGCGAAGAACCCGAAGATGGCGCGTGCCGGCGCGGTGTTCCTCGGCATGGTGCTGATCGCCGGCGGTGTCGCGCTCGGCTTCGGCCTGGCGCTGTTTGGCTGGGGTCTGCTCGGCATCGCGCCCGTGCTGGCCGGTGTCGGCGTTCTGGCGACGGCGGCGAAGATGGCCACGCGTACGGCGGAGGGCTCGGCGGTGCAGGCGCAGGCGCTGGGCTTCCGGCAGTACCTGACGACGGCCGAGGCCGACCAGATCCGTTTCGAGGAGGGTGTGGACATCTTCAGCCGCTACCTGCCCTACGCGATCATGTTCGGCGTCGCCGAGCGTTGGGTGAAGGTGTTCCAGGAGCTCGAGGCCAAGGGTATGTATCACCCGGACACCGACTGGTATGTCTCGCCGATGGGCTACTACGGCTTCGCGTCGATGGCCGGGTCGATGGATGCGCTGACGTCGTCCATGACCGATTCGTTGAACTCGTCGGTGCAGGCGTTGAACGAGTCACAGGCCGGTTCCGGCTCCGGGTTCTCCGGTGGCGGTGGCTTCGGCGGTGGCGGTGGCGGCGGCTGGTGATCCCGGCGGTATGCCGACTAGTTTGCGCGAGCTCGGTTAAAGACGGCCGCTGGCATGGCCCTATCTAGCGCGTAGGTAATGGCAATAGGCCTTTCCCCTTCGTGACTGACGTAATCGGCCTGGCCAAGAAGTAGGTATGGGGCGCCCTTCCCGAAAGAGTTCACCTTGCGCTCGCGGGTAAAAAGCAAGACTTGCGAACCGTTTTCCCGCTGCGTGATGTAGCGGCGCCCCGTGAGGGAGGAGAGGGACGTGCCAGATTGGCTCTCCCAGTGGAAGAGCGTGGGCGACAGAGGATAGTCCCGGTACATGGTGGTCGGCGTGAACTCGGACTCCGACTTGTTCAACGTGGACATATGAGCGTCAACGTTGTGCTCGCGGACGAACATGACGCCCTGCCTCATGCTGGCCGGAGTGCGATTCCAGGTGAAGTACCCCAGTGCCGCCCCAATCTCTTCGAGAGTGTAGCGAGCGTGGGAGTGCAGGGGAGTGTTGAGCCCTAGTGGGCCGCTGAGACGACGCGGATGGAACTGGCTATTCTGGCTCATCCCAATCGAGGGTGGGTCGCGGGGGTGGCGCGTCGGTCTCGGGGTAGGCGTCGAGGT